>JBAXEN010000232.1:0-6880 GCA_037140415.1 Betaproteobacteria bacterium | reverse complement strand
GGACCTGAGCTTCCCAAGCTCAAGACGTGGGTTCGATTCCCATCGCCCGCTCCAGGCGTCTGCCGCCGCCCTGAGACAACTACTCTGCCTTGATGCCCGCGCCACGTATGACGGGCGCCCACTTGGTGGTTTCGGCGGCAATGAAGGCCGCAGCACCTTCCGGCGTGACCGGGTCCAGGTTATCCAGCCCCAGGTCTGCAAAGCTTTTCTGCACCTCAGAGCCTGCCACCACCGCGTTGATCTCACGGTTGAGGCGGTCCACGATGGCTTTGGGCGTGCCCTTGGGCACCAGGATCGCATTCCAGCCATAGGCACTAAAACCTGGCATGCCGGCCTCATCAAGTGTCGGCACCTCGGGAGCCGATTTCAGCCGCTTGGGCGTGGTGACCCCCAGGCCCAGCAAGCGCCCCGTCTTGAGGTATTGCACCGCCGAGGAGGCCTGACCGACCATAAAGGCCACCTGGCCGCTGAGCAGATCGGTCATGGCCGGGGCCTCGCCCTTGTAAGGCACATGCTGGGCATTGAGGCCCGCCGAGCGGATGAAGTGCTCGGCCGCGATGTGCAGCGTCGTGCCCACACCGGATGATGCGTAGCTGAACTTGTCGGGCTGGGCCTTGAGCAAAGCGATAAAGGAGCGCAGGTTCTTGGCGGGCACCGAAGGATGAACGGTCAGCATCAACGGGGTGATGTTGACCATAGCCACCGCAATCAGATCATCCGGCGCGTAAGGGAGCTTGGCATACACCGTGGGCGAAAAGCTGTAGGCCGCCGATGCGAACAACAAGGTATGCCCGTCGGGAGCAGCCTTCGCTGCCGCATCGGTGCCGAAGGTCGAGCCCGCCCCCGCCTTGTTCTCCACCACCACCGCCTGCTTGAGCCGTTCCGACAAGCCCTTGGCCAGGCTGCGTGCCACCACATCGGTGCCACCGCCGGCAGAAAACGGCACGATCAGTCGCAGCGCTCGATCCGGGTAAGCCCCCTGGGCCTGCGCAAGACCTGCGCCGGCGACGAGCAGACACGCAAGTACACGCCTGGTAAAACGGGATGTGTTGTGCAAGATCCTCGCTCCTTGATTCAAGTTTTTGGACGGCCAAAAACATTTTAGGGGGCAGGACTTTGCAAGGCCGCCGTACCCTTGGCAGGCTAGGCATATCGTCTCAGGCCAAGTGGTGTACCTCGCCCAGCCGGTAGACCGGGGTCGCGATGCCCTCATAGCGCGCCTTGAGTTGCAGGCCCATGAACTGCGAGTAGTGCCGATTCTGGTGCAGATTGCCACCCTGAACCCACAGGTGCGGCACCTGCGTGGGCTTCCACATATTGCGCAGCTCGCCTTCCCAGGGGCCGGGGTCTTTGGGGGTGTTCGAGCCCAGGCCCCAGACCTTGCCCAAACGATTGGCGACTTCGGGCGAGATCAGGTCAGCCAGCCATTGGTTCATCGAGCCATAGCCGGTGGCGTAGACGATCAAATCGGCCGCCAGTTCGGTGCCGTCGCTCAGCACCACGCCCTTGGGCTTGATCTGCGCGATGTTCACCCCACTTTTGAGCTTGATGCTGCCATTGGCCACCAGCTCTGAGGCGCCCACATCAATGTAGTAACCCGAGCCCCGGCGCAGGTACTTCATGAACAAGCCCGAGCCGTCCACACCGAAGTCCAACATGAAGCCGGCTTTCTCCAGCCGCGCATACAAATCGGCCTCGCGCTTTTTCATTTCCTCGTACACCGGGATGTGAAAGCTGTGCATGATCTTGTAGGGCACGCTGGCAAACACAAGATCGGCGGTGTGATGATCGATGCCGTTTTTGACCGCCTGCTCTGAATACAGCCCGCCCAAGGCAAGGTCCATCAGGGCTTGCGAGGGCGCGATATGGGTGGACGAGCGCTGGATCATGGTGGTGTCCACGTCTTCTTCCCAGAGGGCTGCGCAAATGTCGTGCGCCGAATTGTTCGAGCCCAAGACCAGCGCCTTCTTGCCGCGGTAATTCTCAGCGCCCGGAAATTTGCTGGAGTGGAACTGATCGCCCTCAAAGGTGTCGGCACCCGCAATCTGCGGCACGCTGGGGTAGCCCGAGACGCCCAGGGCAACGACCAACTCCTTGGGCCGCAGGGTCACCTCCCGGCCCTCGCGCTCGACGGTGATCTCCCACTCCTGGCGCTTGTCGTTATAGGCTGCTTTTTTACAGGTGGTAGAACTCCAGTAGTTGAGCTCCATCACCTTGGTGTACATCTCCAGCCAGTCGCCAATCTTGTCCTTGGGGGCGAACACCGGCCAGTCTTCGGGGAAGGGCATGTAAGGCAGGTGGTCGTACCAGACCGGGTCGTGCAGGCACAAGCTCTTGTAGCGGTTGCGCCAAGAATCGCCGGCGCGCGCGTTCTTTTCGATGATGATGGCTGGCACGCCCAGCTTGCGCAAGCGCGCGCCCAAAATGATGCCGGCCTGCCCGCCACCGACGATCACCACATAGGGCTGGCGGGTGTAGCCCAGGCTGCGGGCCTCTTCCTCGCGCCCCTCCTTCCAGGTCTGACGGCCTTTGCAGGAGCCATGCTCAACGCCTTTGGGGCGGGTCAAGCCCTTGGCCTCCTCAAAGCCTTTGAGCTCGACCATGGTGGTGAGCAAAGTCCAGGCCTTGCCTCCTTTCAGGCGCAGCTGCCCTCGCCCACGCGCCACCGCCGTCTCAAAGCTCACCCAGGCCTCGGTCAGTCCGTCGGCCTCAGTGGCCGAGCCGTCGATCGCCCAGCCACTGGGCTGAACCTGAGCCAGGGTCGCCTTAAGCATGTTTCGGATCTGCTCAGGCCCCTCCGACGTCAAGATGTTCCAGGTGAAGGAAACGAGATCGCGCCAGTAGCTGTCGGCGTGGAACAGTGCGGCAGCGGCGTCAGCATCGCGGCGCTGGAGGGCAGCATCGAAGTCTTTGAGCCAGAGCTTGACACGGTCTTGGGCATTCATGGGTAAGGTCTCCTTGGGTCGTGGGGTCGTCGAAAAGTCCAGCCTCTGAAGCGGCAGTCTGTCAGTTGCTATCGATATCTGTCCGCTACTGCGTTGAGACAGCCCATCACGGACTCACCGGATTACCGCTGCCACCGCCACCGACGAGTCCAAACAATGCGCGCACATGCGCCGTCATATCCAGCTGTGCTGCTTGCAGTGCCAGAACACCGGAGTGCGTCGCTGTTGGGCTATTGTGAAAACTGCGGGTGACATCGCTGCCCTTGGCCTTCATGGTGTCTATGAGCTTGTCGGTGCTCAGGGGCAGCACGGTGGTGTCAGCGCTGCCCTGCACGATCAATGTCTTGCCCGGTAGCTTGGACTGCCCAGGCTCACGGGCAGCCAAGAGCGCCGCAAGCTTGGCTGCATTGACTGCGCTCAGGCTGACCCCAGGGTAGTCCTTGGGTGCCGCGTTGGCCGTCACTGAATAGGCTGAAACGTCACGAGCAATGGCCGTCACAAATTCGTTGAGGCACCCCTTGTCGACGGAACTGTTGTAGACGGCCAGCATCCTGCTGCCAAGAAGACCATGGGCTGAGATGGGCGTTGGCGTGCTTTGAGCCCCTCTCACCACATAAGCAGCATACAAATTGGCGTTGATCAGAGTCGAGTAAGCATTTGAATAATCGGCCGGTGCCGCTGCAGCAAGAGCCGCCCCCATGGTATTGAGCGAAAACAGCAAATTTGACGCAGGAGCTATGGCGACGGCACCCTTGTAGTTCAAGCCAGAATCCAGTTGCTTGGCCAAGCTCGAAAACTGAGCCCCCGCCAGAGCTGCATGGCCGCCTTGGGAATGCCCCAGGGTGGCCCAATCGCCAGACAAGCTGTTGCTCAGTTGCTTCTTGGCGGCCACCGCGGCCAGGGCCATGGACTGGCCTGCACTGCGCAGGTCAAGATAGGGGTGCCCGGGCACCACACCCATCTCCCGGCTGCCGAGGCCCTCATAGTCCGGTGCGATAACGACCATCCCCTGCGCCACCAGACTGGCCACCAAGGACGCATAGTCCCAGGTCCCGCTGGCGTTCATGGTCACGCTCGGTGCGCACTCAGCCTCCAGGCCAGTAGTGCCATGACCGAAGACAAGCAGCGGCCACCCTGTGCTCGGTGTTGCAGTCTTGGGGGTAAACAGCATGGCCGTGGCAGAGATGGCCTGACCTTTGGCACTGTTCATTCTGTAGGCCAGGAGTTTGCCGTTGGCCACGTTGGCCAAGCTGGCAGGCATGTTGAGTGTGTTGGAGGTCTTGCTGATGGAGCCGGCTGCCCTTTCTGCCTCATCGCGCGCCTGCTGCAACTTGACCCACCGATCGGCACCACTGATATTGGAGCCCATTGAACCTTGGAGCGCCTGCAACTGGGCCGCCACCTGCCTGGCAGCGTCGTTGACCGCAATATTGCCTTTGGCCACATGGTCTTCATGGAGATCCGTGCCTTCAGGCAGTCCCAGTTGCGCCAGCACCTTGGAGGACGCCTGAGCCAGGGAGATGTTGTCAACCGCGATTTTGCCGACCAGCAAGGTCGTCAAAGGCGAGATGACGGCCGGCTTGTCGGCGGGCGTGGCCATGGTGTAGGCGGACTTGCCAGCCGCAGCCAATGTTTGCCCGTCATCGTCGGAGTCTTTGGCTGAAGCAGGAATTTCTGCAATCACATTGAGCCCCGTCGTCCCCACGCCGGTCGTATCCAAGTTGTAAGCCCCCTTAGCACTGGTCGTGGCCGATGGCTCGCCGCTGTCGCATGTCCCATTGCTGTTGACGTCCAGGCAGACCTTGGCTCCTTCGATATAGCCGTCAATCACCGCACCGGATATTTGACTGGATGTCAGCGCAGGAGATCCACCACCGCCGCAGGCGGTCAACAGAATCAAGATTGCGGCGCTGCTCAGTGTGAGCAAGTGAGAAGTCGGGAATGTTTTCATACGATTTTGAGAAGGGGCCGGGGCTGAAGTGAACCGGTTATAGAACTTTGCTGAATTTATTCAACCGCGTTTGCAAACTATCAAACACTTGGGTTGCGGGACACGGTGAGTGAAGTTTTGCTAGGCCGCATTGGCCGCATTGGCCGCATTGGCCGCAGTGGGCGCGATGCGCTGCGGCGAGGTGAGCACCGTGCCCCGCGCGAATGGGGCATGCCCGCCCGGCTCATGCTGCGGGTACACAGAAATTCCCGGGCGGGCATGCCCCATTCGCGCCGAGCCTTGCTTGGGCGCTGATGTTCAAGCTACCACGCAGCAGTCCGTTCCAATGCCCTCGAGGACTCAGGCCCGCGAGGGTGAGCTCCCAACGATTCGGCCAGGCGCAAGGCCAGAGCAAGGGCCGTATCCATCAATCCACAGCCCTAGAATGAATCGACCCCTCCCGACCCCTGGATCTCACCATGCTCGACCCCCAAGCAGAACGGGCTCTTAAGGCGCTGGCCGCCCACAACGCTCAGGCTGGACCCAACCCAACCCCGGCGCAATTGCGGGCCCTCTACCTGGGGCGGCGCCACTTCACCGAGCCGGCGCAAGAGCCTGTGTCTCTGAGCCGCGACCACACGCTCGCCAGCGGCGATGCCCGGATGGTGGTGCGTGAAATCCGGCCGGCACAGGCCAGCGCCGAACAGGTGCTGCCGGCATTGATCTATTTGCATGGCGGCGGCTGGATGGTGGGCAGCATCGACAGCCACGACGGCCTCTGCCGCGCGCTGAGCAACGCCGCCGGCTGCGCTGTGTTTTCGGTGGACTACCGGCTCGCGCCGGAGCACCGCTTCCCAGCGGCTTTCGAAGACGCACTGGCCGCCCATGGCTGGCTGGTGGGGCGCGCAAGCGAGTTACGCATCTCGCCTGAGCGGATCGCAGTGGCTGGCGACAGCGCCGGTGGCAGTCTTGCAGCGGCGGCCTGCCTGGGTTTGCGTGGCCAGCCCCACGCACCGACGTTTCAGCTCTTGATTTACCCGAGCACGGTCATGCGCACCGACACGCCGAGCTACCAGGCCCATGCCGAGGGGCGCGGCCTGACACGGGCGGGCATGGCCGCCTACATCCAGGCCTATATGGGCCCCGACAGACCTCTGGACGACTGGCGCGCCTCACCCTTGCTGGCACCCAGCCTGCAAGGGCTGCCACCGGCGCTGGTGCTGACCGCTGGCTTCGATCCGCTGCGCGACGATGGCCTGCTTTATGCCGACGCGCTCCCACATGCAGGCGTGACCAGCCAATACCTGTGCTTCGAGCGCCAGATCCACGGCTTTTTGCTGCTGGGCAAAATCATCGACGAGTCGCGCACCGCCCTGGAGGTTTGCGCTGCGGCGCTGCGCCGCGCTTTTGCCTGAGGCGGGGGCTCGGCTCGACACCGCCGGGGGTCGCCATTGACGCCCAAGGAGCAGTTGGCCTGGCCCTTCCTACGCCCGCCAGATCCAGCGTTTGCAAGCCTCGGTGGTCAGCGAATAAGCCAGCACAATGCCCAGGCCGGCCGCCATCAAAGGCAAAGGCATGGGCACCAGTCCGAGAGCCGTGCTGATCGAGCCCAGATAAGGCAGGGCCAGGGCCAGCAAGGCGGCCAGCGCGGTCGTCGCACCCAGCCAGAAACTGGGCCTCTGGGTCCAGAAGGGCAAACGGGTGCGCAGCACCAGAAGCACCGCCAGCTCGGTGAGCACCGAAATCACGAACCAGCTGGTTTGAAACAGGGCCTGGCCGCCCTCAAACACCCACAGCAGCATGGCGAAGGTCAGCAGGTCGAACACCGTGCTGATCAGGCCAAAGCCGAGCATGAAGCGCCGCACCCGCTGCGGGTCCCAGCGCTGGGCCTGGGTGAGCACCTGCGGGTCAACCCGATCGGTGGAGATCATCAGCGAGGGCAAATCCGAAATCAGGTTGTTGAGCAGGATCTGCTTGGCCAACAGAGGCAACCAGGGGAGCAGCG
>JBAXEN010000231.1:0-6927 GCA_037140415.1 Betaproteobacteria bacterium | reverse complement strand
TGAACAATCACGCGTCAGCAGTCATTTCAGCGGCTGTTGTGCAGACCTTCCCTAGTGCTTGTTTTTAAGAATCAATACATCATGGGCTTCCTCCACCGCAGCCTCTGGGTGCTCTGCGCGCTTTACTTCCTAGGCGCCATGCATTTCTTCATGAGTCACCGGGGGGGCGCCGGGCTGGATCTGCCTTTCAATGCCTGGGCCTGGATGTTTGTCAGTTTGGCCATTGGCCTGGGCCTGTGGATGGTGGCGTCCCGGCGCAAGCTCAACTGGTCGCCCTTACAGAGTACCTGGTGGCTGGCGGCCGTGTTGCTGGTGCTGCCCATGCTCTACCCTGGCCAGGAGGTGCGGGCCTATGCGATTCCGCGCCTCTTGGGCCTGCTGGCCGGCCTGCTGTTTTTATGGACCCTGTCGCAATGGTCTTTGGGCAGCAAGGGCCGGGAGCGCTTGTTATATCTGGTGCTCGGCGGTGTGGCGCTGGAGGCGGTGCTGGGTCTGGTGCAGTATTTCTTCATGGGGCATAACAACCCCATGGGCTATGACGCTCGGCTGAACCGGCCCACCGGCATCTTCCAGCAGGTCAATGTGATGGCCAGCCTTATCTCCACCGGTTTGATGCTGGCCCTCTGGCTGGAGGGCAGGGCGATGCGGCAGCCGCAAGACCCCGATGGGCAGCCCATCCCAGCCAAAACCATTCGAGCAAGGCAAGCCTTGTGCGCATTGCGCTGGGGCATGATGGTCGCCGCTGGCCTGTTGCTGGTGGTCATTCAGTCTCGGGTGGGCCAGCTCGGCGCGATCCTGGGCCTGCTGCTGATGGCGCCTTGGCTGCGCAGTCAACGCAAGCTGGCCCTCGTATTGGGCTTGGTCGGCCTGGGCGCGGGCCTGGGTCTGCTGGCGCAGGCCCTGGGGGCGGGCGCAGAAGGCACGGGCGCGGTGCAGCGCGGGCTGGAGGCTTACAAATCCATCGGTGTGCGCTCGGCCTATTGGTCGACCTCGCTGCAGATGGTCCTGGCCTCCCCCTGGCGTGGCTGGGGATATGGTGGCTTTGAGGCGACCTTCCTGGAGTTCCACATGAGCGCCAAGCTGCTCAAGCCCGAGCTGCCGGACTTGGGCGGCTTTGTCACGCATCCGCACAACGAACTTTTGTACTGGGCGGTCGAGGGCGGGCTGCTGCCCTTGCTGGGTCTTCTGCTCATGGGCTTGGCGCTGCTGGTGCGGGCGCTGCAGGCGCCCCAGCGCAGCCTGGGCCTGGCCCTGCTGGGCATGCTGCTGCCCCTGCTGCTGCACACCCAGACCGAATACCCTTTCTACCATGCGGTAGTGCTGTGGTTGGTCTTCATCGTCCTGGTGCATCAGCTCGACGCCGAAGTGGAAGACCGGTCGATAGATGACGGCCGGCCCGCACGCTGGCGCGAGCTGACCTACAGGCCGGTGCTGGCGATGCGCAGTCTGGGCCTGCTCATCCCTTTGGTGGTGCTGCCCTTCATGCTCACTGCTTTGCACACGCTATGGCTGGTGACCCGTTACGAGAACGGGCGCTATGAAGACACCAGTCTGATGCGGCAAGTCATCAATCCGGTGGCCTTGCTCGGCCGGGTCGAGTTTGGGGTGAATACTCCCGTGCTCATCGGTGCCTTGATGACCGGTAACATGCAGGCCATTCAGGGCTATGCCGAATGGGCTCTGGGCTTTGTGCACCATTCGCCGCGGCCTTCGGTCTACATTGGCCTGGTGCAGTCCCTGATTACCCTGGGCCGCTTGCAGGAAGCCGAAGCCGTCCGCAAGAAGGCGCTGATCCTTTACCCAGGTCACACCCAGTTGCAGCTCTTGCAGATGAGCGCGGCCGCCAAAACCTTGTAGGCCTTCTTCGCAGCGCCTCTGAGCTACCTGCTGCCTGCCCGCTCTTGCTGGGGCAGCCCCTTGCCCTGACGCCAAACTTCGCGCTACCGCTGCCCTTGAGGCTGGTACGGCAGCGCCTCTAACAAGCGCTGCCGCTCAGCAGCAGTTCAACCTTGTCGGCGCGCTTTGTGCGGCCTTGCTCGAGCCGCAAAGTCACTTGACTGCCGGGTCAGGAGGCAGTCTAGGAATTTACCTTATTTAAATTCACAGTCTCAGGCGCTGGACACAATCCGCACCGGCATAGGCGAACAGATCATCAGATTTTAAATATAGAAATCCATACAAAAACCAAATAAAAACACATACACAAGGGCTTATCCCGTGCGCCAAAGCTGGCTTGATCATAATTTACTTGATTTAACGCTAACGACCCTGACAATTTAATTTATTTAACACACTGACTATCTGTAAGCTAAACAATCAAATCCCCTTAACTTCCTTTTAGGAGTCTTTTCGTGAAATCTCTTGTTCAATCTCACTACAAAAAGTCGCAGCGCGGCTACAGCCTTATTGAGCTGTCAATTGTTCTGGCCATTATCGCGGTGATCATTGCCGGCGCGATATTCGGTGTACAGGCTATCTTGCGCGCCAACAATGTCAATAAAACCATTTCTCAGACAAATATTGCAGTCAATAAAATTGTCGCTAAATTGATACGCGATAACAATTATGGCGGAGCAACAACGCAAAATCTGTCCGCACAGGGTCAAGAGGTCTGGGACGCCAATGTCATCACTGGTGGCGGCACTGCGGCTGCAGACATCCAGCACCCATTTGGCAATAGTATATATGTCAGGCCCTTGAGTGCTACTGAGTTTAATCTCGACCCTAATCAGGCGTACGTTTATACCCTGACAGGTATTCCTGTTGCCGCTTGTTCCGACCTCGCAGCTGGCCTTGAGGGCTTGGCTCTGGCTGCTTCAATTAGGAATGGCGCTGCCTTGGCAAATAATGCTGCTGCCCCGGACCTGATGGCCAACGCTGGTACGTCCATCAAGCGGCCGATAAATGGTGCCGTCGCAGCCATCAACTACTCCAACGCTGTGACTGTCGGAGCTTGCTCAGGAGGCAGCAACACGGCAGACATTTCGCTGCTGATTCCCCGTCGTTGATGCAAAAGGGCCGAGCCATGATGTTCAAACCCTGTTTGCTTCTGGGCTTGGCCTGCGGCTTGTCGGCCTGGGCTCAGGCCGCCGAGCCGGCGCAGCCCCAGGCGGCGCCTGAGATCCAGTGGCTGCGCAGCTTGCGTCCGGCCCTGGAGCGCTCACCGGCGGCGGCCTCGGCCGCCGAGCCGGCGGGCGCTGGCCCGGCTGCAAGTGCCGCAGCGCGTCCCGACACAGATGCGGTCCCTATGGCCCCTACGGCCTCTACAGCCGAGGCCCCTACGGCGACAAAGTCCGCAAGCCCCAGCGTCCCTATTGCTACAGCCCCTATTGACACAGCTGCGGCTCCTACAGCTGCGGCTCCTACAGCTACAGCTCCTACAGCTACAGCACCTACAGCTACAGCACCTACAGCTATTACCGCTACACCTCCTACCGCTGCAGCCGCAGCCCCTAAGGTCGATACCACCGCACCGGCTCAGCCAGCCGCCGTCAAGGCCGCTTCAGCCGAGGTACCGCAGGCCCAGGAATGGTCTATCTTGCTCAGCGACAAGACGCTTTACCGCACCATGCGCCGTTGGGCACAGCAGGCTAATTTGCAGTTGCTCTGGCAGGTCGACCGCGATTACCCCATCGAGGCCGAGGTGGTGTTCAACAGCTCGCTGCACCAGGCTGTAGGCCAGGTCATGGCGGGTGTGGCCCTTACCGACTATCCCTTGCAGGCTGTGTTCAATTCCTCCGCCCGGGTTTTGCGGGTGGTGCGCCACATGGACGATCAGCGCCGATAGCCCTTATTAACCCTTGTTAGCACTTGTTTCCGCCCGGCAGCGCCTACCGCTTGCCTTACCGAATGACCTACTTCGCTACGCAGAGATCTACCTATGAGCCCCTTGTATTTACGTCCCTTGTGCCTGGCCATGGCGCTTGGCCTGCAGGCATGCAGCAGCGGCTTTGACAAGGCCAATGATGAAGTCCACCGTGCCAGCAATGAGCGTTCCCAGCAGGCCCAGACCCTGGCCCGGCAGGTCAAGCCTATGGCACCGCTGGTGTCTGAAGAAAAGGCGGTGCGCTTTACCTCGCGCTCCATCCCCCTGGTACGTTCAGCCATGCTGCCCTCGCACATCGAAAGCATCACGGTGCGCTACCCGGGCCGCCACAGCCTGAGCACCATTGCTGACATCCTCACCCGTACCTTGGGCGTGGTGGTGCTCATGACGCCTGACGCCTTGCAAGACCCGCGCAGCTACGCGCCGGGCCGTGCGGCCTTAGCTGCGGGTGCTCCCACAGCAGTCCTGCTGCCCGGCCTGGCAGGGGCCGCAGGCGGCGATCCCATGCCGCAGCTGACCAACCAGGCCCTGCAGGCAGGCGCATCGCGCCTGAACCTCACGCCCGAGCAGGTCGGCACCACCTTCGAACTCAACTACTCTGGCCCCTTGGCCGGCCTGCTGGACTGGCTGGCCAGCCAGGCACAGCTGCGCTGGTCCTATGAAGACGAGCGCATCGTCTTTCGCCGGGTGGTGACCCAGTACATCCAAGTCAAAACCCTGCCCGGCGCGCTCAAGGGCACGACCAGTTTTACTTCCAACATCAGCAGCGGCTCGTCCACTCTGTCCAGTGAGCTTGGGGGCGATCTGTGGGCCGCCCTGCAAGCCACGCTTCCCTTGCTGATCTCTGGCAGCGGCCAGTTCTACCTTGACACCCGCCTGGGCATGATCACCGTGCGTGACGCGATTGCCAACGTCAAGGAGGTCGAGCGCTATGTCGAGCAAATTAACCAGCTGTTCATGCGCCAGGTCAATATCCAGGTGGAGATCGTTCAGGTCGATATGAACACCGAGGCGCAAAGCGGCATCGATTGGGGCGAGGTCTCGCGCACGCTCAGCAGCGGCGCCGTTTTGCGCAGCAGTGGCCCTGCTTTCAACGCCGGCAGCACCACATCGGGAAGCATAGGCCTCTACAAAGGTGAAGCGCAGGTCCTGTTCAAAGCTTTGGAGCGTTACGGCCGGGTGAGCAATATGTATTCGGCGGTGCTCAACACCCTGCATCGTCAGCCGGTGCCGCTGAGCGTGACCAACTCCAAAACCTATCTGCGCTCCATCAGCGCAGGGGTGGTCAGCACTGCGGGCGCGGTCAGCTCGGGCCCTACTTTGACAGTGGCTGACCTTAACACTGGCTTCACACTGAGCCTGGTACCCGCCATTTTGGACTCCAACCGCGTCCTGCTTGAATCGTCCATAGGCATCAGCTCAACCCGCGAATTGCAGCAGTATTCCACCGGCACAGGCTTTGGCCAGACGGTGCTGCAGCAGCCCAATGTCGACAATTTTCAGAATGTGCAGCGGGTCAGCATGTCCCTGGGCGAATCTTTGGTGCTGCTGGGCTATCAGTATGAGGAGGCTCGAACCACTGTGACCGATGTGGTGCGCGACAAGATCCCCGCCTCCCGTCTGGGCGTGGGTAGCAAGAAGAGCGTCATCATTTTGCTGACGCCTTCACTGAGCGGAAGCTGAGCATCATGGACTTCAAAGCCCTGATCTACAGTTGGCAGCAGCGCCTGCGTCGCCGCAAGGGCCAGCCCGATGTCGTCGACGGATCGGCGGCCGCCCTGGCTTTGCCCTCTGACGACACTGTCTCTGGCGCCATGCCCTTCGATGGCGCACATACCGAAGGCAGCAATAGCTCTGTGCTCGATGCTGCCCCCGCCGATGGCGTGGGGCCCGCGCAGGTCTGCATGATCGAGCGGCGCCCCTATGCCTTTGGCATTGACTGGCGCTTTTATGGTGACGGCAAGGAACTGCGTCAAACCCTGTGGGCAGCTCACCGCAGCGGGCTGAGCCATTACATCCTGGGGGATACCCAGGACCTCATCGGCCTGATGCGTGGTCTGAGCGGTACTTTCAAAGGTAAGCCGCAGGCTGCGGCCTTGCAATTGGCCCAGTCGGTCTCGCGCGGCGGTATGGAGCTGTTTGTCTTCAAGATTGGCCCCGACCTCTACAGCATCACAGGCTTGCAAGATTCGCGGCCGGTGTTGCCCTTTGACCGGGTCGGCAGCCGCAGCGAGATCCTGACGCTGGCCGGGCAATTCCAGCTGCAGTGTGTGGGCCAGGAGCTGCGCCAGGCGGGCAACACCGGTGAGCTGGAGGATGAAGAAAACCTAAAACTGGCCGATGCCTTTGGCCAGCCGGTCGAAAAGGTAGGACTGAAGGCGGTGCCTAATTTCCGGCTCATCCTCATCGGCGCGGGCGCCTTGCTCGTGTTGGGTCTGATCGGTGGCACACGATTGAGCCAGTTCGCTTGAGCATGAGAGACCGAGCGCCAGCATTTGGTATGTAGCCGATCTTTTTAATAATGCGTTCTATTTTTTTCTTTAATGCCTCGCTGACTGTCTCGGGTTTATTGAGCGCTCGTGAGACCGTAGCCGTAGAAACCCCCGCCATTTTTGCCACCTGATTAATGGTGACAGTTGGTTTTTCTAGGGTTTTTACTAAGCTCATTATTGATTAATTCTCTATTTTTCGGCTAGATTCAGTATTAGAATGAAAGCGCTTACATTTATTCTACAGGCTATCTAAATTCTGAAAAAGTTTTTTTTCTACATCCTCTTCGTAGTAGCTGTTGGATTAGTCTGGTTCGCCTTGACCCAGTGGCTTGGAATTATTTCAGCCAATCGTTTTCCAACACCTGCAGATACGTGGGCTTCACTGAAAACCATTGCGCTGCGGGGTTATGGCAATGGCAAATTACATCAACATATTCTTCAAAGCGTTGGCTTGGTAACAACCGCATTTCTGGTGTCAGCAGCAGCAGGGGTCTTATTAGGAATCTTTATGGGCGCCAATCGCAGGATAGAGGCAATCGTAAATCCTATTTCCTTAACCTTCCGTCCAATCCCGCCCCTCGACTGGAATCCGCTAGCTATTGCGTGGAT
>JBAXEN010000230.1:0-6970 GCA_037140415.1 Betaproteobacteria bacterium | reverse complement strand
CACCGGTTCAACCCTTGACCAGTGGCCGGTGTGGCAGATCGCCGCCGTGAGCACGCTCATCGTCTGGCGCACCCGGCTGCATATTTTGTGGCTGTTGGGGGCCGGCGCGCTGATCGGCGCCTTTGTGCTGACCTGAACCCTCAGGCGGTGGCTTCGCGCTGGCGCAGCGCCTCATACAGGCACACGCCGCTGGCCACCGACACATTCAGACTCTCGACCGCGCCCTTCATGGGGATGCTCACCAGCTCATCGCAATTCTTGCGGGTGAGCTGACGCATGCCCTGCCCTTCGGCGCCGAGCACCAGGGCCACGGGCACCTTGAGGTCTGCGCCGTAAATCGTCCGCGGCGCGTCGTCGCTGGTGCCTACGCACCAGATGTTGCGCTCCTTGAGCTCGCCCAGGGTGCGGGCCAGATTGGTGACCATGAAGTAAGGCATGGTCTCGGCCGCGCCGCTGGCCACCTTGGCCACGGTGGCATTGATACCGGCGGCATGGTCCTTGGGCGCGATCACCGCGTGCGCGCCGGCGCCATCGGCCACCCGCAAGCAGGCACCCAGGTTGTGCGGATCGGTCACGCCATCGAGCACCAGCAAGAGCGGAGCCACACCGCCCGCCTCCAGCTGCTCCAGCAATTCATCGAGTGAGTGGACCTGATCGATGGCTGAAACCCGCGCCACCACGCCCTGATGACCATGGCTGCCACACATTTTGGCCAGGCGCAGGCCGTCCGATTCAATCAGCCGCACGCCAGCCTCGCGGGCCCGGTCCATGAACTGACGCATGCGCGCATCGCGGCGCGCCGCGTCAAAAAAAACTTCAATCACCGACTGCGGCGCGGTCTTGATGCGCACACCCAACGCATGGAAACCGAACAGGACTTTGGGGAAGGACGACATGCCGGGGATTATCACCGGCCCCATCGCGCCGGGGCGGCGCTCCCACACGATCTCACAGCGCCCGTTTGGGGGGTGGGAGCTGCGCCCTCGAAGCGATGCGGCGGTCCATCAAGCGCTGCCGACCACCTGCCCCGCCTCGATGGTGATGCGCCGGTGGCAGCGCGCCGCCAATTGGGTGTCGTGGGTCACCATCACCAGCGTGGTGCCCAGCTCCTGGTTGAGCGCCATGATCAGTGCCATGATGGTCTCGCCGGTGGCAAAGTCCAGGCTGCCGGTGGGTTCGTCGGCCAGCAGCACCGCCGGCTGAACCACAAATGCCCGCGCCAGCGCCACCCGCTGCTGCTCACCCCCCGAAAGAACCCGGGGGTAATGCTTGAGGCGCTGGCCCAAGCCGACCCGCTCGAGCATCTCGCGCGCCTGTGCCCGCGCGCCACTGACGCCTGCCAACTCCAAAGGGAGCATGACGTTTTCCAGCGCGTTCATATGGGCCATGAGCTGAAAGCTCTGGAACACAAAACCGATTTTCTGCGCCCGCAAAGCAGCGCGCTCGTCCTCGTTCAGGGCAAACATGTCCTGGCCGGCCAGGCGCACCGTGCCCTGGCTGGGTTTATCGAGGCCGGCAATGATGGACAGCAGCGTGCTTTTACCCGAGCCGGAAGCGCCGACAATGGCCGCTGTTTCCCGCGCTGCAAAGCGGACCTGGATATCGCGCAAAATCGTCAGGGGTCCAGCAGCATCGCTCACGGTCTTGTAGACATGTTCGACGGCAATGATGGGCTCTTGCTCATCAAGGCGGACCACGGAGGCGGTCGTTGGTGCAGTCGCTGGAACAGATGAGGACATGGTGGAATTTTTGAGCGTCAGGACAAACGTGCACCCAGAAAAGCGCACCAACAACAGCCACTGTAACAAGGCCGCAGCAGGCCCACAGCGCCTCGGGACAAACACTGACCGCCGAAGCGCCCTGTTGGCTTTGGGCCTGCTCTTGACGGGCTGGGCCGAGCGGGCCTCTGCCGAGCCGGGAGCTGCCGGCGTGCTGGTGGTCGGCGATTCGCTGAGCGCCGAGTACGGCCTGCCGCGCGGCAGTGGATGGGTGGCCCTGCTGCAGCAAAAGCTCAGCGCCGAGCCCGGCAGGCCCAGCGTGGTCAATGCCAGCATCAGCGGCGACACCACCTCGGGCGGGCGCTCGCGCCTGGCTGCCCTGCTGCGCCAGCACAAGCCGCGGGTGCTGATCGTCGAGCTCGGTGGCAATGATGCGCTGCGCGGCCTACCCCTGAACATGACCGAAGACAATCTGCGTGCCATGGCGCAGGCCGGCAAGCAGGCCGGCGCGCGGGTGCTGCTGGTGGGCATGCAGATGCCGCCCAACTACGGCGCCAAATACAGCGCCGACTTCGCTGCCGTCTACAGCCGGGTGGCCAAGGACAGCCAGAGCGCCCTGGTGCCGTTTTTCCTCAAGGGCGTGGCCGACCGGCCCGACCCGACCGAGTGGTTCCAGGCCGACCGCATCCACCCCAACGCACAGGCCCAGCCACGCATGCTCGACAATGTCTGGCCCGAACTGAAGAAACTGCTCAAGTGAGTCTGCAACACATCACGGCTGAACAGGCCATGGCCCGCTGGAGCGAGTTCTCGGCCATCATCGATGCCCGCTCGCCGGGCGAATATGCCCAGGACCACCTGCCCGGCGCGCTCAACTGGCCCACGCTGGACGACGCGCAGCGCCAGCAGATCGGCACCGAATACAAGCAGGTCAACGGCTTTGAGGCCAAGAAGCGCGGCGCCATCATGGCGGCGCGCAACATCGCCTCGCACATCGAACGCGAGCTCTTGGACAAGCCCAAGGACTGGGCACCACTGCTGTACTGCTGGCGCGGCGGCAAACGCAGCGGCTCACTCGGGTTGATTTTGGACCAGATCGGTTTTCGCACCAGCCTGATCGAAGGCGGCTATAAAGCTTTTCGGGCGGCCATGCTGCTCGATATGCCCCGCCAGGTCGAGCGGCTGCGCTTTGAGGTGATCTGTGGCACCACCGGCTCGGGCAAGACCCGGCTGCTGCATGCCCTGGCCGCCCAAGGCGCGCAGGTGCTTGACCTCGAAGGCCTGGCGCGCCACCGCAGCTCGGTGCTGGGCCTGGTGCCCGGCCAGACGCAGCCCACGCAAAAAGCCTTCGACACGCTGGTCTGGGACGCCTTGCGGCGCTTTTCTCCCGAGCGCATCGTCTATGTGGAAAGCGAGAGCAAGAAGGTGGGCAATCTGGCCGTGCCCGACAGCCTGATGAGCGCCATGCGCGCCAGCGCCTGCCTGCGGCTAGAACTGGCCGACGAGGAGCGGGTGCAGCTGCTGCTGCAGGACTACGATTTTTTTGTGCGCGATACCGAGTTTTTTTGCGAGCGGCTGCAGACCCTGACCGAGGTGCGCGGCGGGCCTACGGTACGTCGGTGGCAGGCGCTGGCCCGGGCCGGCCAGAGCGCCGAGGTGGTGCGCGAGTTACTGGTCCAACATTACGACCCCACCTATCTGGCCTCGATGCAGCGCAATTTCACGCTTTACCCGCAGGCCGGGTCGGTACAGGCCCTCAACCACAGTCACGACGCCATGCGGGAACTGGCGCAGGAGATTTTGGCCGCCTCGACCTGAGCTCCTACCCTCTGGGGGAGGGTTGGGCAGGGGCACGCATGAGGCCATGTCTGTGCTGCGAGAGCCCCCACCCCTGCCCTCCGCCGAAAGGGGCAGGGAGCTGGAATCACAGCTTTTGGAGCGCCTGCGCGATGTCGGCCTTCAGGTCCTCCAACGCTTCGAGCCCCACGGCCAGGCGCACCAAGGGGCCGCGGTAGGCCGAAGGCAGGCTGCGGATGCTGGCGGCCTGGTAGACCGCACACAAGCTCATCGGACCGGCCCAGCTGTGGCCGATCTTGAAGAGGCGCAGGCTGTCGCAAAACAGATCCACCTGCGCCTGGCTGATCTCTGGCCGAAACGCCAGGCTGAGCAGGCAGGCGGCGCCGCTGCAGTCGCGCTGCCAGAATTCGTGGCCGGGCGAGCTCGGCAGCGCCGGATGCAGCACCTGATCGAAATGCGGCAGGGTCTGCAGCCAGGTGGCCAGGCTGCGGGTGCTGGCGTCCTGCGCGGCGTAGCGCACCGCCATCGAGGGCAGGCCGCGCAGCACCAGTTCAATGTCGTTGGCGGCCACACCCAGGCCCAGCCGGGTGTGGCACAGCAGCACCTGATGGTGCAGCGCCTCGTCGCGGGTGACCACTGAGCCCATCAGCACGTCGGCGCCGCCCGAAGGATATTTGGTCAGCGCCTGCATGCTGACATCAACGCCCATGTCAAAGGCATTGAAGGCGAGGCCAGCGCCCCAGGTGTTGTCCAGCGCAATCACCACACCCTGGGGGTGGGCCAAGGACTGCGCGCGCACTGCCGCCACCAAAGCGGGCAGATCCGGAAATTCGAGGGTGATGGAGCCGGCCGCCTCCAGCCAAACCAGGCGGGTGCGGGGGCTGAGCTTGGCGGCCAGGTCGGCCGGGTTCATCGGGTCATAGAAGGCGCAGGAAATGCCCCAGCGTTTGAGCTCATGCTGCGCAAACGCTTTGTTGGGCCCATAGGCATTGTCGGGAATCAGCAGCTCGTCGCCGGCCGACAGAAACGCCATGTCCACCAGGCTCAAGGCGGCCAGCCCACTGGGCGCCAGCGCGCAGTAACGCCCACCCTCCAGGGTGGCAATGCGCTCTTCGAGCATGAAACTGGTGGGCGTGCCCGCCAGGCCGTAGGAATAACCCCGCTGGTGCGTCCAGTCACGCTCGCGCAGTGCCTGCACAGAGGGAAAGATCACCGTCGATGCCTTGTGCACCGGCGCGGTGATGGCCTCGAAACCCGCCGGCGGGCGGTAGGGATGATGGATCAGGGTGGTGGTCAGGTCAGCCATGGGCGCATCTTAAAAGACTGCTGCGGCTAGATAAGCCGATAGGCCCGCCAAAAACGACCAAGTCGCCAAGAAATCGTGCCACTCGCCGTCGCCGCTGAAGCCAGTCACCTCAACCGAACCCCTGGCGCGCCATCAAAGTGAACTGACCGTCAGAGCGGAAACCGCCACTGCAGGCTAAGGCGTTGCTGCATCAGTCCGCCGCCACCCATCCAATCCCACTGCAGCCCCGTACTGACCCCCGAACGATATGTATGACGAATACCTGCCCCAACCCCAAGGAAATGGCGCGCCACAGCATCAACCTGCATCAGCGCGACATCAGGAGAACTGGGATCCGAAAAACTCACCTGCTGAGTCATGCTGCCACTGATGCTGCGCCGCATCTCGAAACGCCCCTCGCCGGTCCATCGACCTGACTCCGAGACCGAGAAATCTTGCGCCATGCGAGATCCAAGCTGCCAAGACCGGCCTTGAACCTTAGAACCGCCATAGCTCAGGGCGTTGGCGTCTCCAGATTCGGCATAGGCATTCAACCGTGTCTCGACCAAACTCCAGCGCAAGAAGGGCACGACTCGCAAAGCACCCCAATCGACCGGCGCGCTCAAGCCCAGTCCACCAAACCAGGAGTATCCCCTGCGCTCAGATTGAAGGAAGACGGCGTTCGAGCCAGAGTAACGGCGATTCTCAAAAGCCAAGTCCCCTCTTCCAAGCTGTGCATCGAAGAGCCATCCTTGCGCTACCTCGCTCAGGCCATATACGCTCATCGAGTTCTGGCCGGCCTTTATCACCGTTCCCTCTTTGTCAGTCTTGGAGTGTTCTTTGCCGCGCCCCAGAGCAAAACCGATGATCGTGCGCTTCAGTAGACGCAGATCCATCCCCAGCGTTACTGACTCGCTGTCAATGAGACCAACGCCCCCAGACTGCCTGGTTCGGCCAAAATCGCCAGAAACCCACCAGGCAAGAGCTGGTCCAGCGGACCCCTGCTCTGAGCTCAAATCGACGGAAGGAATGCTCTGCGCTCCAAGTTCGGGCCGCCCAGCTAGAACCATGGACCTTTGATCCAAAACACTCCCCCCAAGATCTACCCCTCCCAAATGGCCAGTGACTCCTTCAGGTTCCTGGCGCAATGAACGAGCACCCGTGCTGGCCAGAGCGTATTGCACCATCTGTGAGGCCTGCATCAAGCGATTCCAATCCGGGTCAGTCGTACGAAAAGAAATCCGTGACCCCCTCAAATCGAAGCTTTGAGCCAGTCGCTGAAGATGCTCGCTGACACTGCCCATCTGTCTCTGTACCATGCGACTGCTACCCTCCGACTGAGCATCCATAGCGCCTCGAACCGTCGCATCGAGCGCCTGACTCAGAGAGATCCGGCCAGATACCGTCACACTCAAACTGGCCGTGCTGGCAAGATAACTGGCATCTGCTGCCTTGGTGGCCAGAACCATACAGGTCTCCCGAACGACGCCGGCGGTCAGAGTGTGACCGCTGAGGGTGCAAGTACCGCTGCTCACCGCATAGCTCACGGCACCGCTGCCGGAGCCACCACTGACCGACATGACACCGGCCTGCCTGGCACTCAATACGGGTGGATTGATCGATACAACCAGTCCAATCTGAGCGACTTTTCCAACCGTCAGACTCACCGTCGCCGTAGCCGTCTGCGTCCCGCTGGTAGCGGTGATGGTGTGCGTGGTCGCGCTTTGCGAGGCCGTGGGCGTGCCCGAGATCACCCCGGTGCCGGTGTTCAAGCTCAAGCCCGCCGGCAAGGCCGGGCTGATGCTGTAGGTCGGCGTACCGGTGAAGTTACTCGCGCTCAATGCGCTGGTGGCCGTCAGCGCCGCGTTGACCTGGCCGCTGAGCGTCTGGCTGCTTGGTGACAGGCTTTGCGCGGCCACCGTCAGGCTGATCGATGCCGTCGCCGTCTGCGCCCCGCTGGTGGCGGTGATCGTGTGGCTGGTCGCAGCCTGCGATGCCGTGGGCGTGCCCGAGATCACCCCGGTGCCGGTGTTCAGGCTCAAGCCCGCCGGCAAGGCCGGGCTGATGCTGTAGGTCGGCGTACCCGTGAAGTTGCTCGCTGAAATAGCGCTGGTGGCCGTCAGCGCCGCGTTGACCTGTGCGCTGAGCGTCTGGCTGCTCGGTGACAGGC
>JBAXEN010000229.1:0-7040 GCA_037140415.1 Betaproteobacteria bacterium | reverse complement strand
CTGACACGATTGGCGACTACAAGTCCTCGAATGATACGGATGGAGATGCCGATGTTCTGAAGCTGGGTGTGGGGCTCAATGTCGCCTCGACCAGGGTGGGCCGAGTGGGCGATAGCTTGACGCTGTCCTGGGGCAACGCCGATTCTGTGCTTATCAGCGAGTACTTTGGCAACGGCGACTACGGCCGTGTGGAGACCATTCGTTTTGCGGACGGCACGGAATGGAAGGCGGCCGATATCGCGCAGCGTCAGGTAGGCACCAGCGGGGACGATAGGTTTGCCGGCCTCTACGACATGGCTAACACCATGCAAGGCTTAGCGGGCAATGACACCTTGGTCGGAAATGCCCTGGCAGATAGCTTGGACGGGGGTGCGGGCGATGACAGCTTGGAGGGCGGCGCTGGCAACGACATCCTGACAGGCGGTTCCGGCAATGACAGCCTCTTTGGAGGCTCTGGCGACGACACCTACTTCTTCAACCAGGGCGACGGTGCTGACACGATTGGCGACTACAAGTCCTCGAATGATACGGATGGAGATGCCGATGTGCTCAAACTGGGCGCGGGGCTGAGCGCCGCCGCTGCGGTGGTGGGCCGGGTGGGAGATAGCCTGAATTTGTCTTGGGCTGGCGGCGATTCGGTGAGCATCAGCAATTACTTCAGTTGGGAGGGCCGCGGCCGCGTCGATACCATCCTGTTTGCTGATGGTACCGAATGGCAGGCAGCCGATGCTGCGCAGCGCCAGTTGGGCAGCAACGAGGATGACAATTTTTACGGTGTCTCCGATGTAGCCAATGCCATGCGGGGCCTGGCGGGTGACGACACGCTGTTAGGTGGAGGCGATGCCGACCTGCTGGACGGTGGCGCGGGCAATGACAGCTTGGGCGGCGGCGCTGGTAACGACACTCTGACAGGCGGTACTGACAACGACAAGCTCGACGGAGGCTCCGGCGACGACACCTACCTCTTCAACCAGGGCGACGGTGCTGACACGATCAGCGACTACAAGTTCTCGAATGATACGGATGGAGATGCAGATGTTCTCAAGCTGGGCGCGGGGCTGAGCGCCGCAGCTGCGGTGGTGGGCCGGGTGGGCGACAGCCTGAATCTGTCTTGGGCTGGCGGCGATTCGGTGAGCATCAGCAATTACTTCAGTTGGGAGGGCCGCGGCCGCGTCGAGACCATCCTGTTTGCTGATGGCACTGAATGGCAGGCAGCCGATGCTGCGCAGCGCCAGTTGGGCACCAGCGGGGATGATGATTTCACCGGTATCTTCGATGTGGCCAACAAGATGCAAGGCCTGGCAGGTAATGACACGCTGGTAGGCGGCTCCTTAGGTGACACGCTCGATGGTGGCGCGGGCAATGACAGCCTGGTTGCACTTGCCGGAAATGACATTCTGGACGCCGGTGCAGGCAATGACAGCTTGGATGGTGGCGCTGGCAATGACAGCCTGGTGGGCGGTGCCGGCAACGACAAGCTCGACGGAGGCTCGGGCGACGACATCTACATCTTCAATCAGGGTGACGGTGCTGACACGATCAGCGACTACAAGTCCTCGAATGATACGGATGGAGATGCAGATGTTCTCATGCTGGGCGCGGGGCTGAGCGCCGCAGCTGCGGTGGTGGGCCGGGTGGGAGATAGCCTGAATCTGTCTTGGGCTGGCGGTGATTCGGTGAGCATCAGCGATTACTTTGGCTGGAGCGGCAACGAGCGCATCGAGACCATTCATTTTGCTGATGGCATCGAATGGACGGTGACCGAAATCGCCCAACGTCAGGTGGGCACCAGCGGAGGCGACGACTTTTACGGAATCCGCGATGTGGCCAACAAGATGCAGGGCCTAGCAGGCAATGACACGCTTGTAGGCGGTTCCTTAGGTGACACGCTCGATGGCGGCGCTGGAAATGATGAACTCAATGGTGGTGAGGGTAATGACACCTTCTACGACGCCGGTGGCGCCGACACGGTCTATGGCGGCGAGGGCGATGACCTGATCCGCACCACCTTAGCCTGGGAGCAAAACCGCTACGACGGCGGTGCGGGAACAGACACGGTGGACTACAGCGTTCAAACCTACAACGGTAGCCGCGCCTATGGCGGCTTTGGTGGTACCGGTGGCATTTGGGTAGACCTGGCCGCCGGCCAAGCCTGGCGCTACCGCTATGGCGCGCAGTACTATGACGGCATACCTGACACCCTGGTGTCCATAGAAAACGCCATCGGATCCAACTTGCGCGACTATCTGGTGGGCGATGCCCAGACCAATCGACTGGAAGGGCTGGCTGGCGACGATGTGCTCAATGGTGGCGCCGATGCTGACACCTTGGTGGGCGGCGCAGGCAACGACACCTATGTGGTCGACAACACCGACGACGTGGTGACAGAAAACGCCAACGATGGCACAGATACGGTGCAAGCTTCAGTGAGCTACACCTTGACGGCCAACGTCGAGAACCTCACGCTCATCGGTAGCGGAGCGATCAATGGCAGCGGCAATGCGCTGGGCAATGTAATCACCGGCAATGGTGCGGCCAATGTTCTCGACGGCGGCGCCGGTAACGACACCTTTTACGACGCCGGTGGCGCCGACACGGTCTATGGCGGTGAAGGCGATGACTTGATCCGCACCACCTTAGCCTGGGAGCAAAACCGCTACGACGGCGGTGCGGGCACAGACACGGTGGACTACAGCGCGCAAAGCTACAACGGCATCCGTGCCTATGGCGGCTTTGGCGGAAGTGGTGGCATCTGGGTGGACCTGGCCGCCGGCCAAGCCTGGCGCTACCGCTATGGCGCGCAGTATTACGACGGCATACCCGATACCCTGGTGTCCATAGAAAACGCCATAGGCTCCAACTTGCGCGACTACCTGGTGGGCGATGCCCAGGCCAATCGGCTGGAAGGGCTGGCCGGTGACGATGTGCTCAATGGCGGCGCCGGTGCTGACACCCTGGTAGGCGGCGCAGGCAATGACACTTACGTGGTCGACAGCACCGACGACGTGGTGATAGAAAACGCCAACGATGGCACAGATACGGTGCAAGCTGCTGCGAGCTACACCTTGGTGGCCAACGTCGAAACTCTGACGCTGACCGGTAGCGCGGCGATCAATGGCAACGGCAACGCGCTGAGCAATGTGATCACCGGCAATGGCGCAGCCAATGTGCTCGACGGCGGCGCGGGCAATGACACCTTCTACGACGCCGGTGGCGCCGACACGGTCTATGGCGGTGAAGGCGATGACTTGATCCGCACCACCTTAGCCTGGGAGCAAAACCGCTACGACGGCGGTGCGGGCACAGACACGGTGGACTACAGCGCGCAAAGCTACAACGGCATCCGTGCCTATGGCGGCTTTGGCGGAAGTGGTGGCATCTGGGTGGACCTGGCCGCCGGCCAAGCCTGGCGCTACCGCTATGGCGCGCAGTACTACGACGGCATACCCGATACCCTGATGTCGATAGAAAACGCCATAGGTTCCAACCTGCGCGACTACCTGGTGGGCGATGCCCAAGCAAATAGGCTGGAAGGGCTGGCCGGCGACGATGTGCTCAATGGCGGGGCCGGTGTTGACACCTTAGCTGGCGGCGAAGGCGCTGACACGCTCTATGGCGGCAGTGGCGCCGACAGCTTTGTGTTCAGCGGCGCCCCTGGTGCGGAACAGGCTGACACGGTGATGGACTTCAGGGCGGCCGATGGCGACAAGTTGCTGCTCGACTCAGCGGTGTTCGCCAAGCTGGCCGGCGCCAGCAGCCTGAGCGACAAGTTCCGCCTGAGCAGCCAAGCCCCGGTGGGCGAGGACGATTACCTGGTCTACAACCCGCAAACCGGGCAGCTCAGCTACGACGCCAGCGGCAATGCTTCAAGCGCAGCGCTGCTGATCGCGACTCTGAATAACCTGCCGCAAGGCTTCGGCGCTCAGCATCTGGTGGTGCTAGTGGCTTGATTGCCGCATGTGTTCTGGGGGTGGGTGGGCAAGGAGTTCGAGACCGTGGTTAACCTTTTTTAAAACATCTCGGGGCTCATGCTTCCTAGACTGTGACCCACACAGCCTGAGAAACCCGCCATGCCCTCCAAACAGATTTTGCTGGTTGAAGACAACCCCGACTTGCACCAACTGACCCGCCATGCGCTGGGTGAGCAGGACGAGGTGGTTTGGGCGAGGGATGGTCAGCAGGCGCTGGACTACTTGTGGGCGCGGGGCGAGCATGCTGGGCGTGACCCGAGTGAGCAGCCGGCCTTGGTGATTCTTGATATGAACCTGCCCCTGCTTTCGGGCCTGCAGGTGCTGCGCCAGTTGCGCGAAAACCCGCTGACCGAGGTGACGCCGGTGGTGATGCTCACCTCCTCGAGCGAGCCCGACGATGTGCGGGCCTGTTACCGCAGCGGTGCCAATGGCTATGTGGCCAAGCCAGTGGCTTTTGCCCAGTACCGCCGCAAGGTGGCCAGCCTGCGCGACTTTTGGCTGGGCGTCAACGAAACCGCCTCGCTGAACTGAGCCCGTCCAGCGCCGCCTGCTTTAGGCCGGCGCAAAACGCAGCACGCCGTGTGCGTCAGCCTGACGCCGCAGTGCGCCGGCGTGCCAGAGCAGGTTCAGATGGGCCATGCTTTCACCCAGGGCGAAGGTGGTTTGGTGGGCGTCGAGCGTGCGTTTGAACATCACGGGTACGATGTCGGCGGCGCAGCGCGGCTGCTCCGCGCATGATTGCATGACCTCTTCCAGCCGGTCGCGGTGGTGATCGCGCAATTGCTTGACCCGCTCGTGCAGGCCCACAAAGGGGCGGCCGTGCGAGGGCAGCACCAGGGTGTTTTCAGGCAGGGGTAGAAACTTTTCCAGTGAATCCAGAAAGAGCTGCAGCGGGTTGCCTTCGGGCTCGGTGGCCAGCAGGCTGATGTTGGTGGAGATGCGAGGCAGCACCATGTCGCCGCTGATCAGCACCGGCTGCGCCAGACCGGGGTCGTCGCAGTACAGCGCCATGTGCTCGGGCGAATGGCCAAAGCCGCTGATGCAACGCCAGCGGCGACCGCTGATCGTCAGCAACTGGCCGTCTTGCAGGCGGCGGTATTGGTCGGGCACTTTGGGCACCAGGTGGGCATATTGGCCTTTGCGACCGAGCACGTTCTCGAGAACCTGGCTGTTCTTCATGCCGTGGCGGGTGAAAAAATCCACCATGGGCTGGCCGCCATAGGAGTCGTGCTGCAGCACCGCCAGACGCGCCGTTAAAAAATCACCCGCGCTGATCCACAGCGGCGCCGAAAACTGCTCGCACAGCCAATGCGCCAGGCCCAGGTGGTCGGGGTGCATATGGGTGGCCAGTACACGCAGCACGGGCAGGCCTTGCATCTCCTGGGCGATCACCTGCTCCCATTGCGCGCGCGCCTGGGGGTTGTCGACGCAGGTATCAATGACGCTCCAGCCTTGCCGGCCGTCGATCTCATCGCGCAGCAGCCACAGGTTGATGTGGTTGAGCGCAAAGGGCAGTTCCATGCGCAGCCAGGCCAAGCCGGGCGCCAAGCTCAGGGCGCTGCCAGCGGCAGGCAGCTCGGCGCCCCAGGGGTAATGCAAGGCTTCTTCCAGGGTGTTCATGGCGCGCGCGATCTGCGTTATATTCTGCGGGTTGTTGACGTTTACGTAAACGTCAGCTCGCCCGATTGTAGGCAGCCCTGCCCTTGAGATCTGTCGCCCATGCTCAAAGCGCCTGGGCGGTCCCCGAGGGCGGGTTGCCGCTTGCACCGAATGCGTATGGCCACCACCTACACCATCAGCGACCTCGCCAAAGAGTTTGACCTGACCACCCGGGCCATGCGCTTTTACGAAGACATGGGCCTGCTGCAGCCCAAGCGCGAAGGGCCGGGCGGCCGTAACCGTATTTACAGCGCCCGCGACCGCACCCGCCTGAAGCTCACCTTGCGTGCCAAGCGCCTGGGGCTGAGCCTGACCGAGGCCAAAGAAATCATCGACACCTACGAGAGCCCGCGCGATACGGTGCCGCAGTTGCGCAAGTTCCTGGTGATTCTCGACGGGCACAAGCGCCAGATCGAGGAGCAGATGGCCGACCTGCAAGCCAACCTCGAAGAGATCAAGGCGCATGAGCGCGAGGCCAGGGCGTTGTTGGCCAAGACCGAAAAGCCGCCCGTGCGCACCCACCGGCTCGCCGCCGAGAAAGCCCTATGAGTTCACAAAACCCGTCCGACCCCGACGCGATGTTCGAGCGTGTACAGGCCAGCTTTGCGCGCCAGGGCATGATGCTGCACCTAGGCGCCCGCCTGCTGCGCGTGGAGCCCGGCCTGTGCGAGCTGGCCCTGCCGTATTCAGACAAGGTTACCCAGCAGCAAGGCGGTTTTCATGGTGGGGCCATAGGCGCTTTGGCCGATATTGCCGGCGGCTATGCCGCGCTGACGGTATGCCCCGAGGGCTCCGAGGTGACCACGGTGGAATACAAGATCAATTTCTTGAATGCTTTCCATGGCGGCGAGCTGCGCGCCATAGGCCGCGTGGTCAAGGCCGGCCGCCGCGTCATCGTGACCACCGCCGAAGTGTTGCACTACGGCGATGGCCAGCGCCGCGACTGCGCCATCATGCAGCAGACCTTGGCGCCGGTGACAAAGACTTATTGATAATTTGTGGGACAGACCAATATTTGCGCAGCAAATTTGCTCTGTCCCCAACTGAGTAAAGTGGGACGGGCCAACATTTGCGCAGCAAATTTGCTCTGTCCCCAACTGACTAAAGTGGGACGGGCCAACATTTGCGCAGCAAATTTGCTCGGTCCCCAACTGACTAGAGCGGGACAGACCAACACATGCGGAGCAAACCTCCCCCGTCCCCCTACTGACTGAGATAGCAAGCACCGAACGACCCCCATGAACCTGCCTGGACTCAATTTTCAACTCGGTGAAGATGTCGACGCCCTGCGCGATGCGGTGCGTGACTTTGCCCAGACCGAGATCGCGCCGCGTGCGGCCGATATCGACCGCAACGACCAATTCCCCATGGACCTGTGGCGCAAGATGGGCGATCTGGGCGTGCTCGGCA
>JBAXEN010000228.1:0-7079 GCA_037140415.1 Betaproteobacteria bacterium | reverse complement strand
TCGTCCAGCGGCGTTTCGGGGTCTTCCTTGTGCAGGTAATAGATGTCGATGTAGTCGCTCCCCAGACGGCGCAAGCTGGCCTGCACCGCCTGCATGATCCATCGGCGCGACAGCCCGCTCTCGTTGATGCCGACCCGCCCGTTCAAGGGGAAGGCGACCTTGGTGGCCACGATCCAGCGATCACGTTGGGCGCGCACCGCCCGGCCGACGATCTCTTCGGCGCGGCCCTCGTTGTAGGCATCGGCCGTGTCCAGAAAATTCACGCCCTGATCGGCTGCGCTGGCGATGATGTCGGCCGCCTGCGGCTCGTCGGCCTGGCCACCAAACATCATGGTGCCCAGGCAAAGCGTGGATACTTTCAGGCCACTGCGGCCCAGCTTGCGGTATTGCATCGTGTGCTCCTGCTGCGCCCGCCACCGACTTGCTGCGGCAGGACAAAGCTGATTGTGATCGGCCGGGCATGGCGCATTTGCGACAGGGCGTCGCCTATGTATCCGCTAAGTTCCGAGCCACCATGTCATCCGCCAACACCCCTGCCCCAGCTCCAAACCCAGCACCGGCCGCTTCGCCTCACCTGTCCGTACGCCCGCAGTGGCTGGCACTGCAGCCCGAGGATGCGCTCGAGCCTGACCTGCCCATCATCGACGCCCACCATCATCTGTGGGACCACGTTGGCAACCGTTACTTTGTGCCCGATATGCTGGAGGACCTGGCCAGCGGGCACAACATCCGCGCTACGGTGGCGGTCGAATGCCACGCGATGTACAAGCGCTCGGCACCGACTCCGCTGCAGCCAGTGGGCGAAGTGGAATTCTTAAATGGTTCGGCGGCCATCACCGCCAGCGGCAACTATGGCGCCTGCCAGATCGCTGCGGGCATCGTCGGCCATGCCGATCTGCTGCTCGGCGCCAAGGTCGAGCCGGTCTTGCAAGCGCTGGCCCAAGCTGGCGGCGGCAGGCTGCGCGGGGTACGCTACTCGGCGGTCTGGCACCCAGACCCGGCCGCCCGCGGCTCGCTCGCCAACCCGCCGCCCCAAGTGATGAGCGATGCCCGCTTTCGCGAGGGCTTTGCCCAATTGGCGAGCCGGGGCCTGAGCTTTGACGCCTGGATCTATCACACCCAAATTCCTGAGCTGATGGATTTGGCGCATCGCTTTCCTCAGACGCCCATCGTGCTCGACCACTGCGGCGGGGTGATCGGCATAGGACCCTACGCCGGCCGGCGCGAGGCAGTGCGGGCCGAATGGGCGGCCGATCTGCGCGAGCTCGCCCGCTGCCCGAATGTCTACCTCAAGCTCGGCGGCCTGGGCATGCGCCTGTATGGCTTTGAGTTGGGCAACCAACCACGGCCACCCTCCTCTCAGGAACTGGCCACGCTGTGGCAGCCCTATGTGCAGACCTGCATCGAGCTGTTTGGCGCCCAGCGCTGCATGTTCGAAAGCAATTTCCCGGTTGACAAGGGCAGTTGCAGCTATGGCGTTCTGTGGAATGCGTTCAAACGCATGAGCAGCGGCGCGAGCGCCGAAGAAAAGAAGGCCCTGTTCAGCGGCACGGCGGCGCGGGTGTACAGACTGAGTTTGGACTGAAGCGATTCGGACTTGCCGCGGGAGCCGCGCCCTCGCGGCGATGCTGCGCTCCAACAAGGGCTCCATCGTGCCGAGGCAGCACTCCCACACGGCCTTGATTGCCGCGAGCAAGGCGCTTGCAACTACACCTCGGCCGGCTCAGCCGCCTGGCGACCCCGAATCATGTCAGCGGCTTTTTCGGCCACCATCAGGGTAGCCGCCATGGTGTTGGCCGAGGGCACCTGGGGCATGACCGATGCGTCGACCACCCGCAAGTGCTGTAGCCCGCGCACCCGCAGCTGCGCATCGACCACGGCCATCGGATCCTCGGCCGGGCCCATCTTGCAGGTGCCCACCAGGTGATAGGCGGTCGAGCCGCGCCGGCGGGCAAAGTCCAGCCACTCGTCGTCGGTTTGTACCTGTGGGCCGGGCAAGGTCTCGCTGTGGAAGTAGCGCGCCAGTGTGGGGCTGTGCAGGAGCTGGCGAGCCAGGCGCAGCGCAGCCAGCAGCACCGGCGGGTCACGCGGATCGCTCAGATAGTTGGGTTGGACCTGCGGTGCCGCCTGCGGATCGGGCGAGCGCAGGCGCACATAGCCGCTGCTAAAAGGCCTTTGCTGCCTGGCCCCGCAGCTCATGCCGGGGTGGTCGTCCAGCACATAGCTTCGGCCCTCCTTGTAGCTGCCCGGCGTGAACAGCACCTGAATGTCGCCCCGGTCGAGCTCCGGCCGCGACCTGCAAAACAGATGAACCAGAGAGGGGCTCAGGCTCAGGATGCTGGGCCGGCCGGCCAGCCACTTAAGGGCTTCCAGGCCCAAGCGCCAGCCCCGCGAATATTCATTGAGCGTGGCCACAGCGCGGGCGCGGGCCACCATGCGCACCGTGTAATGGTCACGCAAATTCTCGCCCACCCCCGGCAGGTGCTGGCGCACCGAAATACCCAGCTCCTGCAAGGCTGGCGCGGGGCCTATGCCGGCAAGCTGCAGCAGCTTGGGGCTGTTGATGGTGCCCGCGCATAACAAGACCTCGCGACGTGCATGCACCTGCCGCAACTGCCCGTCCTGACGGTATGCAGCGCCAGTGGCGCGCAGACCGTCAAACAGCAGCGCCTGGGCCTCAGCGCGCAGCTTGAGCTGCACCTGGCCTGCGGCCAGGGCCGGCCGTAAAAACGCGTCGGCGCAGCTGACCCGCCGCCCGCCTTCGATGATGCGCTGGAAATAGCCCGCACCATCCTGCTCGGCGCCGTTGTAGTCGGGGTTGCGGGCAAAGCCCTGCTGGCCGGCCGCCGCAATAAAGGCTTCGCACAGCGCGCTGGGCCAATCCGGATTGCTCACCGGCAGCTCGCCGCTGCCGCCCCGAAAGCGCTCGTCCGCTGTGCCTATGCGCCGCTCCGAACGCTTGAAATACGGCAACACCTCGCGGTAGCTCCAGCCTAGATTGCCCCAGGCCGACCAGTCGTCAAAGTCCTGCCGCTGGCCGCGCGAATAAGCCAGGCCGTTGATAGAGCTGGAGCCGCCCACGATGCGGCCTTGCGGTATGCGCAGGCTGCGACCGGCAGCGGACGGTATGGCTTCGGTGGGGTAAAAGCCCATGAAGGCGGGCTTGTCCAGCATCTTGACGAAGCCTGCCGGCATGCGCACGTAGGGGCTGCGGTCGGGCCCACCCGCTTCCAGCACGCAGACAGTAACGCCCGCATCCTCGCTCAAGCGCTTGGCCAGCACGCAGCCGGCCGGGCCGGAGCCGACGATCACATAGTCAAAGGTTTCGCTCATCTCACACCGTGCCCTGCTCGCGCCTAAGCTGATGGGGGCACTTTCGCGCATTTGAGCGACGCCAACAAGCTGCGGGCCCGGGCGCTTGTCCCTTCAGGGACAAAACGGGCACATGGTTCAAGGCCACCGCGCCAGCGTGCAAAATCGCCTACACCCCAAGCTCTGCGCAGAAAGGACCATCTCGTGTCACAAGCACTTCCCACACTGGGGCTGATCGGCCTGGGCCAGCTCGGCCTGCCGGTGGCCCGCAATCTTTTGCAGGCCGGCTATGCCGTAGCGGGCTACCGCCGCTCGGCCGCCCCCGAATTCGAGGCCGCGGGTGGCCAGCGATTGGCCAGCCCCGGCGCAGTCACAAGTGCCTGCGACATTCTGCTGCTGTGCCTGCCCGATGAAGCCGCGCAGCGCAGCGCGCTCGACGGTACCGACGGCGTACTCGCGCACCTCAAGCCCGGTCAGATCGTGATCGAGCTGGGCACCTACAGCCGCGCTTTCAAGCTAGAACAAGCAGCAAGACTGAGCGAGCGCGGCGCCCGGGTTCTGGAAGCCGAGGTCAGCGGCTCACCGCCCATGGTCAGCGCCCGCAAAGCCGCCTTCTATCTCGGCGGCGAGGCCGACCTGGTCGACGAATGCGGCCCCGTGCTTAAAGCCATCACCGACAATCAGTTTCACCTCGGGCCTTACGGCTCAGCGGTGGCGATGAAGCTGATTGCCAACTACCTGCTGACCATACACACCCTGGCCGCCGCAGAAGCCATGAACCTGGGCGCACGGGCCGGCTTCGACCCGGCACTGGTGGCCAAAGTGATCGCACAAGGCGCGGGCAACTCGACCATGTTCGCGATTCGGGCACCAATGATGGCCGAGCGCAAGTTCTCACCTGCACCCGGGCCTTTCATCACCCTGGACAAATACCTGAACCTGGGCGAGCAGATGGCGCGCGAGCTCGGTTGCGCCAGCCCCCTGTTCGACACCGCCGCGCCCTACTTTCGGCGGGCGCTGAGCCAGGGCATGGGCGAGCAAGACATCAGCGCGGTGATTGCGCTCATCGAGGCCGAGTCCGGGCCGCGCTGAACCCAGGCACACCATGTCTCCATCAAAAGTCTGCCTGGTCATAGGCGCGGGTGATGCCACCGGTGGCGCGGTCGCCAGACGCTTTGCGCGCGAAGGCTATACCGCCTGCGTCAGTCGCAGAACACAGGAAAAGCTGGAGCCTCTGCTGGCCCAGATACGCCAGGCCGGCGGCACGGCCCACGGCTTTGGATCGGATGCTCGCAAGGAAGACCAGGTCGTGGCCCTGGTCGAACACATCGAACGCGACATCGGTCCGATTGAAGTGATGGTCTTCAACATCGGCGCGAACTCCCCCAACAGCATCCTGACGGAGACCGCGCAGCGCTACACCAAGATCTGGGAGATGTGTTGCCTGGCTGGGTTTTTGACAGGGCGCGAGGTGGCCAAGCGCATGGTTGCCAGGGTCACGCTCGGCGACCCAGGCACGCAGGGGATGACGCATAAGGGCACCATCATCTTTACCGGCGCCAGCGCCTCCCTGCGGGGCAGCGCAAACTTTGCAGGCTTTGCCGGCGGGAAGATGGCGCTGCGCAGCCTGGCTCAAAGCATGGCCCGCGAACTCGGCCCCATGGGCATCCATGTGGCGCACACCATCATCGACGGCGCCATCGATACCCACTTCATACGCAGCCAGTTTCCTGAGCGCTACGCCTTGAAGGACCAAGGCGGGATCATGGACCCTGAACACATTGCCGACGCCTATTGGATGCTCCACCAGCAACCCCGCGACGCATGGACGCACGAGCTCGATCTGCGCCCCTATATGGAAAAATTTTGAACTGCAGAAAAGGACAGCACGATGACCAAGACCTATGACTATTACTTCGACTTTGGCAGCCTGGCCAGTTACCTGGCCCATACCCAGTTGGGGAACATCAAGGCCGAAACCGGAGCCAGCCCGGTTTTCCTGCCTATGCTGCTGGGCGCCGTGTTCAAGGCCACCGGCAATGCCTCGCCGGTGAGCGTCCCGGCCAAAGGCAAATACATCTTCGTCGACTTCAAGCGCTTTGCAGACGGCTATGGCGTCCCCCTGAACACCAACCCGCACTTTCCCATCATCACCACCACCCTGATGCGCATGCTCACTGGCCTGCAGATGCGTTCAAACGCCCGCATGCATGATTTCATGGACGCGATCTACAAGGCGATCTGGGTAGACAGCCTCAACATGAACGACGCGGAAGTGGTGGCCGGCGTGCTTAGCGCAGCCGATTTCGATCCGGCACACTTGCTCAACCTTGCCAATGAGCAGGCCACTAAAGACAGGCTCAAGGACGTGACCACACAAGCGGTCGATCGCGGCGTTTTTGGAGCGCCCACGTTTTTTGTGGGCGAGCAGATGTTTTGGGGGCAGGACCGGATCGAACAGCTCAAGGCGGCGCTCAGGTCCTAGGTATGGCCGGGTCTGTTGCCCGGAAAAGCCTGAAGGACCTCCTTGGTTTTTGGGTTCACCGCAGGACCGGTAAGGTCGACGCCATGGTGGCAAGCGCACGCCACCACCGACCAAGCCTCTAGCCGAGTTTGTTGGACTGATTGAGCGCGTACGCCACGATTGCATTGGCGTGCCCGTGACCCAAGCCGTGTTCGGACTTCAACCAGCCAACCATCTCCATGTGCTTCATGTCCTTGAGCTTGCCGACGAGACCCAACCAATGGGCGATGGGCTGGCCGTATTTCTTTTCGATCGAAGGGAAATAGGACGCTGGGCCCTTGACTTTGTCTTGTTCTAGCATGTTGGGCTCCGCTAGGGGCTTTCAATTGGGGGCTTGTGGCTTAGACATGAGACCAGGGGCAACCGACTTAACTGACAAAGGCATGGCAATGGGAGCGTTTTCTGTCCAAGACCTGACTAGGCTAAGAGTTTACTGACACCCGCAGCCCTTCCCCTATAGTCCCATCACCCCCACCACCCAGCAGCTACGCGCCGCGAGCCCCATGAATCGCCTTCGCATTGTTTTTCACGGCCCCAATGCCAGCCAGTTCCGGCCTGGTATGGAAGAGCTCCTCGGATCCGACCATGAGATCCAGACCCTGAGCGACCGGCTGGACTTGCCCGGCGAGCGCTCGGCCTTTAAGGCGGCTGATGTGATCGTCGGCATACGCTTGCAGGCCGATCTGCCGCGCCCACAGCAGCTCAAGCTCTACCTGGCGCCAGCGGCGGGCACCGACGCCATCGACACCACCTTGCTGCCACCGGGCTGCCCCTTGTGCAACTGCTTTGGCCATGAAAACGCGATCGCCGAATATGTGATGGCCGCCCTGCTGGCCCGCCATGTGCCGCTGCAGCGGGCCGATGCCGATCTGCGGCAGCAGCGCTGGACTTACTGGGCCGGCGCGCCCGACGCGCTTCGTACCGAGTTAGGCGCGCAGACCTTGGGCATCATCGGCCTGGGCCATATCGGCAGCACCCTGGCCGAGCGGGCCAAGGCTTTTGGCATGCGGGTGCACGCCTGCAACCGCAGCCCGGTGGCACACCCCAGCGTGGACCAAGTGTGGCCCCTGAGTGATCTGACGGCGTTCATGGCCAGCGCCGATGCGGTGGTGCTGACCCTGCCTTTGACCGAGCAAACCCGGGGCCTGGTCGGCCATCAAGAGCTGTCAGCCATGCGGCCGGACGCGGTCATCATCAATGTGGGGCGCGGCGCGGTGCTCGACGAGCACGCGCTGTTTGAGGC
>JBAXEN010000227.1:0-7125 GCA_037140415.1 Betaproteobacteria bacterium | reverse complement strand
GGACTGCAGCCGCAAACTCCTTCGCACCCTCATGTTCGGTGCCCAATTGATACAGCAGATAGGCATCGTCGGGTGCTGCGCTCAGCGCCTGGACCAGTAAATGGCGGTTGCGCCCCTGCTTCTTTTGCAACTGCTCTTTCAAATAACCATCGTGCATGACGCGCAGCCCGGATCTGAAACGCGCGAGCGGTGACACCGGTTGCTCATGAATTTTTCCTTCGTAGCGCACACCCCGCGGCAACAAGCGCGGCAACCAAGAAGATACCGGCAAATCCATGCCGGTGGACTGGTCGATATTGAGCATGTGCACCAAGCCCAGGCCAAGTTCCCGAGGGGGCCAAAGAAGATCCGAGTCCGCCTCTATCCACTCGTCGGCATCTAGAAACAAATTCCAGTCGGCATCGGCCAAGTCCAGAGCACGGTTGCGCGCCGCGGCAAAGTCGTCGACCCATTCAAAGAAGTGGACTTGTGCACCGCAAGCACGTGCCAATTCGGCCGTGCCATCGCTGGAGCCGGTGTCAAGAACCAGCATGCGCTGCGTGAATGGCAAGGCGCTGCGCAGGCAGCGCTCAATACAACGGCTCTCGTTTTTGGCGATCACCACCAGGGTGGGCCCAGACCCCGTCGGGCCAAACACAGCTGGTAAGTGCATTTCAGTCAAGCGCCTGTGAACGGCAGGCAAAAAGTCGCCAAGCCGGTTGCGGGTGGGGTGGGGTGGGATAGGCCAAAGCAGCCATTCAGGCCAGCTGCGCCGAGCTGCTCAGGCTGGCCACATCCAAGTCCTGCGGCTCACTGCCGGCGCGCTGGTGTTCATGAACCTCGATCATGGCTCGCTCAAAATGCCGGGTATATGCCTCCACGTCGTACAGGGCGCCGTGGGCGATGCCCTCCTTGACGCGGCGCTTGAGGTCCTGGTGAAACGCCCGGTCGCGGTAGATCTTCAGGGCCAAGGCCTCATAAGCTTGCTCTGACTCAGCGATCAACTCTTGCAAGCCGACCGCATGCAAGATGCTGCCGGCCACCCGGCTTGCAAAGGTCTCGCCCGAACGGGTGATGATCGGAACGCCAGCCCACAAGGCATCCGAGGCGGTGGTGTGGGCATTGCAAGGGAAACTGTCCATGAACAGATCCGCATGCACAAAGCGCTTGAGGTGGTCGGCCTCCACCAGCAAGGGTGCGAACACAATGCGCGCCGGGTCCATGCCCCAAGCCTCGATGTGGTCCAGCAAATTCGCTTTGGCCTGCTCGGTGGTTTTGAGCATCCACAGCACGCTGTCCGGGGCCTGCTCAAGAATCCGCAGCCAGGTATCAAACATCTTGGGCGTGAGCTTGTAGGTGTTGTTGAAGCTGCAGAAGACGAATTTTGAATCGGGCAACTCAGCTGGCCTGGCACTGCCCTGCCCCGGGCTGGGTCGGCCTGGGTTGTTGGGCTGGTAGCAGTCGGGCATGAAGATGATTTTTTCATCGAAATGCTGCCGATTGTCTGGCGTGATGGTGTAGTGATCGGCCACCATGTAGTCGATGTAGGGCGCGCCCATGCTGCCCGGAAAACCCAGGTAGTTGATCTGTACCGGCGCTGCCCGTTCGGCAAAAATCGCGGTCCGACTGCCCTCGGTAAAGCCCTTGAGATCGATCGCAATGTCAATTTCCAACTGCCGTGACAGCAAGGTCACCGCACCATCGCTGAGGCGACTGACGTCGTGGTAGTGATCAAACAGGTCGCGTATGCGTGCGGTGTAGTCGTCTTGCTTGGTGAAATCCAGCGAGAAGGCATACAACTCAAAGCGGCTGCGGTCATGGGCGCGCAGCATGCCTTCGATGAGCATCGCGGTGGCGTGGTGGTAGAAGTCTGAGGAGTAGTAGCCGATGCGGATCTTTTCGTGGGCGGGCAAAGGCTTCAAGCTACCCAGAATATGAGTGGGCATGAACTTGCTGGCGATGGTTTTACGTGCATACGCCAAATTGGCCTTGGCATTGTTCTCAAAAATGACCGAGGGAAAGGTTCGCGAGGTGACGTAGCGCTCATCGGCCTCGATGGTCGCAAGAACCTTTTCATGCTCCGTCCAGTCGCAAATAAAGGACATGGTGTAGAGGTAGGAGCCTGCAATTTCACTCCCGCCGGGACTCAGGGCATAGGCCTTGCCATAGCATTCATAGGAGCGAATAAAGTCACGCTGCGTGCCATAGATGTTGCCCATATTGAGCCAGGTCGAAGCATCGTCAGGATATTGCTCAATGATTTTTTCAAACAAGACCAGCGCTTCATCATGGCGCTTGAGGGCAAATAAAAGCGTGGCGTAGCAGGTCAGTGCCCGTCGGTTCTGCGGCTCCGAATTCAGTATCTCTAGGTACTTGGTCTCGCTGGCCACGCCTCTGCGCATGCGCGCAAGCAGCTCTGCGTGATCAATGCGGTGTTCAATCCGCTGATCGGGCATCTGCTCCAAGCGTTCAAATTTCTGCAGGGCGGTCGACAGCAGGCCCTGGTAGATCAGCAGTTTTCCCTGGCAATGGAGCAATGCAATGGATTGCGGATTGATGGTCAGGCCCAGATCCAGCAGTTCGATCGATTCCTTGCAGCGACCCATATCATGCAGGAGCAAGGCGGTACGGAGATAAGCATCGATCATTTTCGGATTGCTCGCCAGCACCCGCTGCATGGCCGTCAGAGCCGCTGACGAATGTCCCAACTCTTGATGACAAAAGCCCAGGCTGTAGGCCACATCTTCCGTCCAGCCCATCAGGGCCTCGCAGTGTTCAAGGTAGGGCAAGGCTTGCTCAAACTTGCGACCATGCATCAACAAAGTGGCAATGTCGTCAGCGACCTGGGCATTGTTGACATCCAGCTCCAGGCGTTTTTGAAGGCAAACAATGGTTTGGTCGATCTGGCCCAGTTTCAGGTGAGCCTGGCCGCACAATGTCAAGGCATCCTGATTCTTGGGCGAAGAGCGCAAAATCGCTTCGCAGGCCTGAACACACTGCCGATACTGCCCTTGCATCAGGGCCTTGCGGGCGCGTTGCAGCTGCCCTGCCGCTGCCGGACTCAAGCGAGACGCGGGGGCAGCCAATTCAAGCCCCTGCTTTGACAGACTGGGCCGCCAAGATCGAGGCCAGGGTTTGCGACTCCGACTCCAGCATCACATGGCCAGGGTACATCTTGAGCGCATTGGCAGCGAGCTTGGATGCGCGCGCGCAATGCCCCTGACAGCGCAGCACCCGCACCCAGTGGCTGAGGGTTTCTGCGCTCACCCCACTGCCCTGCAGGCGCACCAGTCGCTCCAGGTAGATGGAGGCCTTGTTCCAGTCTTGCCGGGCTTCAGAGATCAGTGCCAGCAAGGACACCAGCTCCTGCGAATCACTGTGCTGATGAACAGCGCCCTCGACCAGTGCAAATGCCTGCGCGAGCTGATTTTTGGCCACCAGATTCACTGCGGCTTCGCGCACGAGCTGGGGGGAAGCGGCAGACTGGGCTGGCGGCGACGCAAAGCCAGCGTCAAGGGCGGCAGATGGGACGGCAAGAGCTTGCAGCATGAAGGACTCCTAGTAGAGTCCCAGCGGCAACCACTTGCCACTGGAACGAGGCAAGTCAATTAATGCAAAAAGCGGGCCCGACAAGCCTGGCCGCAAAGCCAGAGGGCTCAGCCTAGATCCAGCGCTTGAACCTGCAGCCCTTGAACCTGCCCGAATCTGCGGCTGCGGGGCGTGCTGGCAAGGCGCGAGGAGGCTGCAGGATCACCCCGAAAGCCAATCCCAAGAAGGGCGATAAGTGCATCCATGGCAAGGCATGACCGACGGCATCGATCGGTCCACTGCCCGATACAGGCTCAGCTCAGCAGGTGCAACACCATCACGCCCTGCTGATTGGCCTGAGAGAGCATGGCGGTGCCCGCGGCCTGCATGATCTGGGCGCGCGCCAGGTCGGCCGTGGCCTTGGCATAGTCTGCGTCCAGCAATTGGCTCTTGGACGAACTCAGGTTCATCGAGACATTGGCCGAACTGTCGGCCGCATGCGAAAGACGGTTCATCGCCGCACCCCAGCTCGCACGACGTGAATTGACGGTTGCCAAGTCTGACTCGACATTCCCCATCGCTGTGTACGCATTGGCTCTGTTGGTCAGACCAGAAGCGCTCAGCACGGTCAGACTGCTGAAGTCAGAAAAGCTCACCGTCACCCCATCACTGACCACACCGGAAGCGCCCACCTGATAGGTGGCAGAGGCGGCAGTGCTGTCCAGCAGCTTCTTGCCGTTCCACTGGGTGTCTTGGATGATCGTCGTCATCGCACTTTTCAACTCCCCGAACTCGGTGTCCAAAGCCAGCCTGTCCTCATCGCCATAGGTATCACTGGAGGCCTGTACCGCCAATTCGCGCATGCGCCCGAGCATGTTGACCATGACCTGGGTGGCGCCGTCGGCCGTCTGCACCATGGAAATACCATCATTGGCGTTGCGCACAGCCTGATTCAGGCTCAGGATACGCGCCGACATCTGCTGGCCTATCGCCAAACTGGCTGCATCGTCGGCAGCCGAATTCACCCTCAGCCCTGAAGACAGCTCCGCCATGGCCTTGCCCAGACCCTGGCTGTGATCAGTCAGCGCATGCTGAACCCCTAAGGCTGCAATATTGGTGTTGAAAGTAGGCATGGACAGGCTCCTGGCAAACCGGTACGCAGCTTGCTCGACGGACTATTGGGCGTTGCGCGCCAACGGGCCAATAGGTCGGACACAAGCTGCATTTTGGAGAACGTCAAACAGGTTGATCCGGCATTGCCGGATCAACCTGGTTCAGTCAGCCAACCATCACTTCAGGAGTGAGAGCACCGACTGCGGTTGCTGGTTCGCCTGCGCCAGCATCGCAGTGGCCGCCTGTTGAATGATCTGGGTGCGTGCCAGCTCGGTGGTGGCCTGCGCATAGTCTGCGTCTTCGATCCGGCTGCGTGAGGCAGCGGTATTCATCGACACATTGGCCAGGTTGTCAGCTGCCGAAGCCATGCGGTTGATCTTGGCGCCCAAGGTGGCGCGGAAGGTATCGACCGTCTGGATGGCCACATCCAACTTGCTAATGGCTGCTTGAGCAGATCCAAAGCTGGCCATGTCCAGAGAGTCAACCGATAGAGAGGTGGAGTCCATGGCGTCGAAGGTCAGGCTCACCGACGAAGTCGTGGTCGAGCCCGAACCCACCTGGTAGGTGTACTGGCCTTTATCAGCGCCGAGGATCTTCTTGCCGTTCCACTCGGTGTTGGAGGCGATACGGGTGATCTCTTCGTCCAGCTGATCAACCTCGGTTTGAATCGCGTCGCGGTCTTCGGTGCCATAGGTGTCGTTGGCGGCCTGAACAGACAGCTCGCGCATGCGCTCGAGCATGTTGCTGATTTCCTTGGTGGCGCCTTCAGCCGTTTGAATCATGGCCGTCGCATCGTTGGCGTTGCGAATGCCCTGGTTCAGGCCGCGAATCTGCGCCTGCATGCGGCTGGCGATGGCCAGGCCGGCGGAGTCGTCGGCGGCGCCGTTGATGCGCTTGCCGGTCGACAGCTGCTCCATCGCCTTGCTCAGCGAACGGTTGTTCACCGCCAGGGCGTTTTGCGCCATGATGGACTTGACGTTGGTATTGATCACTGACATGGTCTTACTCCTTCAAGAGATGTTTCACAAGGGTTGGCAGGGACCGAAAGGGAGTAGGACCTGCCTGTTGCCACAGAAAATCTGTTTTGAATTCCTGTTGGGATATGAATCGGTGCGTCTGGAAATAACTTGAGGCCTGAGACCGTAAATTCTTGCGACGGCCTGCATCAAGTGGTCTGGTTATGCAGCAGGCCCTTGAGTTCTTCCATGTTGTGGGCCACGCGCAGCGCCGCTTCGCTGGGGATCTGGCGGATCACCTCGCCGGTCTCCGCCTTGCGCACGGTAATGACCATCTGATCGGTCACCTCGTCCATCGAAAAGTTCAGTTTGCGTCCGTCTTTGATGGCCTGCTGATTCATACGCTCGACCGCCCGCTTCAATTCTTCGCGGGAGGCCTCGGCGTCGGCTCGGCGCTGGGCCTGCGAGGGCTGCGCCTGCCTGGAAGGCACTGCTGCGTGGACTGCTGCCGCCTCCTTGGCGGGTGCGCCAGAGCGCGCCGGAGCCAGCGCCTCGGGCACAGGTCGCGGCGGGGGCTGGGTCACTCCACTGATGTTGTTGCTCATGGCTCTGTCCTTTCCAGGACGGCGCTGGTGATACCTGGGGGGGCGGCTGACGAATAGATCAACCTTGGCCCAAACTTCGCGCCGTGTCAGTGGATTCGGCGCCTGAGCGGCAAACTTTAGCCGCTGATCGAAAAATATTTTTGGGGGGTGGCCTCGAGAATGAAATACAGACCGGGCACTGAGGAGGCCCAGGGAAGGTGCGAGGGCTGCAAGCTCGCAGCAAGAGGGTGTTCCATCGGTCGCCGCATCGCCGAAATCGTCGGCGGCCGCCTCGGTCGCTCCCTCCTCGAACTCGGCGGCAACAACGCCGCCATCGTCATGGCCGACGCCGACCCCAAACTCGCCGTCCCCGCCCTCCTCTTCGGGGCGATCGGCACCGCCGGCCAACGCTGCACCTCCATCCGCCGCATCCTCGTCCAACGCGCCGTCGCCGACGACTACCGCGAATACCTCCTCCGCGCCTGGGAAAAAGTCCGCGTCGGCCACCCCCTCGACGCCCGCTCCCTCTGCGGCCCCCTCATCAGCCAAGCCGCCACACGCAGCATGCGCGAAGCCCTCGGCAACATCCGCGAACAAGGCGGCGAAGTCCTGTTCGGCGGCGAACCCGTCGAACTCGATTACGAAGGCAAACCCCTCCTCGGCGGCTGCTACGCCCGCCCCGCTCTCGTCTCCTCCCCCGCCACTATGCCCCTGTTGAAGGAAGAACTCTTCGCCCCCGTCGTCCATCTCATCGAGTTCGACGAGCTCGAAGAAGCCATCGCGCTCAATAACAATGTGCCGCAAGGCCTCTCCAGCGCCATCTTCACCGAAAGCATCCGCGCCGCCGAACTCTTCCTCTCCCCGCGCGGCACCGACTGCGAGATTGCTAATGTGAATATAGGTACGTCGGGCGCTGAGATCGGTGGAGCCTTTGGCGGAGAGAAAGATACGGGCGGCGGCCGGGA
>JBAXEN010000226.1:0-7151 GCA_037140415.1 Betaproteobacteria bacterium | reverse complement strand
CTGTGGCTGCTGGTGGCCTGCCAAGGCCTGTTTTTTACCAACAATGTGACCTTCATCGCCATCAACGGCCTGGTGGGCCTGAGTCTGGCGCCGCTGGGCTGGATGGCCACGCTGCCGGTCATGGGCTATGTGGTCGGCGGCGCGCTGTCGACCAGCCTGGTGGCGCGCACCCAAAAGCGCCTGGGACGCAAGATGTCTTTCCAGATCGGCCTGGTTGTTGGCGGCGCCTCGTCCCTGCTATGCGCCTGGGCGGCCTACAGCAGCAACTTCTGGCTGCTGGTGACCGCCACGGTGGTGGCCGGCTATTACAACGCCAATGCCCAGCTCTACCGCTTTGCGGCGGCCGAGCTGGCCGCACCATCGGCGCGCGAGAAGGCGGTGTCGCTGGTGATGGCCGGCGGCCTGATCGGCGCCATTGCCGGGCCCAACCTGGCCGCGGCCACCAAATCCTTGACGACCGTGCCTTTTGCCGGCGCCTATTTTTCGCTGGCCCTGGTGGCGGTTTTAGGCATGGTGGTGATGTCTTTCATCAAATTCCCACCGGCGCCGCCCAAGACCAACGCCGGCGGCGGGCGGCCGCTGTCGGAGATCGTCCGCCAGCCCACCTTCATCATCGCCGCCGGCGCAGGCGCACTGAGCTATGGGGTGATGAACCTGCTGATGGCGGCCACGCCACTGGCCATGCAAACCTGCGGGCTGCCGTTTTCCGACGCCGCGCTGGTGCTGCAGTGGCATGTGATCGGCATGTTTGCGCCAGGGTTCTTCACCGGGCATCTGATCAAGCGCCTGGGAACACTCAAGGTCATGACCGCCGGGCTGGTGCTCAACATCGCCTGCGTGCTGGTGGCGGTGGCCGGCGTGGACCTGCACCATTTTGAGATCGCGCTGTTCCTGCTGGGGGTGGGCTGGAACTTCCTGTTCACCGCCAGCACCGCGCTGTCGCTGTCGACCTATCGGCCCGAGGAGCGCGACAAGGCGCAAGGCGCCTTGAATTTTTGCGTGTTCGCGGTGATGGCGGTTTCGTCTTTCGCCTCGGGCGTGCTGGTCACTTCGCAGGGCTGGACTTTGCTCAACCTGGGCTCATTGCTGCCCCTGGGCGTCACCGCAGCGGGCTTGGCGTGGCTGGCCCTGAACCGGCGATCGACGCCCATGGCCGGCGCCTGAATCAGCCGGTCCCGCCAGGCTCAGGCAGGCACGCTGGCGATGACCTGCGCCACCGCCGCAGTGAGTTTCTTGGCATAGGGCACATGCAAGAACTCGTTGGGCCCGTGCGCATTGCTCTTGGGACCGAGCACGCCGCAAACCATCATCTGCGCCTTGGGAAAGCCCTGGCTGAGCATGTTCATCAAGGGAATCGTGCCCCCCTGGCCGATGGTGGCGCAGGGCGCGCCAAAGCTGGCCTGTGAAGCGCTTTGAAGGGCCTGCTCCAACCAATCGGCGGTGCTCGGCGCGTTCCAGCCGGTGGCGCCGCCGCCACCGTCGAAGGTGACCTTGGCCTGATACGGCGCGTTGTCTTCAAGCAGGGCCTTGAGGTCCTGCACCGCACGGGCCGCATCGACCAGGGGCGGCAAGCGCAAGGAGAGCTTGAAGGCGGTGTAGGGCCGCAGCACATTGCCGGCATCACGCAGCGCAGGCAAGCCCTCGGCGCCGGTCACGCTCAAGGTGGGCCGCCAGGTGCGGTTAAGCAGAGCCTCGACCGGGTCGCGGGTCATGGGCAGGGTCACCAGGTTGGCGCCGCCGCAATCATGGTGGGCCCAGGGAAAGCGCTGGTAGAGCTCCTCGCCCAGAATCTGCGCGGTCACCTGCGCCTGCGCCAGCCGGTCCGCCGGAACCTCGCAGTGAAACTGTGGCGGCAGCAGATGACCGGTGGCGCTGTCTTCCAAACGCTCGAGCAGCTGGCGCATGATGCGAAAGCTCGAAGGCACCACGCCACTGGCATCGCCCGAATGCACGCCCTCGGTGAGCACCTCGACCTTCAAGGTGCCGGTCAGGTTGCCGCGCAAGCTGGTGGTCAACCACAGCTGGTCGTAGTTGCCGGCGCCGGAATCCAAACAGACCACCAGGGCCACATCGCCTAAGCGAGGCTTGAGCGCGTCCACATAGGGCAGCAGATCGTAGGAGCCGCTCTCCTCGCTGGTTTCGATCAGCCCGACGATGCGCGGATGCGCCAGAGCCTGGCTTTTGAGCGCCTGGATGGCGGCGATGCTGGCGTAGATGGCATAGCCGTCGTCGGCGCCGCCGCGGCCGTAGAGCTTGCCGTCCTCGTAGCGGGCTGTCCAGGGGCCGAGGTCGCTGCGCCAGCCCGAAAATTCAGGCTGCTTGTCAAGGTGGCCGTACATCAGCACCGTGGGCTGCGCGGTGTGTGAGCCCGCGGGCACCGGTCGGGTGGCTGCGACCTCGAAAAAGATCACCGGCGTGCGCCCTGGCAGGCGCAGCACCTCCAGGGTCAAACCAGCCACCTTCTGCGCCAGCACCCAGTCGGCCGCCTGTCGCACCACGGTATCGATGTGCCCGTGCTCAGCCCACTGGGGATCAAAAGTCGGAGACTTGGCGGGAATGGCGATGTAGTCACTGAGCCGCGCCACGATGTCCTGGTCCCATTGCGCGTTGATGTGCTCTTGGGCAAGGGCACTGTTGAGGACGGCAGCAGGCAGCGGGGCATTCATGACGGGGCTCCAAAGGTTTGAGGCGGCAGGGTCACAGTGTGCGCCGAAAACCGCGGTCTGTGAACCGGCCCGGGCAGCGCAGAGCTAAGCGGCGCCTTGCAGCTTGAACACGGCTCGACTGGCCAGGCCATTGGGCCACCAGCGCACCGGCCGGCCGTCTTGCAGGCCAAATTCATCCATGATGCGCAACTGGTTCTTCTGCGCCAATGCGCGGAAGTCGCGCAGCGTACCGACACGGATATTGGGCGTGTCATACCACTGGTAGGGCAGGACCTTGGTCACCGGCATGCGCCCGCGCAGCACCGCAAGGCGGTTGGGCCAGTGGGCGAAATTGGGAAAGGCGACGATGGCGGTGCGGCCGACGCGGGCCGTCTCGCGCAGCATCACCTCGGTATTGCGCAGGTGCTGCAGGGTGTCGATCTGCAAGACGACATCAAATGAGCGGTCGGCAAACAGCGCCAGTCCCTCTTCCAAATTGAGCTGAATCACATTGACGCCGCGGGCCACGCAGGCCTGCACATTGGCATCATCGAGTTCCACACCATAGCCGCTGCAGCCACGCTCGCGCATCAGGTAAGACAGCAACTCGCCGGTGCCGCAGCCCAGGTCGAGCACCCGCGAGCCGGCAGGCACCAATGCGGCCAGGGTTTGCAGGTCGGCGGAAGCTGAGGCCTGGCTCACAAGCTCACCCTGTCAAAGTAGGAACGCACCACCGCCAGGTAGCGCGGGTCGTCGAGCAAAAACGCATCGTGGCCATGCGGCGCATCGATTTCGGCATAGCTGACGTCGCGCTGGTTGTCGAGCAGGGCCTTGACCAGCTCCCGGCTGCGTTTGGGCGAAAACCGCCAGTCGGTGCTAAAGCTCACCAGCAAAAATTTTGCGCGGGCCGCTGCAAAAGCACGGGCCAGATCGCCGCCATGCGTGCGCGCGGGATCAAAATAATCCAGCGCCCGGGTGATCAGCAGATAGGTGTTGGCGTCAAAGTATTCGGCAAATTTGTCGCCCTGGTGGCGCAAATAGCTCTCGATTTCAAATTCGATGTCCTGGGTGGTGTACTGGTAGGGCCGCCCAGCGGCGAGCTGACCGGCCACCGCCCTGAGCTCACGGCCGAACTTGTCGTTCATCACGTCGTCGCTGAGGTAGGTGATGTGGCCGATCATGCGGGCAATGCGCAAGCCGCGTTTGGGCAAAACCCCATGGCGATAGAAATGTCCGCCATGAAAGTCCGGGTCGGTCACGATGGCGCGGCGGGCCACCTCATTGAAGGCGATGTTTTCAGCGGTGAGGTTCGGCGCGCTGGCCACCACCACCGCATGACGCACCCGCTCGGGATATTGCAGCGTCCAGCTCAAGGCCTGCATGCCGCCCAGGCTGCCGCCCATGACCGCGGCCAGCTCCTGGATGCCCAGACGCTCGAGCAGCAGGGCCTGGGCGTGGACCCAGTCTTCGACGGTGAGCACCGGAAAGTCGGCGCCGTAGATCTGCCCTGTGTCAGGGTGTCGGTGCATCGGTCCGGTCGAGCCGAAGCAGGAGCCCAGGTTGTTGACGCCGATCACAAAGAACCGGTCGGTGTCTAAGGGCTTGCCGGGCCCGATCATGTTGTCCCACCAGCCTTGCGAGCGCGGCAGCGCTTGGCCCTGCGCGTCCAGGTAGATGCCGGCCACATGGTGCGAGGCATTGAGCGCGTGGCAAATCAGCACCGCATTGTTGCGTGCGGCATTGAGCTGGCCGTAAGTCTCATAGCTCAGGTCGTAGGCCCGCACACTGGCCCCGCTGGCCAAGGCCAGCGGCTGCTCGAAATGCATGGACTGCGGCGTCGCAATGAGTGTCACAACTACAACTGGCCTCGGAAAATACAAAACCCGGCATCGCTAAGGCGATCCGGGCTGTGCGCGTGTCGTCTTTAGCTGAATTTTTTGAGCGCCCGCAAGCTGAGCAAATCGGCGCTATTGTGCAAGTATATCCGGCTCAAACGACGGACTTAAAGGCCGGCAAGGTCAGGGCAAGCAGGCCCAACACGGCGAAAATCAACGCGCTGATGCGGTGCACCAGGGCTATCGGCAAGCGCCGGGTCAGGCGCTCGCCGAGCCAGACCACCGGCACATTGGCCAGCATCATGCCCAGCGTGGTGCCCACCACCACCTGCAGCAGCGCGTCATAGCGCGCCGCCAGCATCACCGTGGCCACCTGGGTTTTATCGCCCATCTCGGCCAGAAAAAACACCACCACGGTGGTCAACAGGACGCCGTAACGAGGGGCGCCGCTGCCCTCGCCCTCGTCCAGGCGATCGGGAATGAGCATCCACACCGCCATGGCCAGAAAGGACAGGCCCAGCCCCCAACGCAAGACCTCGGGACCCAGCAAGTTGGCAATCCATGCACCCAGCGCGCCGGCCAGGCCGTGGTTGGCCAAGGTGGCCATCAGGATGCCCAGGGCGATGGTCCAGGGCCGCTTGTAGCGCGCGGCCAACACCAGCGAGAGCAGTTGGGTCTTGTCCCCCATCTCGGCCAGGGTCACCAGACCCGTGGAGACAAGCAGGGCTTCCATGAGTGGACGCATTTTAGGCTGCAGCCTCTGGCGGTCTGGGCATGAGGCGAGGTGGGGCCATGCACCGGCGATGGGCACAAGCCTCGCCAGGCACGGATGAGGCGCATTTCTTGCTTTGTTTTGGTGCGAGCGCCGTTTTTTGCGTGTTTATGCACCAAGTTGTGGCATTTTTATATCTTCAAAGCAAATATTTCTCATGGAAGCACTGAAACAGGGATCGGATGCGTTGTTCATCTTGTTGGGAGGCATCATGGTGCTGGCCATGCACGCCGGCTTTGCCTTTCTGGAGTTGGGCACGGTGCGCAAAAAGAACCAGGTCAATGCGCTGGTCAAAATCCTGGTGGACTTCTCGGTCTCGACCGTGGCCTACTTTCTGGTGGGCTACAGCGTGGCCTACGGCACCAGCTTTTTTGTCAGCGCCGAAACGCTGGCGGCCAAGAATGGCTATGAGCTGGTCAAATTCTTCTTTCTCCTGACCTTCGCAGCCGCTATCCCGGCCATCATTTCGGGGGGCATTGCCGAGCGGGCCCGCTTTTATCCGCAGCTCATTGCAACTGCGGTCATCGTCGGCCTGGTCTACCCGCTTTTTGAGGGCATTGCCTGGAATCAGGCCTTTGGGGTGCAGGCCTGGATCAAGGCCCTGACCGGCGACGAATTTCACGACTTCGCGGGCTCGGTGGTGGTCCATGCGGTTGGCGGCTGGATTGCACTGCCAGCGGTGCTGCTGCTGGGCGCGCGCAGCAACCGCTACCGCAAGGACGGTGCGATTTCCGCCCACCCGCCCTCGAACATCCCGTTTTTGGCACTGGGTGCCTGGATTTTGACGGTGGGCTGGTTTGGTTTTAATGTGATGAGCGCCCAGACCATCGACAAGATCTCAGGTTTGGTGGCGGTCAACTCGCTGATGGCCATGGTCGGCGGCACGCTGATGGCACTGGTCATGGGCAAGAACGACCCGGGCTTTGTGCACAACGGCCCGCTGGCCGGCCTGGTGGCGGTGTGCGCGGGCTCGGACCTGATGCATCCGCTGGGCGCGCTGGTGGTCGGCGCGGTGGCTGGCGCGATTTTCGTGATCATGTTTACCCTCACCCAAAACCGCTGGAAGATTGACGATGTTCTGGGCGTTTGGCCGCTGCACGGCCTGTGTGGCGCCTGGGGCGGCTTGGCTGCCGGAATTTTCGGCAGTCGGGCCTTAGGCGGTCTGGGCGGGGTCAATATGAGCGCCCAATTGTTGGGCACCGCCCTGGGCGTGGCCTGGGCTTTGCTCGGCGGATGGTTGATTTACGCCACCCTCAAAGCCACCACCGGCCTGCGCCTGACTCAGGAAGAAGAGTTTGAGGGCGCAGACCACAGCCTGCACCGTATTGGTGCAACACCAGACCGGGAGGTGAATTGGTGAGCTCAAGTTGAGCATTTGCCAGAAGCCCTGGGGATCCCCAAAGTGGCTGCTTGGCCAAGCGCGGCGCCTGTATCCATCTGAAAACTTTTCCAGAGGCCCGGTGTTTTCTCACCACAGATGTTCATTCACGGGTAATTACCAGTTACTTTTATATACCCTTTGACCCGCGTCTCACGCATAATCAAAAGGGCGTGTCCAGAAATAGGCACGCAAGTTGGGTGATCGGTCAGTTTCGCGCGCTGTGCTTTCGGGACTCCATCGCTTTTTTCTGTGTTTTAGAGGAGTCCCTGAATGGGCAACAAACTTTACGTCGGCAACCTGCCGTATTCCGTGCGCGATGAAGATCTGCAACAGAGCTTCTCGCAATTTGGCTCGGTGACCAGCGCCAAGGTCATGATGGAGCGCGACACCGGTCGCTCCAAAGGCTTCGGCTTTGTCGAAATGGGCAGCGATGCCGAGGCGCAATCGGCCATCAACGGCATGAACGGCCAGTCGCTCGGCGGCCGTAGCGTGGTGGTCAACGAGGCACGTCCGATGGA
>JBAXEN010000225.1:0-7278 GCA_037140415.1 Betaproteobacteria bacterium | reverse complement strand
GACAGCAACCGCTACACCCTGATCGGCCTGCTCCAGCGCCTGGGCTGCAGCGTGCTGGACCTGGGCTTGGTGCCGGACGATCCCGCCTTGCTGCAAGCGGCGTTCGAACACGCCGCCAGCCAGGCCGATGCCATCATCAGCTCCGGGGGTGTGAGCGTGGGCGAGGCTGACCATACCCGCGCCATGCTCCATCAAATTGGCGAGATGGTTTTCTGGCGGGTGGCCATGCGTCCAGGCCGCCCACTGGCCACTGGCCGCATCGCTCACCCGGCGCGCAGCCGGCCTGCCATCGTGTTTGGCCTGCCCGGCAATCCGGTGGCGGTGATGGTCACCTTCCTGGCCTTCGTGCGCCCTGCCCTGCTACAACTGATGGGCTGCAGCACGCCACCCAGCCCACTGTTGCAGGCCCGCAGCCTGGAGATGCTGCGCAAGAAACCAGGCCGCACCGAATACCAACGCGGCTGGGTCAGCCGCAATGAACAGGGACAGTTACAGGTGCGCACCACCGGCAACCAGGGCTCGGGCGTGCTCAGCTCCATGACCCAGGCCAATGGCTTGATCGTGCTGCATCACCAACAGGCCACTGTTGAGGCCGGGGAATGGGTGGATGTAATGATGTTCGACGGCGTGATCTGACGCCGCCTTTTAAGAGCGCCATCCGAGGGCGCCGGCCAAGGCTTACGCGCCTTCGATGATGCGGATGTCGCGCACGGCCGCATTCGTGCCCAGTGCCGCCAAGGCGGCCTTGTAGCCCGGACTCTGATAGGCATCCAGTGCCGCCTGCAGGCTGTCAAACTCGATCAGCACGGTGCGCATCTGCTTGCCCTGCTCTTTGACCGCCGCCGGAATACCACGAGCCAAGATACGCCCGCCCGCAGCGTTCAGGGCCGGTCCGGCCAATTGCGCATAGGCCTGCAAGGCCGCCTCATCATGAATGGCATGGTATTCGCTGATCCAATAGGCTTTGGGCATCACGGCTCCGTCGTTTTAAAGGGTCAATCGGTTTATTTGGCGATCAGCTCATGATCGTGAGGATGGTCTGCCTGATCCTTGACTTCTCGCACATCAGCACCCGGCACCTTGTCGCGGGCAAACAGCATGTACATGGTCGGTACCACGAAGACGGTCAGCAAGGTGCCCAAGGACATGCCGCCCACAATCACCCAGCCGATCTGAATACGACTTTCAGCGCCGGCGCCCTTGGACAGGGCCAGCGGGATGGCGCCCAGCACCATGGCACCGGTGGTCATCAGAATCGGGCGCAGGCGTTGGGAAGAGGCCTTGATCACCGCCTCGATAGTCTGCATGCCATGTTCGCGCAGCTGGTTGGTGAATTCGACAATCAAAATCCCGTGCTTGGTGATCAGGCCCACCAGCGTGATCAGACCAATCTGCGAATACACATTGAGCGAGCCACCCGACCATTTGAGCGCCATCAAGGCGCCAATCATGGACAAGGGCACCGACAGCATGATGACCAGCGGGTCCACAAAGCTCTCAAACTGCGCCGACAGCACCAGGAAAATGAACAGCAGGGCCAGCACGAACACCAGAGCCAGCGCGCCTTGAGAGTTGCGAAACTCGCGAGAAGTGCCGTTGAGGTCGGTGGTGTAACCGGGCTTGAGCACCTTGGCAGCAGTCGCATCCATGAAGCGCAAGGCTTCACCCAGCGAATAGTCGGCCGTCAGGTTGGCGGTGATGGTTGCAGAACGGCGCTGACCGAAGTGGTTGAGCTCGCGCGGGCTCACGCTCTCGCGCGCCTTGACCAAGGCCGATAGTGGCACCATCACATCATTGCGGCCGCGCACATTGATGTTTTCAATGTCCTGCGGCACATCGCGGCCGCTGGCGCGGTTCTGAATGATCACATCGTACTGCTCGGCGTCGCGCTTGTAGCGTGTCACCTGACGCCCGCCCAGCGTGGTCTCCAGGGCGCGCGCCACCACCTCGACGCTTACGCCCAAGTCGGCAGCCTTCTCCCTGTCGACGTCAATGCGCAGTTCAGGCTTGTTCAGACGCAGGTCAATGTCGGGCTGCACAATGCCCGGGTTCTTGGCCATTTCATCGAGGAACTGGCGTACCACCCGATTAAGGTTCTCATAGCTGTCCGAGGTCTGGATCACGAAATTGATCGGACGCTCGCGAAAGCCTTGTCCCAGCGAAGGCGGGGTGATCGGGAAGGCGTTGATGCCCGCCAGGCCGTTGAACTTGCCACCTAACTCTCGTGCAATCTGCAAGGTGGTGCGATCGCGCTTCTCCCAGTCCACCGCCCGGTAAACCACCGTTCCCTGCGAGACCGTGGGACTCCCCAGATTGGCAAAGATGCGGTCGAACTCCGGATACTGGGTGCCCATGCGCTCAAGGATGCGGGCGTAGCGGTCGGTGTAATCGATGGTCGATCCGTCCGGCGCATTGATGGTCGCCAAGATCGTGCCCCGGTCTTCCAAGGGCGAAAGCTCGGATTTCATGGTCGGCCAGATCGCGGAAATGCCCCAGGCGGCCGTGCCCATGACCACCAAAATCAGCCAGCGGGCCTGCAAAACGAAGCCGATGAGCCCACCGACAGCGCCGCCGCCGGCAGGGCGCCAGCGGGTGAGCAAAATCCATCGCAGCAGTACCCCATACCCATTGGACAAGCCGGTGAGCAGGCGCTCCATGCCTCGGTCAAAAGAGTTAGGCTTGGGGTTGTGCTTGAGCAGCTTGGAGCACATCATGGGCGTGAGTGTCAGCGCCACAAAGCCCGAGACCAGCACCGCACCGGCCAGGGCCAGCGCAAACTCAATGAACAAACGCCCGGTTCTGCCCGGGGTGAAGGCCAGCGGCGCGTACACCGCCACCAGCGTCATGGTCATGGAGATCACCGCAAAGGCAATCTCCCGCGCACCCTTGATGGAGGCCGAAAACGGGTCCATGCCCTCTTCAATATGCCGAAAAATATTTTCCAGCATCACGATGGCGTCATCGACCACCAGGCCAATGGCCAGCACCAACGCCAACAAAGTCAGCGTATTAACGGTAAAACCCGCCAGCGCCATCATCGAGAAGGTGCCGATCAGCGCCACCGGAATGGTGACGATAGGAATCAAGGACGCACGGAAGGTGCGCAGGAACACAAAAATCACCAGAGCCACCAGAACCACCGCCTCAAGGATGGTCTGGTAGACGTTCTTGATCGAACGGTCAATGAACAATGAATTGTCATTGGCCACCTCAATCACCAAATCACCCGGCAGATCGGTCTTGAGCTTGGGAATCATGTCCCGAACGCCCTGGGCCAGTTGCAAAGGATTGGCCGTGGCCTGGCGGATGACTCCGGCGGAAATCGCAAGGCGCCCGTTCAGACGCGCCGTGCTTCGGGTATCGGCGGCATCTTCCTCGATGCGGGCCACATCACGCAACTTGACCGGAAAGCCGTTGACCACTCGCACCACAATCTCGCCAAACTGGCCCGGACGAAGGAGATCGGTTTGCGAGGTGACACTGAATTCACGCTGGGTCGACTCGATGCGTCCGGCCGGCACATCCAGGTTGTTACGGCGAACCGCGTCTTCGATGTCCTGCGTGGTCAAACGGTAGCCGGCCATGCGATCCGGGTCCAACCAGACCCGCATCGCGTACTTGCGCTCGCCATAAATGCGCACATCCGCCACGCCGGTCACCGTCTGCAAGCGCGGCTTGACCACACGATTGACCAGATCATTGATCTGCAGCGGGTTGAGCACATCGCTGCTGAAAGCCAACCAGATCACCGGGAAGGCGTCAGCTTCGACCTTGGCGATCACCGGCTCCTCAATGGACAGAGGCAGTCGGTTACGAACCCGAGCGGTACGGTCACGCACCTCGGCTGCAGCCGCGTCTGCGTCTTTTTCCAGCCTGAAACGCACCGAAATCTGACTCTGCTCGGCGCGGCTGATTGATGTGATCACGTCGACCGCGTCGATACCGGCAATCGAGTCTTCCAGTGGCTTGGAAATCTGGCTCTCAACCACCTCCGCCGATGCGCCTGGATATTTGACACTGACGGTCACGACCGGCTCGTCAATCTTCGGGTATTCACGAACCGTCAGCTTGTTGAAACTGACCGCCCCGATCAATACCACCAGCAAGGACAGCACCGTCGCAAACACCGGTCGCCGAATCGAAATTTCAGGCAAGAGCATGGTTGGGGTTTCCTGTTACTGAAACGGTCAAGACTGTGAAATAAGGGATGACATGCCGCAAAACAACGCCACTCAGGTTGGGCCGCTACGCCGTGCTGGCGCAGCAGCTGGCGCAGCAGCTGGCGCCGCAACTGGAGCCTGCGGCCGGGCAGCGGCACGTCCGGACCCATCGAGTGCCACCAGGCAAGGATCCGGTCCCTGCAGTGGCGGCAGGCTGGCAGCAGCACGGCCTGCAACAGGGCGGGCTGAGCCAGCCGCATTTGCCGGCCCTGCGCCGGCAGGCGCAGCACCAGGCCCACCTGCTGGAGCAGCTGCGGGAGCAGCCCCTGGGCCACCCTGGGCACCACCCGAGGCTGTCGGGCCACCGCGACCTGGGGCTTCAATCACCCTTACCACCGTACCATCGCGCTGCAAGCGCTGCTGACCAGCAACCACCACCGTATCGCCCACGGCCACGCCATCGAGCAGCTCGACCTTGCCTGGGGTGCGCATGCCGACCTTGACCTCCACCCGCTGGGAGACCAAACCGTCTGGACCGTCGGTCAGGCGAATCACAAACTGCCGGGCGCCCTGCGGCACGATGGCCTCCTCGGGCAGCACCCGCGCCTGCTCACGGGTGCTGAAGGTTGTCGCCACCCGGGCAAACATGCCCGGGCGCAGTTGCATGCGGCGGTTGTCTATGCACGCACGCACGCCCAGGGAGCGGCCATTGGCGTCAATCAAAGGGTCTATGGCCTGCACCACCGCCGAGAACTTGCGGCCCGGCAGGGCATCAATTTCCACCTGAGCCCGCAGACCGGTCTTGAGCTGGGTCTGGTAGCGCTCAGGCAAGCGGTAGTCCACATAGACCGCGTCCATGTCTTCCAGGTTGACCACATCGGCGCCGTCTTTCAGATAGTCGCCCAGGTTGATCGAGCGTATGCCAACGGTACCGTCGAAGGGGGCCAAAATCTTGAGCCGGTCGGCGGTCGCTTTGGCCAGGGCAAGTTTGGCCACCGCCACCTCCAAGCTGGCCGCACTTTCATCCACGGTGCGGCGGCTGATGAAGTTTTGCTCCACCAACTCCTTGTTCCGGTTGAAGTTCACCTGCGCGATCGACAACTCGGCCTCAGCCTGCTTGACCTGGGCCTGGGCCAGTTGGTCGTCGAGCTGAACCAGCAACTGGCCGCGACTGACCTTTTGGCCGTCGCGGAAATTGACCTGGGTGATGCGCCCGCTCACCTCGGGGCGCACGATGATGTTCTGGCGCGAACGCAAGCTGCCTGTGGCCTGCGCCTCGTCGACCAACCTGGCCTGCTCGACCTTGGCCACCTCAACGGCAGGCTTGCCGCCGCCTCCCCCACCACCACCGGCGGCGCCACCCGGGCCCGAGGACGCGCCCGCCGGGGCGGCAGCCACCGGCGCATCGCCCGGCGAGGCCTTTTGGCCCTGGTTTTGGTACCACCAGGCGCCACCGCCTGCAACAACGATGAGGATCAGGGACAGGGCCCGAACCACGGTTTTGGAAGCCATCTCTAGTGCCTTGCTGCTAGGCCGACGCTTCCCAAAAGACAGCTGCGTCGGCAACAATTAAACAACTTAGCAATGTAACAGCACCCGATGAAGTGCGTGCGCTGCCGCATTCGGGATTTCCCTGGTTGGACGCTACGTATTTCCACGGATGAGCTTCTGCCCATCCTCCCAGGGACACGCAGCCACCTCTTGCGCGCACAGGACGGGCGGACCTCCAGCGCCGCCCCCGGCGCCTAAACTGCCGTCCATGCAAGTCTTTGATGTGGTCATCGTCGGCGCCGGTGCAGCCGGCCTGTTTTGCGCCGGCCAGGCCGGCCGGCTTGGTCTGCGGGTGCTGCTGATCGACCACAGCCCCAAGGTGGCCGAAAAGATACGCATCTCCGGCGGCGGGCGCTGCAACTTCACCAACACCGGCACCAGCCACCCGCAGTTTTTAGGCGAAAACCCTCATTTTTGCCGCTCGGCGCTCTCGCGCTACAGCCCGCAGGACTTCATCGATCTGGTGCGCGAGCACCGGATCGCCTTCCATGAAAAGCACAAGGGCCAGCTGTTTTGCGACCGCTCGGCCGAAGACATCATTTCCATGCTGCTGGCGCTGTGCGAGGCCGGCCAGGTGCAGCGCTGGCAGCCTTGCGCGGTCGGCGCGGTCGAGCACAGCCTGGGCCGCTACCGCCTTCAGACCGACCGGGGCACTGTGGAGGCGGCGCAGTTGGTGATCGCCACCGGCGGGCTTTCTATTCCGAAAATCGGCGCCAGCGACTGGGGCTACCGCCTGGCCCGCCAGTTCGACCTGCGGATGGTCGAGCCGCGGCCGGCCCTGGTGCCCCTGGTGTTTGAGGCCGAGCACTGGGCCCCCTACAGCAGCCTGGCCGGCCTGGCCCTGCCAGTGCGCATCAGCACCCCGGTGGCCGGCAAAAAAGGCCGCCAGGTTTTTGACGAGGACCTGCTGTTTACCCACCGCGGTCTTAGTGGCCCGGCGGTCCTGCAAATTTCAAGCTACTGGCAAACTGGCGCGCCCATCGCCGTTCATCTGGCGCCGGCATGGGACAAGGCCGAGGCGCTGCACGCTCAGTTGCTGTCGGCCAAGGCCCGCTCGCGCAAGCTGCTCGCCAATGAGCTGGCCGCCTGGCTGCCGGCCCGCCTGGCCGAAGCCTGGACCGCGGCCGACCCTCGCCTGCAGCAGCCCATCTGCGACGTGCCCGACAAGGCCCTGAACTCCCTGGCACAGGGCCTGGCCCACTGGGAGCTGCAGCCCAGCGGCACCGAGGGCTACCGCAAGGCCGAAGTGACGGCCGGCGGGGTCGATACCCGCGACCTGTCGTCCCAGACCCTGGAGAGCAAACAAGCGGGCCTGTACTTCATTGGCGAAGTGGTCGACGTCACCGGCTGGCTCGGCGGCTATAACTTTCAGTGGGCCTGGGCCAGCGCCCATGCCTGCGCGCAGGCCCTGGCCGAGCGACGGGCGGCAGCCGCTTGAACGAGCGACACTGAGGTATCGGCCCCAGGGCCTAGTGCCTGCTATACTCTCGGGCTTTGCTAGCAAACCCGCGCCTACAAGGATCCTGATCAGATCCCCCGCGGCGCACCCTTGGGACCCATCAATGAC
>JBAXEN010000224.1:0-7300 GCA_037140415.1 Betaproteobacteria bacterium | reverse complement strand
TCAGGCAAGGCGCGGGTGATTGCCGCCACCATGGCGCGCCGCACCCCACTGATGCCCGAGGTACCGGTGATCGCCGAGGTGCTCAAGGGCTATGACATTTCAGCTTGGAATGGGCTGTTTGCGCCTGCGGGCACCCCCCGTGAGGCCCTGAACAAGGTGGCCGATGCCGCCATGGCGGCTCTGGCCCAGCGCGATGTGCAAGACAAGCTCACCGGCATCGGCTTTGAAATCTCGCCGCTGGGGCCGGAGGGCTTTGGCCCCTATGTGCGCGAACAGATCGGCGTGTGGGCGCAGATCATCCGCGACAGCGGCATCAAGCCCGAATAAAAGCGGCGCTCTCGCCGGCCGCCTCCAGCAAGGCATCGACCACCCGCTGGTCGAGTTCAATGCCGATCTGCTGCCTGCGTTTGCGCTCGGCGAAGGCGCGCTCTGAGGGAATGCGGATCGCGTCCACGCCCAGCTGGCGTGGCGTGTTGCGAATCCGCTCGATCAGCAGCGACAGCTCGGTGCGGTATTGCGCCAGCGGCTGCAGCAGGTCGGGCCGGATCGCCATCAGCAGATAGCCCGCATGGTCGGGGTCCTCACCCGAGCCGGCACCCACCCCCAGGGCGGCCATGGCCACGGCCAAGGCAAAGCCCTTGTGCCCGCCATAGGGCAAGACCGCGCCGAGCAGGGCGCTGGCCGCATCAGTGGTGGGCTGGCCTTGCGCATCAATCGCCACCCCTTCGGGCAGGGCTTGGCCCATGCGCTTGCGAAACATCAGGTCGGTGAACATCAGGGCCGAGGTGCCCATGTCGATGAGCAAGGGGTCCCCCTCGGTGGGAAAGCCCAGTGCGATCGGGTTGGTGCCTATGGCCGGCCGGGCCGCGCCGGGCGGTGCCACCTGCGGGCGTGAGGCCACGGTGTGCAGCCCGATCAAACCAGCCTGGGCCAGCCGCTCGACATAAAAGGCGCTGCGCCCGCTCATCCAGATGTTGTGGATGCCGATCACCGCAAAGCCATGTTCACTCGCCTTGGCCCGTGCCATCTCGCTCACCTGGTGCATGGCCAGCATGCCGTTTTGATTGCCGCCGTCGATCCGCGCCGATACCGGCGTTTCGTGCAGGATGCGCAGTCGCTGGTGTGCACCGCGCAGCTGTGCATGTTCGATCAGATTGAGGATCTTGGGCAGACCCGAATACTCATAGCCGCACAGGGCCGCATCGACCACATGATCGGCCACCGGCTGTGCCTCATCGGCGCTGTAGCCATGGCGCAGCAATGCGCGCACCGCCAGCGCATGGGCCTGCTCGGCGCTGAGCTTGATGCGCGTCGTTTCAATCATCGGCAGCCACGGCCCCGGCTGCGATCAAAGACGCGATCTCAGCCTGTGCCATGCCCAGCTCGGTCAAGATCTCGCGCGAATGTTGACCCAGTCGCGGCGCCTTGGGCAGATCGGGCTCAGCGCTGCGGTCAGATTTGTAGCCCGATCCAAAATCGGTCATGACGCCCTGCGCGTAGTGGGTGCGCCGAATCGGCAAGGTCATGAGGGCCTCGGACTGGCAGCTCGACACCAACTCGCTGAGTTGACGCAACTTCGCACAAGGCACTTGATGGCCCATCAAGGTCTTCTCGAGCTCTTCCACACCGCGGGTTTTGATCGCATCGACCAGCAAAGCGTGAATCCGCTCTGCGTCCTTGGCCACCAGGAAGCCGCCGTTTTGCAAAGCCACCTGGTCAATCAGCTCGGGATGGTGGGGCACATCAGACAAGCCCAGCACCTGGCACAAGGCGGTAAATTGCACCAGGGTGTTGGCGGCGGTTGAAATCCATCCGTCCTGACACTGGAAAGTGGCTGCGCCTGGACTGCCGGAAAAACCTCGGTTGCCGATGCGCGGCGCGTCGCCCGCACCATAGGCCGCGCGCGAGGCATCGGGCCACATCAGCTGCAAGCCGGCCTGGGCCATGGAAATATCCAGGTAGGCCCCCTGGTCCTGCCTGAATCGCCTGAGCAGTGCGGTCAATATCGCCTGCGCGCCCATCATGCCGGTGGCGGTGTCCACCACCGGAAAGCCGACCTTCATCGGCTCTTGCCCTTCCACGCCCTGCATCATGCTCATGCCTATGGCCGACTGCACCACATGGTCGTAAGCCGCTCTCGAACTCCAGGCGCCTTCCTGGCCAAAGCCTGATATCGAGGCGTAGATGATCTTGGGGTTCAGAGCGCGCACGGCTTCATAGTCAAAGCCCAGGCGGGCGACAGCGCCTGGCCGAAAATTTTCGATGAAGACATCGGCCGTCGCGATCAGGCGACGCAGCACGTCCTTGCCGTCCGGCGTCTTCAGATCCAGCGCCAATGACTTTTTGCCCAGGTTGATGGCGGCAAAACCGACCGATATGCCTGGCGCCAGTGCTTGGCCTGAACGGCGCAGGATGTCGCCTTTGCCGGGCTTTTCGACCTTGATGACCTCAGCGCCTTCCAGGGCCAGATAGTGCGAGGCGGTCGGACCGGCAATGACATGCGACAGGTCCAGGACCCGCACACCCTGCAGTGCATTGAGTCCCATATCAGTCCGCCTTCACGCCAGTCAGCTGAATGATCTTGGCCCACTTTTGCGTCTCCGCCCTTAGGAAGCTGCTGAAGGACTCGGGACTGGGTGAGATCTCCACCTCGGAGCCTGCGCCGACAAAATAGTTGCGCAGATCGGCATCGGACAGGGCCTGCTTGAGTGCGCCATGCAGCTTCTGCACCTCGGCCGCCGGCGTGCCCGCCGGGGCCCACAGTCCCCCCCAGGCCTCCTGCACGAAGAGTTCTTCACCGTACAACTCCTTCATCGTCGGCACATCTGGCAAGGAGCTCAGGCGCTTGGCGCCGGTCACCGCCAGGGCGCGCGCCTTGCCCGACTTGACCATGGGCACGCCGGTGCCTGCAATCGGGAAGGCAAACTGGATTTGTCCGCCGACGAGCGCCGGCATCAGCTCCACCGATCCCCGATAGGGAATATGCACTGCATTGAGCTTGAGCAGATTGACGAAGCTCGAGCCGGCAATGTGCGCGGCAGTGCCGATACCGCCGGAGCCGTAATTGATCTGGCCGGGCTTGCTGCGCAGCAGGGCCTCCAGGTCCTTAGCGGTTTTCACCGGCGAGTCCATGGGCACCACCAGGACCGTGGTTGAATTGCTGGTCAGCCCGATATGCACAAAGCTGGTCAAAGGGTCGAAGCGGGCCTGGGGCCTCAGGATCTTTTGCACCACATGCGAGACCCCGCCGGCCAGCAAGGTGTAGCCGTCAGGCGCTGCCTGCATCGCCACCTCGGCCGCCAGGATGCCTGCAGCCCCGACCCGGTTTTCAACCACCACCGGCACGCCCAGTGCGTCGGACAGGCGGGGTGCCAGCTTGCGTGCGTCGATGTCCGGCCCACCCCCGGCCGCATAGGGCACGATGATCTTGACGGGCCGGTTCGGAAAGCTTTGTGCGGCGACATGGAGCGCGAAGGCGCACATCAGCACACCCGTCATCCACTTGAACATGCGCCCGCCGATCTTGATCTGCATCATGGTCTGCCTCCTTGAATGTGAGCCTCTTGGTCTGATGGGGGGCGGCGCAGCCCGCCGCCTTGTTCGCCTCGGCTTTCAAATGAGTGTAGCTTTGACGATCCTGGCCGTGCGGAAGGAACAGCTGTCGCGTACCCCGCAATAGAATGGAGCGATCCCGATTTCTCAAGGCTTGACTCACGGTGACCACCCCATCCCAATCCGCAGGCGCGAGGTTCATGGCAGCCTTGGCTGAACACCAGCCGCTGCCCATCGTCGGCGCTATCAATCCCTATTGCGCCATGATGGCTGAGCGTGTGGGCCATAAGGCGCTCTACCTCGCAGGCGGTGGCCTGGCCACTTATTCGCATGGCTTGCCTGATCTGGCGATCACCAATTTGAGCGATGTGCTCACCGAGGTGCGGCGGCTGACCGACGCCAGCAGCTTGCCCCTGCTGGTCGATGTGGACACCGGCTTTGGCGGCGTGTTTTCCATTGCGCGCCTGGTCAAGGGGCTGATCAAGGACGGCGCTGCGGCCATGCACATTGAAGACCAGGTGGCGCTCAAGCGCTGTGGCCACCGGCCGGGCAAGGCCACCGTGTCGACCGCCGAGATGGTCGACCGCATCAAGGCCTCGGTCGATGCGCGCACCGACGATCAGTTCTTCATCATCGCCCGCACCGACGCCATCGCGGTGGAGGGCATAGACGCAGCCATCGAGCGCGCCTGCCGCTATGTGGAGGCTGGTGCCGACATGATTTTTGCGGAAGCCTGCAGCGAGCTGGGGCAATACCGCCGCTTTGTCGATGCCATCGCCCGCCCGCATGCGGTGCTGGCCAACATCACCGAGTTCTCGCTCACGCCGGCCTTCACCCTGGATGAACTGGCGGGCGCGGGCGTGTCAGCGGCCTTGTTTCCGCTGTCGGCCGCGCGCGCCATGTCGGCCGCCGCGCTCAAGGTCTACCAGGCGATCTTGCGCGATGGCACCCAGAAAAACGTGCTTGATCTGATGCAGCCGCGCAGCGAGCTCTACGAATTTCTGAACTACCACGCTTACGAGCGCAAGTACGACGAGCTGTTCTCGCCGCCCGGCCCCAAGCCCTGAAGTTTGCCGGCGCTTTAGCGCAGTGGCGCAAAGCCAAACAGCCGGCTCGGTGTGTCCCACTCGATCTTGCGGCGAGCAGCCTCATCGGGCACCCAGCGCTCGAGCAGGCGCTGCTGTGGGCCGTAGTCGGTGCGCGCGGGGTGGCGCACGAAAGGCCAGTCCGATCCCCAAACGCAGCGATCTGGTGTAAAGGCTTCGAGCAGCGCCGCAATGAAAGGATCCAGGTCGCTGTGGGGCCAGGGCTTTTTGGACAGCCGAAATGCGCCCGAGAGTTTGACCGCCGCCCGCCCCTCGCGGCCGAGTTGGAGCAGGGCCTGAAAGCCCGCCTGCTGCAAGCCCTTGTCGGGGTCGAAGCCGCCGCAGTGGTCGATCACCAATGCGATGCCTGAGCTTTGCAGCACCGGCAGCGCTTCGAGCAGGCTGTCGTCGCGGTAGTAGATTTGCGCGAACCAGCCCAGCTCGCGCAGCCGGCCCAGCAAAACTTCGCCCTCGCGCCCGCGGATGGAGGTGGCATGGGCGAACAGCAAGTTAAACCGCGCGCCCACCACCCCGCCTGCCTGGAGCTCGGCCAATTGCGCGTCGGTGATGCCGTGGCCCACCAGGGCCACGCCCTTGAGCCGCCCTTGAGAGCGGGCAATGGCGTCGAGCATGCAGCGGTTGTCGGTGGCATAGCCGGCCTGCGGATTGACCAGCAGGCCGTGCGAGACCTGGTGCGCGTCCAGCACCGTCAAGAATTCTTGCGCGGTGCCGCATTCGGCCGGCCCGGGCATGTGCCCGCCGGTGTCGCGCAGTGGATAGGCGACGGGGTCGAACACATGGGCGTGGCTGTCGACGCGGGCAAGGGCGGGCATGGGTTGTCTCCGGTGAGGGGCTCAGGGCTGGGCCGCAGGGCTTGCAGCCAGCGCCAGCAGGCGGGTGTGGACCAGCCGGTCGATGTGGATGCCTTCGCGCAAGGCGCGCTGGCGCGAGGCAAACGACTTCTCGGAGGGCAGCCGAATCTCGGCCACCCCCTCTTGGCGCGGCACCGCCTTGATGCGCGCCAGTTGCTCGCTGAGCTCGCGTTTGAAGTCGGCCAGCGGCAGCAGCAAATCGGGCCGCATCGCGATGATCAGGTAGCCGTAATCCTTGGCCTCATTCAGGCCCGAGCCAGCCAGCACGCCCAGTGCCTGCATGGCCAGGCCCAGCGCATAGCCCTTGTGGCCCCCAAAGGGCAGCAAGGCGCCTTGCTTGGCAGCCTGCGCATCGGTGGTGGGCTGGCCGTGCGCATCAAGCGCCACCCCGGCCGGCAGCGGCAGGCCCAGCAGTTGGTAAAAATCAAGCTCGGTGCCTGGAAAAGCTGCTGTCGATACATCGATCACCAGCGGATCGCCTTCCTTGGGAAAGCCAAAGGCCATGGGGTTGGTGCCGTAGGCCGGCCGGCTCGCGCCCGGCGGGGCCACCAGGCTGGCTGAGCCCACGGTGTGTATGCCTATCAATTCGCTTCTGGCGATGCGCTCCACATAGTAGGCGCTGCGCCCGCTCATCCAGCTGTTGGTCACGCCCACCAGCGCAAAGCCATGGGCCTGCGCCATGGCAATCGCGCGATCGGTGGCATGGTGCATGGCCAGCATGCCCGAATGGTTGCCACCGTCGATCAGCGCTGAGACCGGCGTGGCATGGATGTCGCGCATCGCCGTGGTGGGCTGTTGGCGCTTGGGGTTGGCCGCGATCTGCAGGATCTTGGGCAGCCCCGAGTATTCATAGCCGCACAGCGCCGCGTCCAGCATGTGCGCGCACAAGATCTCGGTCTGCTCGGACGAATAGCCCAAGCCGCGCAAAGCGGCTGTGGCCAGCGCGCGTGCTGCATCGACGCTCAGGGCAATGCGCTCGGCGTTGGCCGCACTCATGGCAGGGGCTGGCGGCCTTGCGCGAGCAGTCGCTCGGCCACCTGAGCGTCCACGGTGATCGGCAGGGTCAGGATCAGCGCGCCGTAGGATTTGCCATGCGGGTCCAGCGACAGCGATCGGGTGACCCCGCCACCCAGCGCGTTGTCGAGCACAAAGTTCAGGGCCTCGACATGCCGCAGCTCGTAGCGTGTGATGCGGCCTTTGACCAGGGAGCCGAAATGCCGGCGCACCGCCTCGACCGTGACCTGCTCGAGCAGGGTGGAATAGTCTTGCGGGACATAGGCAATCACGCCGATGTTGCTGCTGTCGCCTTTGTCGCCGGCGCGGGCGTGGGCGATCTCGCGCAGGTAAAACCGCCTCATGCCACCTCCAGCATCAACAACTGCGGCTGCACCGCGGCGCGTGGAATCAGCACCGAATAAATCGCCAGCACCTCGCGCACTGTGGTGCGTGGCAGTGAAGACATGGCCGGGCCTTTGCCCACCAGGGTCTCCACCTCGCCGGCCAGTTTGACCGCGTCGCGCTTGGCCTTGGCGCGGCCGGCAAAGCGCAGGCGCACCTCATAGGGCTCATGGGGCGTGGGCAGGGAGGCGGCGCCATGCAGCGAGTTCATGCCGATGTAGTCGACCTGCAGTTCTTCGAGCTGCACACCGCCTATGCGCAGGCGCTCGCGCACCACCTGCTCGGCCAGCCGCGCGCGGTTCAGGCAGCCCAGGCCGGCGTAGGTGATTTCTGCTTCGCCGATCCAGCCTTCTTTGATGCCCACCGACACCTTGAGCTGATCGGGCCGCGGCC
>JBAXEN010000223.1:0-7329 GCA_037140415.1 Betaproteobacteria bacterium | reverse complement strand
CCTGTGCGGTGGGCGTGGCCTGTGCGTTGGCCCTGGCCGCCGTGTTTGGCGCGGCACTGATCCGCAGCAGCGGGGTCTACCTGGCCATGCTGTCGCTGGCCTTGGCCCAGGTGCTGTGGGCCGGGGCCACCCAGGCGGTGGCCTGGACGGGTGGCGACAACGGGCTGATCGGCCTGCGGCTGATTGCCGACGAAGACCGTTGGGGTTTTTATGGCTTCATGGTTTTCTTGGTGCTGGGCGCGGCCCTGGCCCTGCGGCGCCTGACTTTGTCAGGGCAAGGCGCAGCCTTGCAGACCCTGCGCGATGCGCCGCTGCGCGCGGGCGCCTCGGGCCTGACGGTGGCTTGGCTTAAATACCGAGTGTTTTTGCAGAGCGCGGCCTTGGCTGGCTTGGCTGGGGCCTTGTATGCAGCGCACAAAGGCGCGGTGTTTCCGTCGGTGGCCAGCGTGGCAACCTCGGTCGACGCCTTGCTGGTGGTCTTGCTCGGCGGCGTGCACCAACTGTGGGGCGCCGTGGTGGGCAGCGGCCTGCTGCACTTTGCGGCGGCCGAGTTGGGGCGCGAGCTGCCCTATTGGCGCGGCCTGCTGGGCCTGGTGATCATGCTGGTGATGGTGGCCTCGCCCTCGGGCCTGCTTTCGCTGGCGGCGGCGCTGCGGCGCGCACCTGGGGGCAGGAGCGCATGAATCAGCCCCTGCTTCAAGTGCAGTCGCTGGTGCGGCATTTTGCAGGGGTGCGCGCGGTCGATGGTGTGAGCTTTGAGGTGGCTGCGGGCCAATGTGTGGCCTTGATCGGCCCCAACGGCGCAGGCAAGTCCACCACCTTTGCCTGCATCGCTGGCCAGCAGCAGCCCGACGCCGGCCAGGTGCTCTGGCGGGACCGCTCCCTGCTCGGTCTGAGTCCGGCCCAGCGGCTGGCGCACGGGGTGGGCCGCAGCTTTCAGGTGGCTCAGGTGTTTGAGGCCTTGAGCGTGCTGGGCAATGTGCAACTGGCTTTGCAGGCCAGCCAGCGGCGGCTCAGCCACTGGCAGGCTTTGGCGGCCTGGCAGCCCGAGACGGCCCTGGCGCTGCTGGAGCAGGCGGGCCTGGCCGGGCAGGCCGGGCAGTTGGCCGCCAGCCTGCCTTATGGCGCCAAGAAGCGGCTGGAATTAGCCCTGGTGTTGGCCGGACAGCCCGGCCTGCTGCTGCTCGACGAGCCGGCTGCCGGGCTGGCCGAGCAGGAGCGGGCCCAACTGATGGCTTGGGTGCGGGCCTTGGCCGCCGGCGGCCTGGCGGTGATCTATACCGAGCACAACATGGATGCGGTGGCTGGCGTGGCCGACCGGGTGCTGGTCTTGATTGAAGGGCGGATTGCGGCCGAGGGCAGTTTTGCGCAGGTGGCGGCCGATCCGCAGGTGCAGGCCCGTTACCTGGGGCGCGCCCATGCTTGAGATCCGCCAGTTGGAGGCGTTTTACGGCCCGGCGCAGGCCTTGTTCGGCATTGACCTGCGGCTGCAGGCCGGCCAATTGCTGGTGCTCCAAGGCCTCAACGGCGCGGGCAAGTCGACCTTGCTCAAGTCGGTGATGGGGCTGGAGGTCGCGACCCGTGGGCAGTTGATGCTGGCCGGGGCTGGCCCGGCCCAGGACATCAGCGACTGGCCGACTTACCGACGCGCCGGCGCCGGTCTGGGCTATGTGGCCGAGGACAGGCGTCTGTTTGGCGAGCTGACGGTGCTGGAGAACCTGCGGGTGGCCGGCGGGCGCGCCAGCGGGCGCAGCCTGGACTGGGTGCTCGAGCGCTTTGGCCTGCTCAAGCCCATGCTCAATCGGCCAGCGGCGCTGATGAGTGGCGGCGAGCAGCAGATGCTGGCGCTGGCCCGCACCCTCATGACCCGCCCGCGCCTGTTGCTGCTTGACGAGCCCTGCGAGGGCATCTCGCCGGTGCTGGTCGATGCGATGGTGCAGGTGCTGCTCGACCTGCGCAGCCAAGGGCTGGGCCTGCTGGTGGCCGAGCAGAACCGCCAGTTGGCGCAGGCGGCCGATCAGGTGCTGGAGCTGGTTGCGGGTACAGTGCGGGGTCGGCGCCAAGGCGCAGCCCCCTCATGAATAAGGACGAACAATGAGCATCACCACCACGGCCTCGGGCCTGCAGTATGAAGACACCGTGCTGGGCACCGGAGCCACCGCCAAGGCCGGCCAATATGTACAAGTGCACTACACCGGTTGGCTGTATGAAAACGGACAAGCCGGCGCCAAGTTCGATTCGAGCAAGGACCGGGGCGAGCCCTTTGAATTTTCCCTGGGCGCCGGCCATGTGATCCGCGGCTGGGACGAGGGCGTGCAGGGCATGGCCGCCGGCGGCACCCGTCGCCTGATCATCCCGGCCGAGCTCGGCTACGGCGCGCGCGGCGCCGGCGGGGTGATTCCGCCCAACGCCACGCTGCTGTTTGAGGTTGATTTTCTCGGCGCCGCCTGAAGCCCTGATCGCCTGATCGCCCGCTGCCATGGTCATCACCAGCCTGCTCGATACCGATCTGTACAAGTTCACCATGATGCAGGTGGTCCTGCATCAGTTTCCGGGTGCGCAGGTGGAGTACCGCTTTGTCTGCCGCAATGCAGGCTCGCCCGGCGTGGGGCCGCTGGCGCCCTATGTGGAGCAGATCCGCGAGGAGATTCGGGCGCTGTGCGACCTCAAGTTCAAGGACGCGGAACTGGCTTATCTGCGCTCGATGCGCTTCATCAAGAGCGACTTTGTCGACTTTCTGGGCCTGTTTCGGCTGAACGAAAAGTACATCGACGTGCAGCCTTTGCCCGACGGGCAGATCGCGATCTCTATCAAGGGCCCCTGGCTGCACACCATCTTGTTTGAGATTCCGGTGCTGGCCATCGTCAACGAGGTCTACTTTCGCAACACCCGCCAGCTGCCTGATTTTCTGGAAGGGCGCAGACGTCTGGACGAAAAAATCGGTCTGCTGCAGCAAGACGATATGCGCGCGCTCAAGATCGCCGACTACGGCACCCGCCGGCGCTTCTCGGTGGCCTGGCATGAGGAAGTGCTGCGCACCCTCAACGCCCGGCTCGGCTCGGGCCCGCAGGGGCAGTTGGCCGGCACCAGCAATGTGCTGTTTGCGATGAAGCTGGGCTTGACGCCCCTGGGCACCATGGCCCATGAATACCTGCAGGCCTGCCAGGCCCTGGGGCCGCGCCTGCGCGACAGCCAGGTCTTTGCTTTCGAGTCCTGGGCGCGGGAATACCGTGGCGACTTGGGCATTGCCCTGTCGGACGTCTACGGCATGGACGCCTTCTTGCGCGACTTCGACATGTATTTCTGCAAGTTGTTCGATGGCGCCCGTCATGACAGCGGCGACCCATTTACCTGGGGCGAGCGCCTGCTCGAGCATTACCGCAGCAACCGGGTCGACCCGCTCACCAAGACCCTGATCTTCAGCGACGCGTTGACGGTGCCGCGCACCATCGAACTCTACCGCCGCTTCAACGGCCGCTGCCAACTGGCCTTTGGCATTGGCACCAACCTGACCAACGACCTGGGCTGCGAGCCGCTGCAGATCGTCATCAAGATGGTGCGCTGCAACGGGCAGCCGGTGGCCAAACTCTCGGACACGCCGTCCAAGAACATGTGTGACGACGAGAAATACCTGGCTTATCTGCGCCAGGTCTTCGACATCAAAACCGGGGACTGAGCCGCCCATGATCCGAACCTGCCTGTTGCGTGGCCTGGCGCTGTTGGCGCCCCTGTTGGCTTGGCCGGGCGCAGCCAGCGCCGCCAGCATCGATGGCGCCGCACTGAGCGCTTGGTGGGGCCTGCCATTTGCGGGCGTTTTGCTGTCGATTGCCTTGCTTCCCTTGCTGGCACCGGCGCTGTGGCACCACCATTACGGCAAGATTGCGGCGGCCTGGGCGCTGGCCTTCTTGCTGCCCTTTGCAGCGCTGCACGGGCCGGCTCTGGCCGGCGCGAACTTGGTCCATGCGCTGCTGGCTGAATACATTCCCTTCATCGTGTTGGTGACGGCGCTCTATACCGTTTCGGGGGGCATCTACATCCGCGGTAATCTGCGCGGCAGCCCAGGCCTGAACACGGCCATCTTGGGCTTAGGCGCGGTGCTGGCCAGTGTGATGGGCACCACCGGCGCCTCCATGCTGCTGATCCGCCCCTTGATTCGCGCCAATGACAACCGCAAGCATGTGGCCCATGTGGTGGTTTTCTTCATTTTCATCGTCTCCAATGCCGGCGGCTCGCTCACGCCGCTGGGCGACCCACCGCTGTTCCTGGGTTTCCTCAAGGGCGTGGATTTTTTCTGGACGCTCAAGACCCTGCTGCCCGAGACCCTGTTTCTGGTGGGCACGCTGCTGGCCTTGTTCTACGCACTCGATGCCTGGCTGTTTCACCGCCGTGAGGAGGTGCTGCCGGTGGATCCGACGCCCGAGACGCGCTCCATCGGTTTTGACGGTGCGGGCAACTTTGTCCTGCTGGCCGCCATCGTCGCGATGGTGCTGATGAGCGGGGTCTGGAAAAGCCCTGTGGTTTTCGATGTCTGGGGCACCGAGGTGGGTCTGCCCGGCCTGCTGCGCGATGTCGGCTTGGTGCTGCTCACCCTGCTGTCTCTGCGTCTGACGCCGGCCCAGGTCCATGCCGACAATCAATTCGCTTGGGCGCCGATGCAAGAGGTGGCCAAGCTGTTTGCGGGTATCTTTTTGACCATCATCCCGGTGATTGCCATGCTCAAGGCTGGCGTCAACGGGCCTTTCGCAGCGGTGGTCTCGGCGGTTACCCGGCCCGACGGCAGCCCCGATGTGCTGATGTACTTCTGGGTCACGGGCGCGCTGAGTTCGTTTTTGGACAACGCGCCAACCTATCTGGTGTTTTTCAACACCGCTGGCGGCGATCCCCAGGTGCTGATGAATGCCCTGGCGCCCACCTTGGCCGCGATTTCGGGCGGTGCGGTCTTCATGGGGGCCAACAGCTATATCGGCAATGCGCCCAATTTGATGGTCAAGGCGATTGCCGAGGATCGGGGCGTCAAGATGCCTGGCTTTTTTGGCTACATGCTCTGGTCGGGCGGCATCTTGATTCCGCTGTTCCTTATCATGGGTTTCATCTGGTTCCGCTGAAGGCGGAGCGCTGTTCAAGGAGTATTTTTTGTGAGCAAGCCTCGTATCTTGATGGCCCGCGCGGTATTTCCCGAGGTCATCACCAAACTCGAGCAAGTCGCCCAGGTTCAGAGCAACCAGGATGATCAGAGCTGGAGCCAGGCCGAGCTGATCGAGCGGCTGCAGGGCGTGCAGGGCGTGTTCACCACCGGCGGCGACCGCATTGATGCCGCGGTGCTTAAGGCCTGCCCCGAGCTGCGCATTTGCGCCAATATGGCGGTCGGCTATAACAACTTTGACATCCCGGCCATGACGGCCGCAGGCGTGGTGGCCACCAACGCGCCCGATGTGCTGACCGAGACCACCGCCGACCTGGGCTTTGCGCTCATCATGGCCACCGCTCGGCGCATGGCCGAGAGCGAGCATTTTCTGCGCGCCGGCTTGTGGACCCAGTGGAGCTACGACATGTTTGCCGGCTCCGACATTCACGGCTCCACCTTGGGCATTTTGGGCATGGGCCGCATTGGGCAGGCGATTGCCCGCCGCGGTGCGCTGGGCTTTGGCATGAAAGTCATTTATCACAACCGCTCGCGCTTGACGCCTGCGATCGAGCAGGAACTTCATGCCCGCTATGTGAGCAAGGACGAGTTGCTGGCACAGGCCGACCACCTGATCTTGGTGCTGCCCTATAGCGCCGAGTCGCACCACGCTATCGGTGCTGCTGAGCTGGCCCGCATGAAGCCCAGCGCCACCTTGGTCAATATTGCTCGTGGCGGCATCGTCGACGACGCCGCCCTGGCTGTGGCCCTGAAAAACCGCACCATTGCGGCCGCCGGGCTCGATGTGTTCGAGGGCGAGCCCAGCGTGCACCCGGGCCTGCTGCAGGTGCCCAATGTGGTGCTGACCCCGCACATCGGCAGCGCCACCATTCCCACCCGCAAGGCCATGGCCCATCTGGCGGCTGACAACCTGGTGGCTTTTTTCAGCGGCCAGCCGCTGCTGACCGCGCTCAATCCGGATCCGCGCTGAGCCGCAAGCCTGGGTCGGCCCGCCCTGCGGTGCCGCCGGTTTGACAGCGCGCCCGCTCACCCTGAACGGCTCGGCGCGACAATAGCGCGATGACCGACCCCCTTATTTGGCTGAGCCTGGCAGTGCTGGCGCTGATCGTGGTGCTGCTCGGCCTGGTGCTCGCCCGGCTGCCGGGTCGCAGCCAGACCCCGGCGAGCGCGGCGCAGCTGGCGGAGTTGCAGCAGCTGCGCCTTGGCGGCGAGCGGCTCGAGCGCGAGCTGCGCCTGGAGGTGCAGGCCAGCGCCCGCGATACCCGTGCTGAATTGCAACAGTCGCTGGCGCTGTTTCAGCAAACCCTCTTGGCCCAGTCCGGTGATGTGGCCCGCACCCAGAACGAGCAAATCGACTCGTTTCGGGTGCAGTTGGCGGCCATGGCACAGCAGCTGGCGCAGAGCCTGCAGGCCAGCGCCCAGTCGGCCAATCAGCAGGCCTTGGCCAGCAGCCAAGCCTTGACGCAGGCCTTGGCGCAAACCCGCGAGGCCCAAGACCTGGTGCTGCGGCGCTTTACCCAGGACATGCAGGCCCAGCTGCAGCAGATGAGCCAGCGGCAAGAGCAGTTGCTGGCCGACATCCGGCAGGCTATCGAGCAGCGCTTGACGCTGCTGCAAGAGGGCAATGAACGCAAACTCGAGCAAATGCGCGCCACCGTGGACGAAAAGCTGCAAAGCACCCTGCAGGCCCGGCTGGACGCCAGCTTTGCCCATGTGGCCCAGCGGCTCGAGCAGGTGCATCGCGGCTTGGGCGAGATGCAGACCCTGGCGCAGGGCGTGGGTGACCTCAAGCACCTGCTCAGCAATGTCAAGACCCGCGGTATTTTCGGCGAGACCCAACTGGCGGGTCTGCTCGAGCAGGTCTTCACCGTCGATCAATACCAGGCCCAGGCCAGCGTGGTGCCCGGCAGCCGCCATGCGGTGGACTTTGCGGTGCGCCTGCCCGGGCGCCAGGACGACGGGCCCGGTTTGTGGCTGCCGATCGATGCCAAGTTTCCCAGTGAAGACTATGAGCGCCTGCTGGCCGCGCAGCAGCTGGCCGATGTGGGCGGCGTTGAAGCGGCCGGCCGCGCCCTGGAGGCCAGCGTGCGGCTGCAGGCCCGCTCGGTCAGCGAGAACTACATCAGTCCACCGCACACAACCGACTTTGCCATCGTGTGTCTGCCCAGCGAGGGGCTGTATGCCGC
>JBAXEN010000222.1:0-7374 GCA_037140415.1 Betaproteobacteria bacterium | reverse complement strand
GCCAAGGTGGTGGCAATGCCCTGCCCCATGGGCATGACGGCAGAAAACACCTCGATGGTGCCGTCGGCCTGCACCGACAAGGTCACCCGCTCTTCCATCTGATTGCCGCCGGTCCACTCGAGGAAGGTGGCAATCCCCAGGCCGCGCCAGCGCCCCCGCTGGGCCGACTGCGCGGCCCGCGCCTCAAAGCCGGACCAGTCGGCCAGCTTGAGCGCCTGATCCATCATCGATTCAAAAGCGCCCACGTCATAGACCTGCCCCATGGCGTTCTTGTAGGGGAAGCGATCGGGCGCGATAAAGTTGCGCCGGCGCAGCTCAATGCGGTCCATCCCGATCTGGCGCGCCGCCTCGTCCATCAGCCGCTCAATGATGTAAATGGACTCAGGCCGGCCGGCGCCTCGGTAGGCGGCGGTTGACATGGTGTTGCTCATGACCGCCCGGAAGTGGTAGTCCACCAGGCCTATGTCATAAACGCCGGTCAAAACCCAGGGGCCGATCAGCAAAGCGATGGCCACTCCGGTGCCGGTCGGGTAGGCGCCGACATTGGCGTCCGACTTGACCCGCAGGGCCAGCACCTTGCCGTTGGCGTCCAGGGCGAGCTCGGCGTGGGTGTGCAGGTCGCGTCCGTGGGTGGTGGCCAAAAACTCTTCGCTGCGGTCGGCGATCCACTTGACCGAGCGCTTGAGCTTGTGGGCGCAAAACGCGGTGACGATGTCTTCCGGATAAGCCCCGGTCTTCATGCCAAAGCCACCGCCCACATCGCCCACCACCACCCGTACCGCAGAGCGCTCAAGGCCCATCACGTCGGCAATGCTGTTGCGTGCGCCCGAGGGCATCTGCGAGCTCAGGCGAACGATCAGCCGGCCGGTCGATGCCTGCCAGGACGCCAGCACCGAACGCGGCTCCAGCGTGAGCGCGGCCAGGCGCTGGTTGTCGAGTTCGAGCCGGACCACATGCGCGGCCCGGGCAAACGCCTGGGCGGCCTCATCGGCCTTGCCATAGCGCGACTCGGCCACGATGTTGTCGCCTGCGCCCTCGCACAGCACCGCGCGGCCGGCCAGCGCACCGGCCAGGTCCACCACCGCCGGCAATTCTTCATAGTCCACCACCACCGCTTCGGCCGCATCGCGGGCCTGCTCACGGCTGAGCGCGACCACCGCCACCACCGGCTCGCCGACAAAGCGCACCCGCTCATGGGCCAGGGTGCGGCGCGGCGGCGCGGCAGCCGGCGCGCCGCCAGCACGGGTAAATCCGGCCACGCCCGCCAGCGGCTTGCAGCCGGCATCGACCATGTCCTGCCCGGTCAGCACCAGCAAGACGCCGGGCATGGCAAGGGCTGCACTGACGTCCACTGCGCGCAGCACAGCATGGGCATGGGGCGAGCGTACAAAAGCGACATGGGACAGCTCGGAGGCTGGCAACTCAGCCAGGGCCGCGCTCCAGTCGTCGGTGAACCGGCCCTGACCGCGCAGCAGGGCGTCGTCTTCCATGCGGGCCACGCTCTGGCCGCTGCCAAAGCGAGCGGCTTCAAAAAGGGGGGAGTTATCGGCGCTCAATGTGTCTCCTGAAAAAGTCTGCTGCGCTGCCACTGACTCTGTCGGCGCGGGGATTCATAAAGGTGCGACGCATCTTAGCGGCAACGGCACGGCGCTGCTGCAGGCACCCATGCCGGGCCTAGCGGCTCTTGGCGCTGCCCGCAGCCCGCCGCGGCGGGCGTATGTGGCCGGCCGTCACCGCCTGCTCCTTGCGCAGCAAGCGCTCGGCCTCCAGCACCTTGCCTTGGGCCAGCCAGGCGGCGTACTCATCGGCCGTCTCCAAGCTGATGCGGCCGATGCTGCCTGCGCGAAACTCATGGATGAGAATCTCGGCAGCCTTTTGCAAATGGGGCCGCGCGCCGGCCGAAACAGCGCCCCGCTTGCGCGCAATCGCCTCCAGCGCCTGCTCCTCGCTCAGCTCTGCGGCCAGGCCATAACGCGCGGCCAACAGGTGAGGATAGCCTCGTGCCAGGCTGGCCAGCAGCTCCAAAGCCACCTCCTGCTCGTCGTAGGCATTGCGTCCGATGGCGCCGCTGGCAGCCAGGTGATAGCCGCTTTGGGCGACGATGATGCGCGGCCACAGCACGCCCGGCGTGTCCCACAGATAAAAGCCGTCTTCGAGCACAAAGCGCTGCTCGCTGCGGGTGATGCCCGCCTCATCGCCGGTGCGCGCGGCACGCTTGCCCACCATGGTGTTGATGAGCGTGGACTTGCCCACATTGGGTATGCCGCAGATCAGCACCCGCATCGGCCGCGCCAGCCCCTGGCGGGAGGGAGCCAGCTCACGACAGGCGGCCAGCAGGCGCCGCGCTGGCGCCGACTCGCTGGCATCGAGCGCCAGCGCCCGGGTGCCGGGCAGTGCGTTGTAATGGGCGAGCCAGCCCTCGGTGCGCACCGGGTCGGCCAAATCCTGCTTGTTGAGGATCTTGAGCGCGGGTTTGCCGCGGGTGAGCTGACCGAGCATGGGGTTGGCACTGGAGCCCGGCAGGCGGGCGTCCAACAACTCGATCACCACGTCAATGGCCTTGATGCGCTCGGCCATGGCCTGGCGCGTCAGGTGCATATGCCCCGGGAACCATTGGATGGCCATGGGTCTTCAGTCCATGACAGCCCGAGGCCGGCCCAGCCGCTCGGGCGATGTGTATTGCTGGCGGTAGATCTCGAAAGGCAGGCTGTCGAGCGACTCAATGCGTTGCTGCTCGCGCACCGAATCGATCGACATCTGCTGCAGCCGCTGCTCGTCGACCTGACTCATGCCTTGTTCGAGCATCAGCAGCCGGGTGCGGGCCGAGCGGTCACGGGCAAAGGCGGTGAAGGAGCGACCGTGCTCACGCACCATCGCTTCGAGCACCCGCGCCGAGGGCAAATCATCGGGCTGCGCCAGGCGCTCGTGCGCCTGTGCCAAAGCCTGCGCATAAGCCCCTTCCTGAGCGGTCCCGAGCAGGTCCTGATCCAGCCGACGGGCGATCGGATCAAAATCTGCAAGCAGCTGCGTGCCCCATTCCAACAAGCCGATGTCCTTGCCATCGCGCTCGAGCTGCAGGCCCGGCTCGCGGCCCCGGGCAGCGGTGCGGTGCTGGTTGCGCGCCAAGGCTGCAATCTCCTGCGGCGTGTCGGGCGGGCTCGAGCTGAGCAGGCAGTGCAGCAAGAACACATCCAGAAAGCGCATGGTGGCTGTGTCGATGCCCAAAGGTTCAAACGGGTTGAGGTCCATCAGCCGCACCTCGACATACTCCACCCCCCGCTCGCGCAGCGCATGCAAGGGCCGCTCGCCCGGAAAAATGACCCGCTTGGGCCGGATGGTGCCGTAGAACTCGTTTTCAATCTGCAGCAGCGTGGTGGCCAGCTGGTTGTAGTCACCGCCCGGATTGCGCAGGCCGACGGCCTCATAGGCCGGGTAGGAGCGGCTCAAGGCCTCATGCAGGGCCGCGGCATAGCCCTCCAGGCTGTTGTAGCTCACCGCCAAGGAGGCCTGGGCATCGCTTTGGTAACCCAGCCGGCCCATGCGCAAGCTGGTGCCATAAGGCATGTGCATGGTCGGCCCGTCCAGCGGCAACAGCTCATGTTGACGGCCAGCCACAAAGCTTGAACACACCGCTGGCGAGGCACCAAAGAGGTAAAGCAGCAAAAAGGCATGGCGCCTGAAATTGCGAATCAGGGAGAAATACTGCGCGTTGCTCAAGCCCGGCAGCGACCAGTTGTAGTGGATGCCGGAGATGGTCTGCATGCGCCGGCCATAGCGGTGGCTCAGTCCCATGCGGTAAACGCTCTTGGCCCGCCCCACATTGGACGAGCCGTAGCGCGCGATCGGAATGGTCTCATCGGTAGGCAGGCCGCAGGGCATGCTCGAGACCCACAGCATCTCGTCGCCCTCGCGCGCCAGCACCCGGTAGGTAAATTGATGCAGCAGCCGCAACTCTTGCAGCACCGCCTCCGGGCTGCCGTGGGCTGCAGTGACCAGCTCGAGCTGCGACTCGCAAAAGTCGGTGGTGATGTGCGGATGCGTCAGGGCTGAGCCCAGGGCAGCCGGATGCGGCGTGAGCGCCAACGCGCCGTTAGCGCGCACCCGCAAGCTTTCTTTTTCCAGGCCGCGCCGCATGCCGCGCAGTTGCTCGGCATCCAGGCCCGCGAGCGCCTGCGTGAGCGCTGAAGAGCCCGTTTGATGATTCATTCCCATATCCTTTTTTTGCTTCGCGCCCTGGCCGAGCCACATTCATGGTGCTTGGACGACCCACTGACTCTCCAGGGCTGCATCTTGCCACCGACTGAGCGACTGTGCAGGCAGTGGGACTTGCGGATTCGACCTCAAACGGCTCCGATCGCCACCGATTTGCCTAGGAACTTTCCGACACGGGCCGGATGATTTGTCCGAAGACACAGTGACAACAGTTCAGCGACGATGAGATTCAAGGAGAGCTCACCATCATGAAAGAACTTCAGTTGCCGCCGCCCCATCAGCCGCGCCGCGAGGAGGCCAAGCGTTCGCGGGGTGTGCACGACGTCGAACACGAAGAAAACACGCCGTCCGATGCGCCCGATGTGGAAAACCGCCACCAGATCGACAAGGCCGTGCGGGTGCCGACCATCCATCATCCCAAAGCCCGCTGAGGCCAGCGCGCACAGGTGCTGACCCCATCAACAGACCCGCTGCCCAGAGGGCCCGCACTCGAGCCGCTCATGCACGCACCAGCCGCGCCAGCGTGCGCCGGAATTTATCCACCTTCGGTCCGACCACATGGGCGCAGTAACCCTGATGCGGGTTGCGGGCATAGTAGTTTTGGTGATAGGACTCGGCCGGGGAGTAATCGGCCAAGGGCAGCACCTCGGTCACGATAGGCTGGGCGTAAACGCCCTGCTCACGCAAGCCTGCCACGAAGCCTGCGACCTGCTGGCCTTGCTCTTGACTGTGCAAGTAAATGCCACTGCGGTACTGCGTACCAACATCATGGCCCTGGCGGTTCAAAGTGGTCGGGTCATGGATCAGAAAGAAAATCTCCAAAATGTCCTCGAGAGACAGCTCAGCCGGATCCCATTGAACCCGGACCACCTCGGCGCAGCCGGTCTGGCCGGTGCAAACTTCTTCGTAAGTGGGATGCTTAAGCCGTCCATTGCTGTACCCCGACTCCACCGCAAGCACGCCTCGGACCTGGAGATAGACCGCCTCCAGGCACCAAAAGCAGCCTCCGGCCAGGGTGATGCTCTGCGGCTCGATGGAATGGTTCATGGGACGCCCTCTGACTGAATCGATCAATGAAAGGGCGCCACTGTATCGCAGGCCAGGCTCGGAGGTACTGCGCCGATGGCCGACAATTCCTTGTCCTGATGCTGGCCAGCTTGACCGTGGGGTTCGGTCAGACTATATTACTAACCCGCCGGTCATTAACTCCCCATGCTCCCTCCTGCTGTGCTCGAAGCCCCGGCGCTTGCGCCTCGCCGTGAACGGCGCAAGCATGAGCGACCCGGACAATTGCTCGATGCAGCGCTGAGCCTGTTCGTTGAAAAGGGCTATGCCGCCACCCACATGGACGAGGTGGCCGCCCGGGCAGGCGTCTCCAAAGGCACGGTGTTTTTGTACTTTCCAAGCAAGCTCGAGCTGTTCAAGGGGGTGGTCAGACACAAGCTGTCCAACCGCTTTGAGCAATGGAATGAACATTTCTCAGCGTTCGAGGGATCGAGCGCCGACCTCCTGTGCACCACCGTGCTGCTGTGGTGGCAGCGGGTCGGCTCGACCCAGGCATCGGGCATCAGTAAGCTGATGATGAGCGAGGGCGCCAATTTTCCAGAGATGGCTGAGTTTTTTAACCAAGCGGTGATCCTGCCGGGCAAGCAAATCTTGCGCGCAGTGATCGAGCGTGGCATTGAGCGCGGCGAATTTGTCGCAGGTTGTGCCGACCACGCGGTCCAGGGCCTGGCCTCGGTCATGGTCTTTCTGTCCCTCTCGCGCCACGGCCCGAGCCCTTATCACCAAGACATCATGACCCTCGACCCTGAGGCCTACCTCAAAGATCATGCGCAATGGCTAGCGCGCGGCCTGTCTGTGCAAGCGGGCGTTCAAGGCGCCTGCGGGGGGGCACGCTCATGAGGCTCGGGCGGCTCGTAGGCGCGGCGGTCGCGGTGGTGATCGTCCTGGGGCTGGCGCTGGGCGGCCAGCGCCTGCTGGAAAAGCGCAAGGCCAGCGCCACCCTGCCCGCCCCCACCGTCAGCACGGTGGAATTGGCCGCCACCGACCTGGTGGCTGTGCAAGAGGTGGACCTGGCCCTGGGTCTGCCGGTCTCAGGCACCCTGCGCGCCATTCATTCGGCAGTGCTGAAAACCCGGGTGGCCGGCGAATTGCAAGGGCTGAAGGTGCGCGAGGGCGAGGCCGTTAAAGCCGGCCAGGTGCTGGCACAGATTGATCCGACCGAATACCGCGCACGGCTGCAGCAGGCGCAACAGCAGGCCGATTCGGCCCGTGCTCAGACCGACATCGCCCAGCGCCAGCTCGACAACAACCGGGCCCTGGTGGCGCAAAACTTCATTTCACAAACCGCGCTGGAGGCGTCGCTGTCCAACCTGCAAGCGGCGCAGGCCAATCACCGCGCAGCCCTGGCGGCGGTCGATGTGGCGCGCAAAAGCCTGGACGACACGGCCCTGGTGGCACCGATTTCCGGACAGGTGGCACAGCGCCTGTCCCAGCCCGGCGAGCGGCTGGCGATTGACGCGCGCATCCTGGAAATTGTGGACAGCAGCCGGCTTGAGCTTGAAGCCAATATTGCGGCAGGCGACTCGGTGCGCCTCAAACTCGGCCAGATGGCGCAGTTGCAGGTTGAAGGCAGCCCGGTCACGCTGCAGGCCAAGCTGGTGCGCATCAACCCCAGCGCCCAGGCCGCCAGCCGCAGCGTGCTGGCCTATCTGAGCGTGGATGCACGCGGCGCCGGCAATGCGCTGCGCCAAGGCTTGTATGCCCAGGGCCAGTTGGGCACCGGGCGCAGCCGGGTGCTGGCGGTGCCGCTGTCGGCTCTGCGTACCGATCAGCCCCAGGCCTATGTGCAAGTTCTGCGTGATGGCCAGGTTGCCCACCAGCCGGTGCAAGCCGGGGTGCAAGGCACGGCCGGCGAAGAAGTCATGGTGGCGGTCGACCTGAGCGCAGGCACGCAGGTGCTGCGCGCCTCGGTCGGCCTGCTGCGGCCAGGCATGCCGGCGCGCATCACCGCCTTGCCCGCCCCGACCCCACGCCAACCCTGAGCAGCACGGCCTGCCTGCCCCACCCGAGCATCTCAGCGCATGTGGTTTACCCGCGTCAGTCTGCACAACCCGGTTTTTGCCACCATGGTCATGTTGGCCATTGTGGTGCTGGGCC
>JBAXEN010000221.1:0-7380 GCA_037140415.1 Betaproteobacteria bacterium | reverse complement strand
AGGGCTTCTTCAAGATCGTCGACCGCAAGAAGGACATGATCCTGGTCAGCGGCTTTAACGTCTACCCCAATGAGATCGAAGACGTGGTCGGCAAACTCGCCGGCGTGCTTGAGGTGGCCTGCGTTGGCGTGCCCGACGACAAGCAGGGCGAGGCGGTCAAGCTGGTGCTGGTCAAGAAGGACCCGGCATTGACGGAAGTGCAGGTGCGCGAACACTGCCGCGCCAACCTGACTGGCTACAAGCAACCCAAGGTGGTGGAGTTCCGTACCGAGCTGCCCAAGACCCCGGTCGGCAAGATTCTGCGCCGCGAGCTGCGCGATAAAAAGTAAGCGGCATCGCTGCGAGGGCGCGTCTCCCACATCCACGCCTACACCCATCAGCGCTGCCCCCGATAATCGCCGCCATGCAAGAGCGTTGGAAACCCAGTGTCACGGTGGCGGCCATCATCGAGCGCAAGCTCGGTGGGCGCAGCCAGTTCATGTTGGTGGAGGAGCTCACCCGCGACGGCCTGAAGCTCAACAACCCGGCCGGCCACCTGGACCCCGGCGAAAACCCGATCGAGGCCTGCGCCCGCGAGGCGCTGGAGGAAACCGCCCACAGCTTCGTGCCGACCGCGCTGGTGGGCATCTACCTCTCACGCTTTGAGCGTCCCATCGCCGGGCAGCCCACCGAAGACATCACCTACCTGCGCTTTGCTTTTTGCGGCGAGCTGGGCTCGCTGCACAGCGAGCGCGCGCTCGACGAAGGCATCGTCCGCACCCTCTGGATGAGCCCCGATGAGATTCGCGCCAGCCAGGACCGCCACCGCAGCCCACTGCTGCTGCGCTGCATGGAAGACCATCTGGCCGGGCGGCGCTATCCCGTGGATTTGATCGCCACGGACCCCAGCGTCTACCTGATCGGGCGCGGCTCCTGAGGGCTGGGCCGGGCGTGGCCGCTGCGATGCCGTCCGAGCCCTGTGCGGTCGGCCCTGGGCGGCTGTCACGAAAAATTAATGCGACCGCCGAATAATGTCTGGGTGGACTTCTTCACCCCTTCGGTTTTCAGCGGCATGACCGGCCCGCAGCAACCATGCCCAGCACACAGGCAGCCGCATTAAGCCGCTGGCCCGCTCGCCTGGCGCCCTGGTTGGCTTCGGGGTATCTGGCTGTGCTCACAGGGATGTTGCCGCTGTCGCCGCTGTTTGCCAGCGTGCTGTTCGGTCGGCTGAAATACCTGCGCGATTACCGGGGCTTCGTTGGGCGCATGCGGGTGCATATCGCCGCCCTGCGCGAAGGGCCGGCTCGGCACTACTTTGAAGATGTGATGGGCCGCCAAGACAAGGTGCCGGCCGAGATCGCCGGCTCCTGCGTTCAGTGCGGCAACTGCTGCATGAACAAGCGCTGTGTCTTTTTGGAGCCCATCGGCGACGATCGCTACCAGTGCGGCATCTACCACTCGCCTCTGCGGCGTTGGTCCAACTGTGGCTCCTTTCCGCTGCATGCGCACGACATCGCGCGTTACGCCTGCCCCAGCTACCACGTGGTCCGGGTGGTGGGCCGGCGCGATTGAGCCCTGACAAGCCTCGGTCACAGACGGCGCACATGCGCCAGGGCGGCGGGGTCCGACCCACCTGCGGGCGTTTTCAAGGTCAACCCTACCCTTGAGCTGAGCCCAAGCCCCACCGCGGGCATGGCCCTGCCGGCCCGATGAAGGCGCAGCGACAAAACCGACCGCGCTCAGAGCGGTGCGGGCGCCTCAAGGCCGCCGGCGCAGCACCATCGCCTCGCGGTTGATCTCGACGTCAAACTGCTTCAGGAAAGATTGCCCCAGCAGGGCCTGACCGGCCGGCAGGCCGCTCAGGCCTACGCTGACGCTGGCATCGTTGAGCACCAGATCCCCCGCCCGCACCGGCACGCCCCGCACCAGCTGGCCGGCGCGCTGGCCGTTGGCGGTGTTCAGGGTGATGGGGCTGCCCGCTGGCAGACCGGCCTGCTCGGCCAGCGTCTGGCTGATGGCCACATGGCTGGCCCCGGTGTCGACCAGAAACTTCACCGGCTGCCGGTTGACCTCGCCGTCCACATGAAAATGCCCATCGCGCTGGCGCGGAATCACCAACTCACCCGCACCGCGTGTGTAGGGCCGCAGCTTGGCTTGCTTGCCCTGCTCAATGTATTCAAAGCCCAGGTACAAAACCGCGGCGATGGCCGTCCAAACGGCGGCGATGGCGACGGCGCCGAAGCGGACGGTGTTGTGGATGTTGGGCATGGGGTGCGGTCAGGTCAATCGCAGTGGTGCACTGGGGCACTGCGGGCGACTGGCGCAAGCTTACAGCCAGTCACAAGACCTCTTGGCTTGTCGACATGGGCCCCGCCTGACCCCAGCCTGCAGCCCGGATAATCCTCCCCATGTCAGCTGTGAAAAAAATGCGGGTGGTGGTCGGCCTCAGTGGCGGCGTGGATTCGGCCGTCACCGCGCATCTGCTCAAGCAAGCCGGTCATGAGGTGGTCGGCATTTTCATGAAGAACTGGGAAGACGACGACGACAGTGAATACTGCTCGTCCAACATCGACTTTGTGGACGCCGCTGCGGTGGCCGATGTGATCGGCATCGAGATCGAGCATGTCAATTTTTCAGCCAATTACAAGGACCGGGTGTTTGCCGAGTTCCTGCGCGAGTACCAGTCCGGGCGCACGCCCAACCCCGACATCCTGTGCAATGCCGAAATCAAGTTCAAGGCCTTCCTCGACCACGCCATGCGCCTGGGCGCGGAAAAAATCGCCACCGGCCATTACGCCCGGGTGCGGCTGAACCCGGCCACCGGCTTGCACGAGTTGCTCAAGGGGCTGGATCCGGGCAAGGATCAAAGCTACTTTTTGCACCGGCTCAACCAGGCGCAGCTGGCCAAGACCCTGTTCCCGGTGGGCGAGCTGCACAAGCGCGAGGTGCGACGCATTGCCGACGAGATCGGCCTGCCCAATGCGAAGAAGAAGGACTCGACCGGCATCTGCTTCATCGGCGAGCGGCCGTTTCGTGACTTCCTCAACCGCTACATCGCCAAGGCGCCGGGGCCGATCAAAAACGACAGCGGCCGCGTCATCGGCGAGCATGTGGGTCTGAGCTTTTACACCCTGGGTCAGCGCCAGGGCTTGGGCATCGGCGGCGTCAAGGCCAAGGGTGCTGCGCTCAAGGCCTTGCAGGCCCAGGGCCTGCGCGGCGCGGGCGAGCATGCGCCCTGGTTTGTGGCCCGTAAAGATGTGGCGAACAACACGCTGTGGGTGGTGCAAGGCCATGATCACCCCTGGCTGCTCTCTCGCCGCCTGAGTGCCCTGGACTGCAGCTGGGTGGCCGGCCAGGCGCCGCGCCTGGGCGCCATGGCGGCTAAGACCCGCTACCGCCAGCAGGACGCCGCCTGCGAGGTGCTGGCCAGCAGCGACAGCGCCTGCGAGCTGCACTTCAGCCAGGCCCAGTGGGCAGTCACGCCCGGTCAGTCGGCGGTGCTCTATGACGGCGAGGTGTGCTTGGGCGGCGGCGTGATCGACGCCTGCGACGCGCTCACGCCCGAGGCCTTCCAGGAAAGCCTGCCCGCATGAGCATCGAGGACGACGAGCTCTATCAGTGCGTGGGCGTGTGCATGGTCGATGAGGCCAGCGGCCTGTGCATGGGCTGCGGGCGGCCGGTACAGGAGCCGGCAGAGCCTGAGCCTGCACACAGCACCCCCTCCGGAATCGACCCCGACTGACACCGCTTGAGTGCCCCAGCCGGGCAATTCAGAATCGGGGCGAATGACAGCTTTTATGCACTTTCGAATAATAAAGTGCCGTCTAACTTTTTGATTTAAATGGGATTTTCCCCATTTCCGCCATTGTTATCTAGCCCGTCGGATAACAAACCCAGCTCAGCCTGGCCGCCATCCGGCTTGGTATAAGCCATGTTCCGCTTGCCCCGCCCTGGCAGCGGCATCAGCAGGCCTTGGTCCCGCCACGAGGTCAGCAATTTGGATGCCTTGAGCGTGTCGAGCTTGGTGATCCGCACCACATCCGCGTTGGAAATCACGCGATGACGCTCCAACCAGTCACTGACCTCGTCCCATGCGCTCGGGCGCTCGGCATTGAACAAGGTCACGGTCACGCTCTCGATGGCGGTGCCCGTGTCCTGTCGGTACTGGGGTGGGTACAACTTGGCTTGCGCCATCTCGGAGAACATCATCTTGACGCCCTCTCCCGCATCAATGTTGGGCGCGACTGGAAACTCCCGCAGATTGGCCGACAGAAGTGGATTCCTGGCCCGGGACCCCATCCTGGCGATGTTGGACGGTGTGATGTTGCCCGGAAAAACGCCCGGGCTTTCGACCTCGACCCGGTCATCAAAGATGCGGATGAAGATGTCCCGGTTCAAGCGATAGTCCCGGTGAATGATCGCGTTGACGATGGCCTCCTTCACCACCCGCTCGGGGTATGCATGGAGCGCGCGGAAGCCGCTGCCTGAATGAACCACGCCCTCCGCCAGAAGGTCCATCACCCAACGAACGGTGGCGTCGATTTGATCCACCAAAGGCCCACGGACCGTCTTGGGTGGCTTGCGAAAGTTGGGTGAGCTGCCGGCCACCACTTGCTTGCCGTCATAGACCAGCACCCGCACGTCTGCTCGGTTGTCATGGGCGGCGAACAAGCTGCCGGGCTCGTCGGCAAACAGCAGCACCGCTGCGCGGCGAGGTCGAACCATTCCGTCGACAGCCACTGCCAAACCGATCTTCAGCAGCTGTTCAGTAAACGAACCGGTCAAGGGTCCACGCGCAGCCAGGAAGCGCTGCCACATCTGCGTTTGCAGCAAGCTCAGGTCTACCTGCACTGGCTCGGCCGTGGCGCTGCGCACGCCACGCCGGTAGGACAGCTCGGTCACCGCATCGGCGGGCATGGGCGTATTGCCCGCGTCCAGCCGCTCGAAGGTGCCGCCCATCACAATAGAATGCACTTGGCTGCTGGCGGCCACGCTCACCAGCATCAAATGCCCCGCCTGCCCCTTGCAGGGGCCGTTGTGCAAGACACAGCTGATTCGGCGCAGGCTGATGTTTGCGATGGCGGGTTGAAACCGGTTCGTCAGCTGACGCTGCAAATCATCGACGGCCTCCGGGTTCTCTTCGACGCCAAAAAGCCGCTGGTCCCCTTGGAATTCCGCAGTGTCGGCAATGCCCAGCACGATGTGGCCGCCCTCCGAGTTGGCGAAGGCGCAAACCGTCTCCAGTGCCTTTGCCACCATCTTGCCGCTGACCCGCTTGAACTCCAGATGGCGCGACTCCGGCCGCAACAGAATCTGCGCCAGCAGCACTGCGCTGTCTTGCGGGCTCAGGTCAATGATGTGCATGGGGCTGGGCTGGGGCTAGTCGATGGACAGCAGTGCCTGCGCCAAGCTCGCCTGGGTGGATTGCGCCGCAGCAAGGCGCTGGCGCAGATCGGCGCACAGGGCGCGGAGTTCGTTGATGCGGGCGACACCGCGGACCTGCGGCGTACAGCCCTTTCAGGCGCAATAGCGGTCCCATAGTCGCTGAGGCGAAGGAAGCTCATGCATGGCGATGTGCTTCTCCAGCACGCCGTCGGTCAGCGTTTCGTCGCGGAAGATGAAACCTTGCCCATTGCTGGAAAATGCGGGCGGCACGCCCAGCAGGCTGGCGTACTCAGCGGCTTGAGGCATCCCGGTTCCGATCGACTTTCCCAGGTGCTTGGCCTCCACCACCGCCAACGGAATACTCGGCTTGAAAAACAGCGTGTCGTCCGCAGAAAGCACAGTCGCTGTGTCGCAGGTGGCCCGGCGCCTGCGCACGGTTACCCTTCCTTCCTGCAAGGGAAACTCGTGATGAACTTGCAACCACGCATTCCAGCCTGCCCGCTTTAGGGCGGGGGTGATATGGCGGGCGCGCGTAATGCTTTCGTCTGTCGGTGGCGTGCTCATGAGCGAGGGGAGCTTTGGCGTCACATGTCAATTCAACTATTATTAATGACTTTTGCCGGATTCTTTCTTCAATGAGTAGTAAAAAAGCCCGCGGCTGACTCAGCGCGGGCTTTCAGGTGGAGGCCGAGACGATGGGGCTCAGAACGGAATATCGTCGTCCATGTCGTTAAAGCCGCTGCTCTTGGCCGGTGCGCTCGCCGGCGCTGCGCCTGGGGCGCGGGCGGCCGGCGCTGGGCGGCTGTAGCCGCCGCCTTCTTCGCCGCCGCCGGGCCCGCCCATGCCTTCACGGCGGCCGAGCATCTGCATTTGGTCGGCGCGGATTTCGGTGGTGTATTTTTCCTGGCCCTGGGCGTCGGTCCATTTGCGGGTGCGCAGGCTGCCTTCCACATAAATCTGGGAACCCTTGCGCAGGTATTCGGCGGCGATGTCGGCCAGGCGGCCGTTGAACACCACCCGGTGCCATTCGGTGGCTTCCTTGGCCTCGCCGGTTTGCTTGTCTTTCCACTTGTCGGTGGTGGCGAGGGTGACATTGGCCACCCGGTCGCCGCTGGGGAAGGTGCGCACTTCCGGGTCGCGGCCGAGGTTGCCGACGATGATGACTTTATTGACCGATGCCATGGCGGATCTCCTGTTGGCTCAAGTTTAACGGGCTGCGCTGCTTGCCGCAGCGGCGCCGCGCCCGGAGCGGGCCGGTGCGCGCATGGGCCAGGCGGCGGCCAGCCACAGCAGCATCAGGGCGCTGCAGGCAGCAAATACGCCGGTGGGGCCTTGTGTGCGCAGCAGCCAGCCGCCCAGCGCGCCACCGGCAAAGAAACCCAGCGACTGCAGCGTATTGAACACCCCGAGCGCGGTGCCGCGGGCATGCACCGGCGCCGCCCGCGAAGCCATGCTGGGTTGGCAGGATTCAAGGATGTTGAAGCCGCAGAAAAAGATAAACAGCAGCCCGGTCAGCAAGGCCAGGCTGGGCGCGGCAGACCACAGCAGGCCCAGCTGCACCAGCCCGATCAGGCCGACCGAGGCGAGAAACACCGCCCGCAGGTAGCCGCGGCGCTCCAGGGGGTAGAGCGTGGCGCGCAGCACAAAAAACGAGGCGACCACGGTGGGCAGGTAGACCTGCCAGTGCTCGTCCTTGGCCAGTCCGGCCTGCACCAGCATGGCCGGCAGGGCCACCCACATGGCCAGCTGCACCGCGTGCAGGATGAACACGCCCAGGTTCAGCCGCATCAGATGGGCATCGGCCAGCACCACCTGGAGCCGTCCTTTTTGCCTCGCCTCCAGCTTCGCCGGCTCGGGCGGGGTGAGCTTGAGCACCACCGCTATGCCCGACAGCGCCATCACTCCGGTCAGTGCAAACAGGCCTGGCAGCCCGATGTGGGTGTTGAGCAGGGGCGCGATGATCAGCGACAGCGCGAACATGAAGCCTATGCTCACCCCCACCAGGGTCATGGCCTT
>JBAXEN010000220.1:0-7411 GCA_037140415.1 Betaproteobacteria bacterium | reverse complement strand
CGCGCGGTGGTGCTGGCGGTCAACAAGTGGGATGCGATCGACAGCTACCAGCGCCAGCAACTCGAGCGCTCGATTGAGACCCGTCTGCCCTTCATGAAGTTTGCCAGCCTGCACCGCATTTCAGCGATCAAGCGGCAGGGTTTGGGCCCGCTGTGGGCCTCCATCGTGCAGGCGCACGCCGCAGCCTTTCGCAAGATGCCCACACCGGTGCTCACCCGGCTCTTGCAGGAGGCGGTGCAGTTCCAGCAGCCCCAGCGCTCGGGGCTGTCGCGGCCCAAGATGCGCTATGCGCACCAAGGCGGCATGAACCCGCCCGTCATCGTCATCCACGGCAATTCGCTGGACCAGGTCAGCGAGTCGTATAAGCGCTTCTTGGAGGGGCGTTTTCGCAAGGAATTTAATCTGGTCGGCACCCCCCTGCGGATCCAGATGAAGACGGCACAGAACCCCTTTGCTGACAAGTCGTCAGACTGAGCTGACGCTCAGGTGGCCTTGGGCTGTGGTAATGTGGTGACCCTTTCAACCCCTTTTTGAACACGGAGCATATCGTGAGCAATAACAAAGGTCAGCTTTTGCAGGATCCTTTTCTCAACACCCTGCGCCGCGAGCATGTGCCGGTATCGATTTACCTGGTCAATGGCATCAAGTTGCAGGGACAAATCGAGTCCTTCGATCAGTACGTTGTGTTGCTGCGCAACACCGTCACCCAGATGGTCTACAAGCACGCCATTTCCACCATCGTCCCCGGCAGAGCGGTCAACTTCTCTGCCGCTGAAGAAAGTCCACCCGCCTGAGTTCCTTAGACGCCTCCCGCAAAGCGCCGCCCACGGTGCTGCTGGTCGGGGTCGATCTGGGGCTGCCCCATTTCGACGCCGAGTTGCAGGAGCTTGGCCTGCTGGCGCAGACTGCCGGCTTGCAGCCGGTGGCCCGCATCACCTGCAAGCGGCGCGCTCCTGACGCAGCGCTGTACGTCGGCAGCGGCAAAGCCGAGGAAATCAAAGCCCTCGCGCTGGACAGCGGGGCCAGCGAGGTGCTGTTCGACCAGTCGCTCAGCCCGGCTCAGCAACGCAACCTCGAGCGCAGCCTCGAGATGCCGGTCAACGACCGCACCTTGCTGATCCTGGAAATCTTCGCCCAACGGGCGCGCAGCCATGAAGGCAAGTTGCAGGTCGAGCTGGCCCGGCTGCAGTACCTGTCGACCCGGCTGGTACGCCGCTGGTCGCACTTGGAGCGCCAGACCGGCGGTGCCGGGGTGCGCGGCGGCCCGGGCGAAAAACAAATCGAGCTGGACAAGCGCATGATCGGCGATGCCATCAAGCGCACCAAGGAGCGGCTGACGCGCATCAAGCGACAGCGCCAAACCCAGCGCAAGCAGCGCCTGCGGCGCGATGCCTTCACCATATCCCTGGTGGGCTACACCAATGCGGGCAAGAGCACGCTCTTCAATGCCCTGGTCAAGGCCCGCGCTTACGCTGCCGACCAGCTCTTTGCCACCCTCGACACCACCACCCGCCAGCTCTATCTGGGCAGTGCCGATGAGCATGAGCCCCTGGGCGGGCGCACCGTCTCGCTGTCCGATACGGTCGGCTTCATCCGCGACTTGCCGCATGGGTTGATCGACGCCTTCGAGGCCACCTTGCAGGAGGCCGCCGATGCCGATCTGCTGCTGCATGTGGTGGACGCTTCCAGCACCGAATATGCCCAGCAGATGCAGGAGGTGCTCAAGGTGCTGGCCGACATTGGCGCCGACCAGGTGCCGCAGGTGCTGGTGTTCAATAAGCTCGATGCGATCGAGCCGCAGCGTCGGCCGCGCCGCCTGCTTGACAGCACCGAGCTGGCCGACCCCGCAGGCTCGGGCGCCCGGCAGTTTGAGCGGGTCTTCGTCAGTGCCCGCACCGGCGAAGGCTTGCCTGAGCTGCGTCAGTTGCTATTGCGCCACGCCCGGGCCTGCGAGCCGGCCCCTCCCGCCCTGTTGGCGCAAGGGCAAAGCCCGGTTGTGGCCGACGGGCTGGCCTGATTAGGCACAATGTCGACGTCAGAAGAAAAAATTCGCTCCATCCATGATGAATCCCTATCCCCTGCTGCAGTCCTTCCGTGCCGTGCCGGTGCGGCTGTTTCGAGGCGTGCGCGGCATGTTCAACCTCAACGATTCGCGCTGGGGACGGGACGAGGGCGGTGCCGGCAGTCAGAGTCGCCCTGAAGGATCGCCGCCACCGGCAGCGCCGGGCCCCGCTGCTCAGCCCCCCACTTCGCCGCCTGCTTCTGCGCCGCCAGCGGCTCCCCAGCGGCCGCGCAATACCGGACCGCAGGGCCAGACCCAAGGTCCGCCCGATCTCGATGAACTCTGGCGCGACTTCAACCGCAAGCTCGGCGGCCTCTTTGGCGGCCGCAGAGGCGGCGGCCCTGGCCGCAATGGTGGGGGAGGCGGGTCCGGCCGTGGTGGTTTTGAGCCGCCCGAGCTGAAAAACGCCGGCCTCGGCGTGGGCTTGGTGGCTGTTGTGGCCCTGCTGATCTGGCTGGGCACCGGATTTTTCATCGTCCAAGAGGGTCAGCAGGCGGTCATCACCCAGTTTGGCCGCTACCACAGCACCGTGGGCGCCGGCTTTAACTGGCGGCTGCCCTATCCGGTGCAGCGTCATGAGCTGGTGGTGGTCACCCAAATCCGTTCGGTTGACGTGGGCCGCGACACCATCATCAAGGCCACAGGGCTGCGTGATTCGGCCATGCTCACCGAAGACGAGAACATCGTCGAGATCAAATTTGCGGTGCAGTACCGCCTGAGCGACGCGCGGGCCTTCCTCTTCGAAAGCAAAGACCCCTCGGCCACGGTGGTGCAGGCCGCTGAAACGGCGGTGCGTGAGGTGGTCGGAAAAATGAAAATGGACTCGGCCTTGGCCGAAGAACGCGACCAGATCGCCCCGCGGGTGCGCAAGCTGATGCAGACCATCCTGGACCGCTACAAGGTCGGCATCGAGGTGGTGGGCATCAACCTGCAGCAAAGCGGCGTGCGTCCACCCGAACAGGTACAAGCTGCTTTTGACGACGTGCTCAAAGCCGGCCAGGAGCGCGAGCGCGCCAAAAACGAGGCTCAGGCCTATGCCAATGACGTGGTCCCCCGCGCGGTCGGTGCAGCTTCGCGTCTCAACGAAGAGGCGCAGGGCTACAAAGCCCGCATCGTGGCGCAGGCACAAGGTGATGCGCAGCGCTTTAGCTCGGTGCTCACCGAATACCAGAAGGCGCCGCAGGTCACCCGTGACCGCATGTACACCGATGCGATGCAGCAGGTCTTCACCAGCGTCACCAAAGTCATGGTCGAGTCGCGCCAAGGCTCCAACCTGCTTTACTTGCCCTTGGATAAGCTGATGCAGGCCACCGGCAGCCCAGCCGGCGCCGCCGCTGAGACAGCACTGCCGCCGCTGACCTTGCCAGCGCCAAGCTCGGCACCCTCGTCCGGCGCGGGCGCCGATTCGCGCAGCCGCGATGCGGCCCGCACCCGCGACCGCGACAGCCGCTAAAGGAGTTGGCCTTGAACCGCCTAGGATTTATTGTTTCTTCCGCCCTGGTGCTGCTGGCTTTGCTGGGCTCCATGTTGTTTGTGGTCGATCAGCGCCAGTTTGGCGTGGTCTACGCGCTCGGTCAGATCAAGGAAGTGATCACCGAGCCCGGCTTGAATTTCAAACTGCCGCCGCCTTTCCAAAACGTCTCTTACATCGACAAGCGCTTGCTCACGCTCGACAGCACCGACCCCGAGCCGATGTTGACCGCTGAGAAGCAGCGGGTGGTGATTGACTGGTATGTGCGCTGGCGCATCACCCAGCCCAGCGACTACATCCGCAATGTGGGGCTCGATGAGCGCACTGGCGCCAACCAGCTCAGCCGCGTCGTGCGCAATGCTTTCCAGGAAGAAATCAACAAGCGCACCGTCAAAGACCTGCTCTCGCTCAAGCGCGACCAACTTATGACCGATGTCCGCACCGAGGTTCAGCAAGCGGTCAAGGGCAGCAAGTCCTGGGGCGTTGAGATTGTTGATGTGCGCATCACCCGTGTCGACTATGTGGAGGCCATCACCGAGTCGGTCTACCGCCGCATGGAAGCTGAACGCAAGCGCGTGGCCAATGAGCTGCGCTCTACCGGCGCTGCCGAGGGCGAGAAGATTCGCGCCGATGCCGACCGTCAGCGCGAAGTCACCATCGCCAACGCCTACCGCGACGCTCAAAAGCTCAAGGGCGAGGGCGACGCTTCAGCGGCCCGGCTGTACAACGACGCCTTTGGACGCGATCCGCAGTTTGCGCAGTTCTACCGCAGCTTGGAGGCCTACAAGTCGACCTTCAGCAAGAAGTCCGATGTGATGGTGCTCGACTCGTCCACGGATTTCTTTCGGGTGATGCGCGGCTCTGGCGCCCCGGCCAATCCGCCGCGTCGCTGACACCCGGTGGTCTTGGACAGCAGCACGCTTGGGCAGGCGCTGGCGCTGGTTCTCGTGATCGAGGGCTTGCTCCCCCTGCTGGTGCCTGATCGCTGGCGGCGCACGTTCGAGCAGCTGCTGCGCCTGAACGACGGCCAGTTGCGCTTCTTCGGCTTGCTCAGCGTTGGGCTGGGTCTGCTGGGTTTGTGGCTGCTCAGTTGAGCCGGTATTCCCGCGTCTGCGTTGGCCCGCTCGGGTGCGTGTCGCCCGGCCGGTAAAATCCCATCTTTAACCGCTCACCTGGCCCCTTCCGAATGCCCGCTTGGTCTTCGTCCTGGCAATTGCCGGACCAAATTGCCGATGTCCTGCCCTCCGAGGCGCGGCACATCGAAGAGCTCAGGCGCATGCTGCTTGATGCGGCCCGCAGCTATGGCTACGAGCTGGTCATGCCGCCGCTGCTCGAGCACCTGGAGTCTTTGCTCACCGGCACCGGTGAGGCGCTGGGTCTGCAGACCTTCAAGCTGGTCGACCAGCTCTCGGGCCGCACCCTGGGCCTGCGCGCCGACAGCACGCCGCAGGTGGCCCGTATTGACGCCCATTTGCTCAATCGCCAGGGCGTCACCCGTTTGTGTTACTGCGGCCCGGTGCTGCACACCCGGGCCGATCGGCCGCATGCGACCCGTGAGCCGCTTCAGTTCGGCGCCGAAATTTATGGCCATGCCGGCCTGGAGGCCGACCTGGAGGTGCAGTGTCTGGCCATTGAGGCCTTGCGCGCAGCCGGCTTTGGGCCCCTGCAGGTGGACATGGCCGATGTGCGCATCGTCAACGCCTTGCTGGCGGGCGCCTCGCTGAGCGGCCCTGCGCTTGGCCGCATCCATGCAGCCTTGGCCGCCAAAGACGGGGCTGAGTTGCAGTCCTTGCTGCGCGAGCAGACGGGTTTGTCCAAGGCGGCCATCACTGGTTTGCAGGCTTTGCCGCAGCTCTACGGCGAGCGCTCGGTGCTGGCCGAGGCTCGGCGCGCTTTGGCGGGTATCGCGGGGGTGGCCGCAGCCCTGGACGATCTGGAGCGCCTGGACCATCAGCTCACCGGCCTGTACCCGCAACTCACGCTCAGCTTCGACCTGGCCGACCTGCGCGGCTATGCCTACTACAGCGGTATTCGTTTTGCCATCTACGGCAGCGGCGAAGAGCTGGCGCGCGGTGGACGGTATGACGAGGTCGGCGCGGTCTTTGGCCGCAAACGGCCGGCCGCCGGCTTCAGTCTGGACCTCAAGGAACTGGTCAGTGTGTTGCCGGCGCGGCCGCTGCGGCCGGCGGTGCGCGCGCCCTGGGGCGAAGACCCGGACCTGCGCCGGGCCATCGCCGGCCTGCGCGCCCAAGGCCACACCGTGGTCTGCGTGCTGCCCGGCCATGAGCATGAGGTCCATGAATTCGATTGCGACCGTGAACTGGTCCGCGTAGCTGAGCAATGGCTTGTGCAGGCCCTCGATCGCACGGCCTGAAGGCCGGCGCGTCCCTATTTTTGAACTGAAACATCCAAATGACACAAGCGCAATTGGCCACCCCTGGCCGCAACGTGGTGGTGGTCGGCACCCAGTGGGGCGACGAGGGCAAGGGCAAGCTGGTCGACTGGCTGACTGAAAAATCCCAAGGCGTGGTGCGTTTTCAGGGCGGCCACAACGCGGGCCACACCCTGGTCATCAATGGCGTCAAGACCGCCCTGCATCTGATTCCCAGCGGCATCATGCGCGCCGGCGTCAAGTGCTACATCGGCAATGGCGTTGTGTTGTCGGCAGCGAAGCTGCTTGAAGAAATCGAAGGGCTGGAGAAGGTGGGTGTGGAGGTGCGGTCGCGCCTGCGCATCAGCGAGAGCTGTCCGCTGATCCTGCCTTTTCACGCCGCCATCGACATCGCCCGGGAGGCCGCCAAGGAAAAAGCAGGCACCGCCAAGATCGGCACCACCGGACGCGGCATCGGCCCGGCCTATGAAGACAAGATCGCCCGTCGCGCGCTGCGGGTGCAGGACCTCAAATACCCCGAGCGCTTCGCTACCAAGTTGCGCGAACTGCTGGACCTGCACAACTTTGTGCTGACCCAGTACCTGCACGCGCCCGCGATCGACTATGACACGGTCTTTGCCGAGGCGATGCGCCATGCCGAGCTGATCCGACCCATGATGGCCGACGTCTCGCGCGAACTCAACGATGCCCACCGCGCTGGCGCCAACTTGCTGTTCGAAGGCGCCCAGGGCACCTTGCTCGACGTGGACCACGGCACCTATCCCTTCGTGACTTCCAGCAACTGCGTGGCTGGCAACGCCGCGGCGGGCGCTGGCGTTGGGCCTGGCCTGCTGCACTATGTGCTGGGAATCACCAAGGCCTACTGCACCCGTGTCGGCGGCGGCCCCTTCCCGACCGAGTTGGACTGGGAGGTGCCGGGCACCCCCGGCTATCACATGAGTACCGTGGGTGCCGAAAAAGGCGTGACCACTGGTCGTTCGCGCCGCTGCGGCTGGTTTGACGCTGCGCTGCTCAAGCGTTCGGCCCAGGTCAACGGCCTGACGGGCCTGTGCATCACCAAGCTCGATGTGCTCGACGGCCTGACCGAACTCAAACTGTGCGTGGGCTACCGTCTCGACGGCCAGACCATCGACATCCTGCCCATGGGCGCCGACGACATCGCCCGTTGCGAGCCCATCTATGAAACCCTGCCGGGCTGGAGCCAGACCACGGTGGGCGTGACCGACCGGGCCAAGCTGCCTGAGGCGGCGCGCAACTACCTGCAGCGCATTGAAGACACCACCGGCGTGCCCATCGCTATCATTTCGACCAGTCCGGACCGCGATCACACCATCGTGCTGCGCGATCCTTTCGTCGCCTGATTCCTCCGACCGATTCCGTACCCAGGAGAGAGACCCCATGTTGACCGAAGACGGTAAGCACCTGTATGTCAGCTATGACGAATATCACAACCTGATCGAAAAGCTCGCCATCCGCGTGCACCAGT
>JBAXEN010000219.1:0-7431 GCA_037140415.1 Betaproteobacteria bacterium | reverse complement strand
TGGCGCGGCTCGCGGATCGGCGGGTTGACCCGCATCACGCCGGCGAGCTTGCGCATGTGCTCGGTGTTGAGCAGCATGTACTGGGGGCAGGTTTCGGCGGTGACATCGACCCCGCGGGCCTTGGCCTGGCGCAGCAAAAACAGCGAGTCGGCGGCGCTGTGGTGGGCAATGTGGACCCGCGCGCCGGTCCATTCGGCCAGGGTCAGCACCCGGCCTATGGCCTCGATTTCGGCCACTGCGGGCCGGGCGTCCAGGTGGGCCAATGGGTCTATGCGGCCGGCGGCCTGCAATTGCGCCTGGCGGCGCGCCATGATGGAGGAGTTCTCGGCGTGCACCACGGTGCGTATGCCCAGCGGCGCCAGGATCTCAAAGCCTTCGAGCAGGGCCCCGTCGCTGGGCGCGGGCAGGTTGCCGAAGGTGTTGCCCACAAAGGCCTTGAAGCTGCTGACACCGGCGTCGAGCAGTTGCTCCAGGTTGGCGATGGTGTCGTCGCCCAGCAGGCCGTGGATGCCGAAGTCCACATACGAGGACTCGGCCGCCTTGAGCTTGAGCGCCAGGGCTTCCAACGTGCCGGTGGGCGGGTTGGTGTTGGGCATCTCGAAGACGGTGGTCACCCCGCCGCAGGCGGCAGCGGCTGAGCCGGTCTTCCAGGTCTCTTTGTGTGGATAACCAGGGTCGCGAAAGTGCACATGGCTGTCGATGGCGCCGGGCAGCAGGTAAAGCCCGTCGGCGCGCATCTCTTGGCGCGCCGGCGGCATGCAGTCGTCATGGCCGACCGCCACGATGCGCTCGCCCGCAATGGCGACGCTGGCCGGGATGATCTGCTCGGGCGAGACCACCTGGGCGCCGCGGATGACCAGGTCGACTTCTTTGGGGGCGTATGACATGGACTTCTCTTTCAGAGCATGGCCCAGCCGCCGTCGACGGGCAGGTCGACGCCGGTGATCTGGCGGGAGACATCGCTGGCCAGAAACAGGCAGGCGTTGGCGACGTCGTTATCGGTGGAGACCCGGCGCAGGGCGTAATCGGCCGCATGCCGGGTCATGGCCTCTTCGAGTGTGATGCCCAGCTTTTCTGCCATGTTGGCGCACACCTTCTCGCGAAAGCGGGGGCCATCGACCATGCCGGGGGCGACGCAGTTGATATTGATGTTGTGGGGCCCTGCCTCGAGCGCAAAGCTCTTGGTGATGCCGCGCAAGCCCCATTTGGAGGCCGAGTAGGCCATGCGCCCAGCGCGCCCGCGCATGCCAAAGGTGCCGCCCACATTGACCACCTTGCCGTAGCGCTGCGCAATCATGGATGGCAATACCGCATGCATGGCGTTGAAGCAGCCGGTCATATTGAGCTCAACGATCTCCTGGAATTCGGCATGGCTGGTCTCCCAGCCGGTCTTGCCGATGGGGCCGGAGCCGCCGGCCACATGGACCAGCACATCGATGCCGCCGTAGGCGGCCAACGCGGCCTGGGCCATGGCCTCGGTCTGGCTGGGGTCGGTCAGGTCGCAGCGCAGCACTTCGGTGGCCACGCCGATGGCGCGGGTCTTGGTGGCCACCTCTTCAATGGCCAGTGTGTCGCGGCCAGCGAGCACCAGCTTGGCGCCTTGTTCGGCAAAGGCCAGGCTGATGGCCTGGCCCATGCCCTTGGCTGGGCCGGTGATGATGACGACTTTGTCTTGGAGATCGAGCTTCATGGTGGGGTGCGATGTTGCGCTTTAGAGTTTGGAGGCGCGCTCGGCGCGGGCAGGCAGAAAGGAGCGGTCGAAGATTTCATTGTTGGCCGGGGTGCGGGGCAGCTGGGCCGACTCGACCACGATGGCAATCGCGCGCTTGAGGCGGTTGTCGTCCACATCGCCCAGGCCGATGCGGGCGATTTCCGGATGGCTCATCTCTTGAGCGATGGTGGCCACCAGTCGCTCTTTTTCCACCGCGCGGTTGAGCAGCGGCTCGCGCTTCATGACCGCGTCCATGCCCGCTTCAGGATTGGCCACCACCTCGTTGAGGGCCTTGTTGAGCGCCTTGAGAAAGCCGCGCACCGCCTGCGGGTTCTCGCGTACGAAGCTGCGCGAGAACATGACGGTGTTGGAGTACAGGTCCATGCCATGGTCCACATACTTGATAAAGCGCAGCTGCTTTTCCGGGTCGACCCCGGTGAGCTTGGCGCTGAACCAGATGGTGTTGATGAAGCCAAAGGCCGCATCGACCTGGCCGCGCATGAGCATCTGCTCGCGCAAATTGGGCGCCATATTGGTCAGGTTGACCTTGGAGGCATCAATTTTGGCGGCCTTGGCAAAGGCCGGAAAGAGCTTGAGCGCGCCGTCGTTGCCAGGCCCGCCGATGGTTTTGCCTTCCAGGTCCTTGGGCGTGCGGATCGGGCTGTCGGCCTTGACCACGATGGTGAACGGCGGGGTGTTGTAGAGCATGGAAACAGCAATCGGCGCCTCGTTGCCGCGCTTGGCGGCCAGATCGATCAGCGCGTTGATGTCACCAAAGCCGGCGGTGTAGGCGCCGGTGGCGACCTTGCCGACCGGCGCGGCCGAACCTTCGCCTTGATCGATCTCCACGTCCAGGCCTTCGGCCTTGAAGTAGCCCTTGTCCTGGGCCACAAAGAACCAGGCCTGGGGGCCTTGGTATTTCCAGTTCAGAACGAACTTGATTTTGGTTTGGGCCTGTGCTGCAGCGGGCAGCAGCAGGGCCGACAGGCACAGGGTCCAGAAGGTGCGTTTCATGGTCAGGTTCTCCAGGGTCGGGGTTGTAAGAGGCAAATCAGTGAAGGGCGAGCGGGCCGGCCACCTGCACGCCGGCTTTGAACACCGCCAGGCGCGGTGACTGCTCCAAGATGGCTTGCGCCGCGCTGTGCGCGTCGATCACCATCAGGTCGGCGGCGCAGCCCGGGGCCAGGCCGTAGTCGTTCAGGCGCAGCATGCGTGCGGCGTTGGTGGTGGCGCAGGCCCACAGGCGCTCCAGAGCGGCATCGCTCAGACTGAAGGTCAGTTGGGCCAGCAGCAGCAAGGCTTTGAGCGGGTCGGCGTCGCCAAAGCGCACAAAGGGGTCGCGCAGGTTGTCGGTGCCGCAGGCCACATTCACGCCGGCTTCCATCAGCTCCATCACCCGCGTCAGGCGCATGCGGGTGGGCAGCACGCAGACGCTGATATCGGCCTCGCGCACCCGGTTGATGGTTTGCGCGGCCTGCGCATCGCTGACCTGGGCCAGCGACGCAATGTGCGAGACCGCCACCCGACCTTGCCAGCCCTGGGCGATGACCTTCTCGGCCACATAGGGCAGGGTGAATGCGTGGGGTACGTCGGCGTTGTCGAGGTGGTAGTCGATGTCGCAGTCGTGGATCAGTGCCAGGGCGAAGGTGGCGTCGACCTGGTCCTGCGGCTCGGACGGCCAGAGGGCGCCGTTGACATTGCCGCCGATCACCTTCACGCCCCGGCTGAGCGACTGGGCGACGAACTCGCCGGCGCCGTCTTCGAGGGTGCCCGGGGTGTCGAACCAGCCCTCCTGGGGAAAAGCGATCAGTTGCAGATCGACCTGCGCGGCCATCTCGCGACTGGCCTGCTGCAGGCCCTCCAGCGCTCGAAAGCCGGCCGAGCGATCGACCTCGCAGTTGCTGCGTGCCCAGACCGTGCCGTGCTGCACACCCATGCGCAGGGCGCGTCGGCCGCGCTCGGCCACATCAGCCGCGGTAAAGCCGGTCTTGATGGCGCGCACCGCGCGTATGGCTTCATCCAGGTTGCGGGCGGTGCCCGGGCTGCGCCGGCTGGTCAGGCATTTGTCCAGGTGCAGGTGCGGATCGACAAAGCCGGGCGAGACCAGTCGGCCGGCCGCATCCCAGGCGGGGCCCAGGTCGCGCGCGCCTGCGTCGTCTTGCGGCTGCACGCTGGCAATGAGCGCGCCGGCGATGCCTATGCGCCACAAGCCGGCGCGCCCGGGCAGGCGGGCGTTGCAGATGAACCAGGGCTCAGTCATGGTGGGCTCGGGCGCACTCATGCGGGACTCAGTTGCCAGCCAGCTTGATCATGCGGTCGGCCTTGGGCGGCAGCGCAGCGCGGCTGAACACCTCGCCCACGGAAGGCAGGCGCTGCAGGCCGTAGCTTTGTGCGATTTGCGCAATGGCGTTGCTCATGCGCGCGTCCTTGACATCGCCCAGGCCCAGTTCTGCCGCCTCGGGGGTGAGCACCGAGCTCTTGAGCACATAGGTCAAGCGGCGTTTTTCGATGTCCTTGTTGATCAAGGGCTCGTTGACCGCCAGGTTGTCGATGCAGGCGTCGACGCGGGCCACGCATTCCTTGAAGGCGGTGTTGATCGCCTTGACCAGGCTGCTGACCGCCTTGGGGTTGTCCTTGAGCAGCTTGTTAGACACCAGCACGCCGTTGCTGTAGAGGTCCAGGCCGTGGTCGTTGTAGTAGATCCAGCGGATGTCCTTGTCGGGGTCGACGTTTTGCGACACCAGGTTCATATAGCTGGTGGCCGAGAACACCGCCGAGGCGGCGACCTGGCCCTGCAGCATCATCTGCTCCTGCAGATTGGGCGCCATATTGATCCAGGTGATCTTCTTTTCGTCCAGGCCGTTTTTCTTGGCCAGGGCCGGGAAGATGGCCAGCGCCGCGCTGCCGGCCGGGGAGCCCAGGGTCTTGCCTTCCAGGTCTTTGAGGGTTTTGATGTCGCTGCTGGCCTTGGTGATGAGTGCAAAGGGCGCGCGGTTGTAGATCATGTAGACCATCACCGGTGCCTCGCCCGGCTTGAGCGAGGCGTTCTGGATGATGGCGTTCATGTCGCCGACGCCGGCCTGGTAGCTGCCCGACATCACCCGTGTGACCGCAGCGGCCGAACCGTTGCCCTGGTCGATCTCCACATCCAGGCCTTCGGCCTTGAACAGGCCCTTGTCCTTGGCCCAGTAGAACCAAGCGTGCACGCCCTGGATCTTCCAGTCCAGGGTGAACTTGATCTTGGTCGGAGCCTGGGCTGAGGCACTGGCACAGGCCAGGCTCAGCAGGGCGCCAGCACTGCACAGGCTGACAAGGCGGCGCAGCGAAAACACAGGGGTTGCAGCAGTCATGAACGAGCTCCTTGGGGGGTCAATGAATCGGTGAGGGCCTGGGCGCTGGCGACAAAGCCGTGCAGCTTTTCCACCAGAAACAAAATGGCCCGGCTCACATAAGCCGGGGAGGGGGTGGAGCAGGCGTCTTCAAGCAGGGCGCAGTCGTAGCCCAGAAAGCCGGCGTCCTGCAGGCTGGAGAACACGCAGCGGTCGGTGTTGATGCCGGCAAACAACAGGGTGCTGATGCCTTGCTGGCGCAGCAGGCTGTCAAGCTCGTTGTCGTGAAAGCCGCTGAGCCGGTGCTTGAACACGGTGATGTCGGTGGCGGCCAGGGGCAGCTCGTCGACCACCTGCGCGCCCCAGTGGCCAGGCACCAGGCTGGGGCCCCGGTCCACGGGCGATGCTTCGGCATAGCCGACGCCGGTGAGTTGGCCCTGGGCGTCGACCTTGGCCTTGAAGAGCACACTGTCTGGCAGGTTGAGCCGGTCGGGGCGTACGCCCCAGTTGAGCCAGACCACCCGCCCGCCGGCGGCGCGCCACAGCGGCAGCAGCTTTTGCAGCATGGGGATGGGCTTGCGGGTGGCGCGCATGCTCACGCCTTTTTGCCCGAACCAGCCCTCGGGGTGGCAAAAGTCGTTTTGCATATCGACCACCACCAGCGCGCTGCGCTGCAGGTCTATCTCTAGTTTTTGCGGGCGCGCTTGCAGCCACACTGGTTTGGGCTTGCGGGCCGGACGCAGCAGACTGACCCCTTGGTCCTGGGCTTGCCAGCCGGTGGTAGGATCAGTTTCGCCCTTAAATGGTGCAGATCGCCCGTTTCTGGATACTTTTTGCCTGGCTTTGGTGCGCTGGGATGTTCTGAGGGCTGACATGGCATGCTCTTACGCACCCCTGATGCCAGAGAGCGTTGTCTGAAGATGCCGAATAACGGTTGTTGCGTTGCTGTTTAGGCATCAATCCTGCAAGCTGGGCTCTCATGAACCATTTGAGATTTCTGCGCTATGTGGACGAGATCGCCCGTTCGGGCTCGATCCGCGCGGCGGCCGAGCGCTTGCATGTGGCGCCGTCGGCGGTCAATCGGCGTTTGCAAGACATCGAGCAGGAGCTCGACGCGCCGCTGTTCGAGCGACTGCCGCGTGGCATGCGCCTGACCGCCGCCGGCGAGATGTTCATCACCTATGTGCGCGCCCGCCAGGCCGAGCTCGAGCAGGTGCGCTCGAACATCGAGGAGCTCAAGGGCCTGCGCCGCGGCACCGTCAAGCTGATTTGCAGCCAGGGTCTGGCGCCAAGCTTCGTGCCGCAGGCAATCTCGTCGTTTCGCCGGCAGCATCCGCTGGTCGAATTTCGGGTGCAGGTGGGCGACCATGTACAGGCCCTGAGTGCCTTGCGCGCGATGGAGACCGATCTGATACTGGTCTTCAACCTGGACTCAGAGCCCGATTTACACCCCATCGTTTTTCACGATCAAAAGCTGCTGGCGGTGATGCACAAGGACCACCGGCTGGCGCAAAACCCAGCGACCATTCGGCTGGCCGACTGCGCCGACTACCCGCTGGTCCTGCCCAACCGCGATACCGCCGGTCGGCAGATGCTCGAGCGTTTTTTGCTGCGCCGCTCGATCGATCTCAAGCCCACGGTCGAGAGCAATAGTTTTGAGTTGCTGCGCGGCTGTCTGTACCACCAGGAGGCGGTGACCTTCCAGTTTGAAAGCGGTGCGGTTACCGATGGCGGGCAGCTGGTCACCCGCGAGATCGAGGACCGCGGATTTCCGGTCGGCCACATCCTGATGGCCCGTCTGGCCAAACGCCAACTGCCGGTGATCACCCATGCTTTTGCTGAGCATGTGCTGGGTTTGCTGGGGCAGGAAGAGGCATAGAGTGCGCTTGCTCAGGCTGCGACCTTGCCGCGATGCCGCGCTCGGGACGGGCACTCAGACGGATCGCAGGCTGCATCGGGCCGAGGGCGGGCCCTCCCACAAAGTCGCCGCGGCCTCTGGCATGAGTGTGGGAGATGCGCCCTCGCGGCGAAGCGGCGCTTGGTCAGCCGCGGAGGCAGGCCTGATGCGACGGCCGCTGCCCGGGACGTGATGCGAGTGAGGCCAGGAAGAGTCGGCGGCGATTGATCAGCCGCAGCATGGTTTTGTAGCCCATCGAAGCCGATCGCGCGGGTGATGCAATGGCCGTTCCCGGAACTCTTGACGATGGGCCCCTGCGAGGAACTACATGGCCCTCGGCTTCATGTATCGTCAGCAACTGACCCGCCTTCGACCGGCCACCACTCCAACAAGGAAGCACGTCATGAGCGATATCCTGCCCCATATCAAGCTTGCCGCTGTGCAGGCCTCGTCGGTCCATTTGGATCGGACGGCCACGGTGGCCAAAGCCTGTG
>JBAXEN010000218.1:0-7450 GCA_037140415.1 Betaproteobacteria bacterium | reverse complement strand
CCCGCCCCGAGCGCGCACCTTCGGCCTTGTTGGCGGCCTGGCGGCGCTGGTGGCGGCGACTCTCGCCGGCGCGCCAAGACCGCTTCGTCACGCTCGGCCCCTTGCTGGCCGTGGTGCTCTTTCTGGCAGCGGTGACCGCCGCCTTCGCTTATTTGCGCATCGAAGAGATAGATCGCGAAGCCGAAGCTGTGCGCCGCGACGTGGAATACGCCCAACAGCGCCTGCGCCTTCGCCTGCTCGAGCGCCAAGAACAGCTCATGCGGCTGACGCGCGATGTCTCTAACCGGGAAATCCGGCTCGCCGATTTTGCGCAGCAGGCCGAAACCATGGCCAACCAGCATCCGGAACTGCTGGCGGTCAGCTGGGTCGATGCGCGGCGCCGGGTGCGCGCCATCTATGCCTCGCCCAGCGCCGGACCGGCGCAGCAGAGGCAAGCCGGCGACACGCTGGCCGCTGGCGAGACCGAGCAGACCTTTGGGCTGGTGCGCGATCTGCGCCAGCCGGTGTATTCGCGGCCCCTGGGCGCGGGCAGCGAGACGGCGGCAAGCATCCCCACCCTGCAGTTGCAAATTCCGCTGGATAACCAAGGGCGCTTTGACGGCGTGATTCTGGGCGAATACTCACTCGATGCCCTGCTGCGCTTTGGCGTGCCGCCGGAGGTCAGCGCGCGCTATGCGGTGGCGCTGACCGACGATCAGGGCCAGATCATGGCCGGCAGCCTGCCACCGACTCGGCCGACAGCGGCCAAATTACTGCCCTGGTACCAGGAGGCAGCCGTGTACGAAATCCCGGTCTCGCCGGTGGGCAATGGCCTGCTGATCCGGGCCCAGGGCTATCGGGCTTCGCTGGGGGTGGTAGGCAGCGGATTTTTCTGGCTGGTCAGCGCGCTCAGTGTGCTCACCGTCTGGATGCTGCTGGGCACCTGGCGCCACACCCGCCGCCGGGTGCAGGCCCAGGAAGCGCTGGTGACTGAAACCAATTTCCGGCGGGCAATGGAAAACTCCATGCTCACCGGCATGCGGGCGCTCGATCTGCAGGGCCGCATTACCTATGTGAACCCGGCTTTTTGCCAGATGACCGGCTGGAGCGAGCCGGAACTGGTCGGCCGCACCGCCCCCTTTCCCTACTGGCCCGACGACGACGTGGACTGGCTGATGGCCAGGCTCGACGAGGAACTGGCAGGCCGTTCGACATCTGGCGGCTTTGAGGTGCGGGTCAAGCGCAAGGACGGCTCGATTTTTGATGCCCGGATGTATGTCTCACCGCTGATCGATCCGCGTGGGCAACAGGCCGGCTGGATGACTTCGATGACCGACATCACCGAGCCCAAGCGCATCCGGGAAGAACTGTCCAATTCCTATGAGCGCTTTACCACCGTGCTGGAAGGGCTGGATGCGGCCGTGTCGGTGGCTCCGCTCGACAGCGCCGAATTGCTGTTTGCCAACCGGCTCTACCGGGCCTGGTTTGGCGGCGACGTGGCGGGCCACCTGCAACTGATCACACAAGCAGGCATGCCGGCGGTAGCGCCCAGTGACGACCTGCTCGATCCGGTCGACTCGCTGGCCGGCCTGCCCACCCACACCCTGACCGCCGCCGCGGCTGAAAACGCCGAGATTTTTGTGCCCGAACTGGGCAAGTGGCTGGAGGTACGTTCGCGCTACCTCAGCTGGGTTGACGGACGGCTGGCGCAAATGATGATCGCCACCGACATCACCCCACGGCGGCAAGCCGAGGAGCAAGCGGCCATGCAGGCCGAGCGGGCCCAGACCGCCAGCCGCCTGATCACCATGGGTGAGATGGCCTCCTCGGTGGCACACGAACTCAATCAGCCCCTGACCGCGATCAGCAACTACTGCAAGGGTATGGTCTCGCGCATCGAGCGCGGCAACATTGACACCGCCGATCTGGTCGGCGCACTCGACAAGACCGCCCGTCAGGCCCAACGCGCCGGCCAGATCATTCACCGCATCCGCGCCTTCGTCAAACGCAGCGAGCCCAACCGGACGCCCTCGGATGTGGCCACCATCGTTAGCAACGCGATGGAGCTGGCCGACATTGAGCTGCGCCGCCACCATGTGCGACTGAGTCACTACATCGCGCCCAGTCTTCCCCAGATCATGGTCGATCCGATTCTGATCGAGCAGGTGTTGATCAATTTGCTCAAAAACGCGGCCGAGTCCATCGAACAGGCCGGCCGCCCCACCGCCCGCCGCAGGGTCGAGTTGCGGGTCAGCCACCACCAGACGCCCGATCAGGAGGCGATGGTTGAATTTGCCGTGCTCGACTCCGGCCACGGCCTGTCGGAAGAAAACAGCAAGCGCCTCTTCGAAGCTTTCTATTCCACCAAGGCCGAGGGCATGGGCATAGGGCTCAAGCTGTGCCGCAGCATCGTGGAGTCCCACCAGGGGCGGCTGGAAGCCGAGAACCTCTACAATGGTGAAGAAGTGTTAGGCTGCCGATTTACCTTCTGGCTGCCCGCCACCTCAGAGACTGCGGCACCTGTCCCTGGGCAGTCCGTGGAGTCCGTTGAGGCCTCCCTGAGACGATGAATTTTTCAACCGCCACGCTTTAGCAAGGTTCGCATGAGCTTGATTCCGAAAAAAGGCACGGTGTATGTTGTGGACGACGACGAGGGCGTGCGCGACTCGCTGCAATGGTTGCTCGAAGGCAAGGACTACCGGGTGCGCTGCTATGACTCGGCCGAAACCTTTTTGAGCCGTTACGACCCGCGCGAGGTAGCCTGCCTGATCGTCGATATCCGCATGGGCGGCATGACCGGGCTGGAACTGCAAGACCGGCTGATCGAGCGCAAAAGCCCACTGCCGGTGGTTTTCATCACCGGTCACGGTGACGTACCGATGGCCGTCAGCACCATGAAAAAAGGCGCGATGGACTTCATCCAGAAGCCTTTCCAGGAAGAGGCTCTGCTCAGCCTGGTCGAGCGCATGCTCGAACAGGCGCGGGAAAGCTTCAATGAATACCAAAACAGCGCCAGCCGAGACGCCTTGCTGGCCAAGCTGACCTCGCGCGAGGCTCAGGTGCTCGAGCGCATCGTCGCTGGCCGCTTGAACAAGCAAATCGCCGACGACCTGGGCATCAGCATCAAGACGGTCGAAGCGCACCGCGCCAACATCATGGAAAAGCTCAACGCCAACACCGTGGCCGACCTGCTCAAGATCGCACTGGGCTCATCGACCACCGCCAAGGCCTGAACCCACCGCCGCCGCAATCGCGCGCCCGCTCAATGCGGGCGTTTTTCATCCCCCCACTCACAAGCCCCGAGCTGATATGAAGGCCCAACTGATCGACGGCAACGCCTTGTCCGCCCGCCTGCGCGCCGAGGTGGCGCTGCGCACACAAGCCCTGCAGGCCCGTGGCATCACCGCCGGTCTGGCGGTGGTGCTGGTGGGCGAGAACCCGGCCAGCCAGGTCTATGTGCGCAACAAGGTCAAGGCCTGCGAAGCCGCCGGCCTGCATTCGGTGCTTGAAAAGTACGACGCCAGCCTGAGCCAGGCCGACTTGCTCAAACGCATCGATGCCCTCAATGCAGATCCAGCCATCCACGGCATCTTGGTGCAACTGCCGCTGCCGCCGCACATCGACGCGCAGACGGTGATCGAGGCGATCAGCCCGGCCAAGGACGTCGACGGCTTTCATGTGGCCAGTGCCGGCGCGCTGATGACTGGCCTGCCCGGCTTTTGGCCCTGCACCCCCTACGGCTGCATGAAGATGCTCGAGTCCATCGGCTACAGCCTGCGCGGCAAGCATGCGGTGGTGATCGGTCGCAGCAACATCGTCGGCAAGCCCATGGCCTTGATGCTGCTGCAGCAAGACGCCACCGTCACCGTCTGCCATTCGCGCACACCGGACCTCAAGGCACACACCCTGCAGGCCGACGTGATCGTGGCCGCGGTGGGCAAGCGCCATGTCTTGACGGCCGACATGGTCAAACCCGGCGCGGTGGTGATCGACGTGGGCATGAACCGCGACGATGAGGGCAAGCTGTGCGGCGATGTGGACTTTGCCGGGGTCAGCGAGGTGGCCGGCTACATCACCCCAGTGCCTGGTGGCGTCGGTCCGATGACCATCACCATGCTGCTGGTCAATACCCTGCAGGCAGCCGAGCTGAGCGCTGGCTAAATCAGCGCCGCGCCAGGCGCCAGAATGCGGCGCTGGCGCACAACCACTGCAGCGCCAGCATGGCACTGCCCAGGCCATGCCACAGGCGCAGCGACTGTCCTTCAGCGCGGGCCGCCACAATACGCGGGGCCACCGCCAATTCGAGCAGCAAGGCCAGCAAGAGGCCGGCCACCACGGGTCGCATCAAGGCCTGTGACCAGGCGGCCAGAGTCTGCGACTCGGACCGGGACACCGCCATCAGCAGCAGCAAGCCGCAGGCACAGGACAACCAGGTCTGGGCCGAGAAAAGCCGGGCGGCCATGCCACCGGCCAGGGCCGCACTGGGCAGGTGGGCAAACAGCAGTGGCACCACCACAAAGCACAGCGCGCTCAGACTGCCCCACCACAGGCCAGCGGCCAGGCTGGCCCAGCGCAGGCGCTGCAGTTCAGACATCAGGGCCCGGCATCAGCGATAGCTGACCGAGACGATCTCGTAGCGCTTGACACCGCCAGGGGCCTGGACCTCAGCGACGTCACCCTCCTCCTTGCCGATGAGGGCGCGCGCAATGGGCGAGCTGACATTGATCAGCCCCAGCTTGAGGTCGGCCTCGTCTTCGCCAACGATCTGGTAGCTCACCTGCTCGCCGCTGCTTTCTTCTTCCAGCTTCACCGTCGAGCCAAACACCACCTTGCCACCGGCGTCGACCTCGGCCGGGTCAATGATCTGTGCGGCCGAGAGCTTGCCTTCGATTTCCTGGATGCGTCCTTCGACAAAGCCCTGGCGATCCTTGGCCGCGTCGTACTCGGCGTTCTCACTGAGGTCACCCTGAGCCCGGGCCTCGGCGATCGCGGCGATCACCGCCGGCCGCTCTACGGTCTTGAGCTGATGCAGCTCGGCCTTGAGCTTCTCGGCGCCGCGCTTGGTGATGGGAAGGGTGGTCATGAACCGTCTCCAGGGAAAAAAGAGAAACCGCCGCCGGTTGCCCGGGGGCGGTGAACAAACGATATTTTCGGGAAAGTGTAATGCATGCCTGCAGCCCGGCGAAGCCGGGCCGCAGGGACTTTCAGCGCGTGGCCAGTTGGCTGTGCAACTCCTGCAAAGAGGTGACCGTGAGGTGCTGAAGGTACTTCATGCCCTCGACGGCCGCTTCAGCGCCGGCAATGGTGGTGAAGGTGGTAACGCGCGCAGCCAGGGCCGAGGTACGGATTTGGCGCGAATCAGCGATCGCGTTGCGGCGCTCTTCCACCGTGTTGATGACCATCACGATTTCATCGTTCTTGATCATGTCCACCACATGCGGCCTTCCCTCGGTGACCTTGTTGACCAAGGTGCAGGCAATGCCGGCCGCCGAGATGGCGGCCGCCGTACCCTTGGTGGCCACCAGGTCAAAGCCCAGGGCTTTGAGGGCGCGCGCCACGTCGACTGCGCGTGGCTTGTCGTTGTTCTTGACGGTCAGAAACACCCGCCCGGCAGTCGGCAAACGGGTGCCCGCGCCCAGCTGCGACTTAACGAAGGCCTCGCCAAAGGTGCGGCCCACGCCCATCACCTCGCCGGTGGACTTCATCTCCGGACCGAGGATGGTGTCGACGCCCGGAAACTTGACGAAGGGGAAGACCGCTTCCTTGACGCTGAAGTAAGGCGGCACCACCTCGGCGCCTATGCCTTGTTCGGCCAGGGTCTGACCAACCATGCAACGCGCCGCCACTTTGGCCAACTGTATGCCGGTGGCCTTGCTCACGAAAGGCACGGTGCGCGAGGCCCGAGGGTTGACCTCGAGCACATAGATCACGTCCTGGCCGTCCACATGCTGAATGGCGAACTGCACATTCATCAGGCCCACCACATTCAGGGCGGCCGCCATGGCCGCGGTCTGGCGCTTGATCTCGGTCACGGTCGCGGCCGAGAGCGAATACGGTGGCAAGGAGCAGGCCGAGTCGCCTGAGTGCACGCCAGCCTGTTCAATGTGCTCCATCACGCCGCCGATGAAGGTCTTGCCGGCCGGGTCACGCAGGCAGTCGACATCGCATTCGATGGCGTCGTTGAGGAAGCGGTCGAGCAGCACCGGCGAGTCGTTGCTGACCTTGACCGCCTCGCGCATGTAGCGCTCGAGGTCGCGCTGCTCGTGAACGATCTCCATCGCGCGGCCGCCGAGCACATAGCTGGGCCGCACCACCAAGGGGTAGCCGAGCTGGCCGGCTTTCTCTAACGCCTCAGGCTCGGTGCGGGCCGTCGCATTGGGCGGCTGGCGCAAGCCCAGACCATGCAGCAGCTTCTGAAAGCGCTCGCGGTCTTCGGCCGCATCGATCATGTCAGGCGAGGTGCCGATGATGGGCACGCCGTTGCGCTCGAGGTCGAGCGCGAGCTTGAGCGGCGTCTGGCCACCGTACTGAACGATCACGCCCAGCGGCTTTTCCTTATCGACAATCTCCAGTACATCTTCCAGAGTCAGCGGCTCGAAGTAAAGGCGATCGGAGGTGTCGTAGTCGGTCGAGACGGTCTCGGGGTTGCAGTTGACCATGATGGTCTCATAGCCGTCTTCGTGCAAGGCCAGGGCCGCATGCACGCAGCAGTAATCGAACTCGATGCCTTGACCGATCCGGTTGGGGCCACCACCGAGCACGATGATTTTTTTGCGCTCCGAGGGCTCAGACTCACACTCGCTGCCTTCGGCCTCGTAGGTCGAGTACATGTAAGCGGTGCGGGTGGCAAATTCGGCGGCGCAGGTATCGACCCGCTTGTAGACCGGCCGCACACCCAGCGCCCGCCGGCGCTCGCGGATGGCCTGGTCGGTGGTGCGCAGCTGGCGGGCCAAGCGGCGATCAGAAAACCCTTTTTGCTTGAGCTGGCGCAAGGTGGCGGCGTCGATGTCATCCAGGCTCTTGGTTTCAAGTTCCAGCTCGATCTTGACGATCTGCTCGATCTGCACCAAGAACCAGGGGTCGATGCGGGTCAGCGCATGGACCTCGTCGACGCTCATGCCCTGCGCAAAAGCATCGCCCACATACCAGATGCGGTCAGGGCCGGGGGCGCCCAGCTCCTTTTCCAGCACCTCGCGGTCCTGGGTTTTCTCATTCATGCCATCCACACCGACTTCCAGCCCCCGCAGGGCTTTCTGGAAGGATTCCTGGAAGGTGCGGCCCATGGCCATGACCTCGCCCACCGACTTCATCTGGGTGGTCAGGCGCGAATCGGCCTGCGGAAATTTCTCGAAGGCAAAGCGCGGAATCTTGGTGACCACGTAGTCGATCGAGGGTTCGAAAGACGCCGGGGTGGCCCCGCCGGTGATCTCGTTGCGCAGCTCGTCGAGCGTGTAGCCGATGGCCAGCTTGG
>JBAXEN010000217.1:0-7454 GCA_037140415.1 Betaproteobacteria bacterium | reverse complement strand
GGTCGGAGATGATCTTGAGCTGTATCTCCGAGGTGCCTTCGAAAATCTTGGTCAGCCGCGCGTCGCGCCAATAGCGCTCCACCGCATAGTGCGTGGTGTAGCCGGCACCGCCCAAGATCTGCATCGCCTCGCTGCAGACCCGCTCGGACATTTCGGACGCAAACAGCTTGGTCATGGCCGCTTCGGTGTCACAGCGCAGCCCTTGGTCAATCTGGCGACACACGTGGTAGTTGAGCTGGCGCGCCGCTTCAATCTCGGTCGCCATTTGGGCCAGCTTAAACCGTATGGCCTGAAAGTGAGCAATCGGCTGGTCGAACTGGATGCGCTCCTGCGCATACTTGCTCGCATCTTCCAGAGCACCTCGCGCCAGCCCGATGGAGCGGGCGGCGGTATGGGCACGGTAGGTCTCCAGGCCGCGCGAAAAGGCGGCAAAGGCCCGGCCCTCCTGGCCCATCAAGGCACTTGCAGGCACGCGGTAGCCGTCAAAGGCCAATTCCCAGGTCTTCCAGCCGAAGTAGCCAATTTTTGGGATGGGCGAGCCGGCAATGCCCTTGGGAAAGCTGCCCCGCGGTTTGTCAATGATGAAGGCGCTGATGCCCTCATGCTTGCGGGAGGGGTCGATATCGGGCGAGGTGCGCGCCAAGAGGTAGATGAAGTCGGCGCCGTCGGCAAAGGTACACCAGTACTTGCTGCCAGTGATGACCCACTCGTCGCCCTCGCGCCGCGCCCGGCACGACACATTGGCCAGGTCTGAGCCGGTCGCCGGCTCCGACAGGGCGAGCGCACCCAGATACTGACCCCGAGCGACCCGCGGCATGATGGCAGCGCGCTGCTCCTCATTGAGCAACTGTGAGCCCATGAAGGTATTGCCACGGGCGATGATCGAGCCCACGCTCATCCAGGCGCGCGACAGCTCCTCGGCGATCAGGCAATACTCAAAGCAACCCAGGCCCATGCCCCCGTACTGCTCGGGGATGGTGACGCCGAAGTAGCCCAGCTCGGCCATCTTGTCGATGAGCGCGCGCGGCATGTCAGCGCGCTGCGGATCGAGTTGGTTGGCCAGGGGCAGGACCTCCTGCATGGCGAACTCGCGCGCCGCCTCCTGCAGCATCTTGCGTTCGCTGCTCATAGCGCCGCTGTGGGTCTCGCTGGCCATCAAGGAACTCCAAGGATTGAGGTGACCCTCGTATGGTAAGGGGCGGTCTCGGGGCTTGTAACATGGCCCAAGCCAGCGAGCTTGGGCAGACGGGGCATGAGCAAGTCCGCCAGGTCAAACGCCATGGCGGCACCTGCCTAATCCAGAGAGACTCCGATGCGCAGCACCTCATCACCGACAAAAATCGGCCGCCTGACGGCCTGGGCCCTCATCGCGCTGCTCGGCGCGTCCTCGGTCTGGGCGCAGCCAGAATCGGGCTTCCCGAGCAAGCCCATCTCGCTGATCGTCACCTACCCACCCGGCGGCGGGGCTGATGCGATGGCCCGGCTGATCGCGCCCAAGATGGCCGAGGCTCTGGGGCAATCGGTGGTCGTGGAGAACAGGCCCGGTGCCGGTGGCCAGATCGGCGCGGCCGCTGTGGCCAAAGCACCGGCCGACGGCTACACCCTGATGCTCGACGCGTCGTCCTTCGCCGTCAACCCAGCGCTCTACCCCAAACTCCCTTATGACAGCGTGAAGGCTTTCAAGCCGATTGGGGTGGTCGCCCTGTTTCCGAACGTGGTGCTGGTGCATGCGGCCTTTCCTCCCCAGAGCGTCGCGGAGTTGATCGCGACCGCCAAAAAGAGCAAGGATTCGGTGGCGTATGCCTCCTCGGGCAATGGCTCGGCCCAGCACCTGGCCGGCGCCTTGTTTGAGTCAGCTGCGGGCGTTGATATGGTGCACATTCCCTACAAAGGCGGTGGCCCTGCCCTCAACGACGTTGTTGGCGGGCAGGTGCCGCTGTTTTTTGGGAACCTCGCCTCCACACTGCAGCATGTGCAAAGCGGCAAACTGCGTGCACTCGCGGTGACTTCTGCCAAGCGCTCTGCGATCCTGCCCGCCATACCCTCACTGGCAGAGGCCGGCGTCAAAGGCGCGGAGATTTACGAATGGAATGCCGTCTTTGTGCCCGCGGCCACGCCAGCGGCCATCGTCAACCGCCTGGCGGCGGCGTTGGGTCGGGCGCTCGAAGCCCCAGAGGTACGCCAGCGCGTGGCACAACTGGGCGGTGAAATGCAGCGCACCACGCCCGAACAGGCCCAATTGTTCATTGAACAGCAAATCACCTTGTGGGGCCGGGTGGTCAAGGAGCGGAAAATCAGCATCGATTGAACAGGCCGCGGCTGGCAGCCTGGCCCCGAGCCAGCGGGTCGACAGAGCCATCGCGCTCTCACAGATCATTCTGTTCATGATCGCCTGCCTGGCGTTGAATGCACCCCGGGTGCTTGGTGGCCGAACCAGGTACGGCTACTCGGGTGCACAAGGGATAGAGCTTGTGCTCATGCGCCATCCCAAGGCTGCACCTCATCGCCGCTTGCCAGTGTCTACCCTGGTTTGCTCAGCCCAGGTGCCCGGTTCTGAGCGACTGGGCCGACCCCGAGCCGCAGCGTGCTGATCACCGGCCCCAGTGCTGCAGGCAAGTCATGGCCAGCCTGCGGCCCAGCCTGACCCAAGCAGCTGCGGGGCCACGTCAACAAGGTGGTAAGGATGGGGCTGTCCTGCATGGGCGTGAAAACAACGGCCCCTCCCCATCAGGATCAGAAGTCGACCGAGCCTCTTGGGAGGCTCGCTGCGATCGCGCAGGGTCGATGAGATGAAAAATACACCATCGAAATAATGTCTATTTGGTATAAATTTTTTATAAATTTATATCTTTAGTAGTACATTTTTTGCTGTTCAGGTTAAGTTGGCAACAGTTTGAAACTGTTAATTATTGTTGTAAGATATCGTAAACTTTTTTTTCATATAACCATGGCCGCTCAATCTAATTTCCATATCAGTGCCTCAGTGCTCACGAGTGATGGGAAAAGGCTCCTCCTGTCACTTGCTGAACTCGCGTCGGCTCGCCTGCCGGCTGGTTCTAGGGTTGTGTTGGTCGATACGGCCACCGGTCTTGAGGCGCGACATGCCAAGGCCAAAGCCAAGGCGGTGGGCAAAGACTTATGGATCGAATCGCCAGATCTTGACCAGCCCTTGGTGCTGAAAGACGCGGCACCGCAGGTCGAGTTTTTCTTCAGCCAGGCTGAGCCATCGGCACAAGCCATCGGGGCGGCAGAAGCTGCTCCTATTGAATATGGCTTGGGCACCAACTACGCAATGACGGAGCCGGCAGGCGGCGCTGTCAAGTCTGACGCAGGCGCTGGCCAAGCACCCACACAGGCCAAGTCTGGCTCGATTTTTTCTGGCCTTGAAACGGCCGGTTCCGGCAACGTCTGGGCTCTGGCTCTCGGTGCCCTGGCCCTGGCGGCCGCTGGTGGCGGCGGCGGTGGCGGTGGCAGCAGCACGGCCGCCGGCGGTTCAGGCTCGCCCTTGCCGGCGGGAGGAACAGCGCTTGACGGCTACCTGGCGGGAGCGACCGTGTCGCGGGTCAACGGCTCGGGCAACACCGTTGTCACCGACGCGAACGGAAAATACACCGGACTGACTGGAACCGGCCCCATCAAAGTGGTGGGCGGGATCGATGCTTCCACCGGCATGCGTTTCACAGGCACATTGACGGCTCCCGAGGGGGCGACCACCGTCAGCCCGGTGACCACTCTGATTCAAACGATCGCCGGCAACAACGCCTCTGCGGCCGACGTCAAAGCAGCCACCGAGAAAGTGCTGACCGCACTCAATATTCCGGCCAGCTTTGATGTCCTCAAAACAGACCCTGTTGCTCTGGCCAAAAACGGCGACGCGTCGGCGATCCTGGCCTACAAGGCCGGCGTCATGGTCGCCACCACCTTGCAGGTGATTGCCGCCGGCGATTCCACCCAGTTCGAGAACGCGGCCAAGTCGCTGGCCACGGTGCTCAAAGACGCTCCGGCCTCGGCTGGTACCGGCGCCACACTGATCAACAACACCTTGAGCCAGGTGGTCACCGACTTCACCAAAACCTTGCCCAGCGGCACGGTGGTTGATGGGGCCGACCTGAAATCGCTTTCTTCGGCCCTGGACTCGATTTCCAGCGCCAAATCCGTGGAAGACGTCGCCAGCGAACAGGCCGACGTGCTGTTCACCGCCATCGACGCCACCCCTGTGTCTTCTGCGGGCTTTACCTTCTCGGCGGCTGTTGATACGGCCGGCAAAATGGTTACCTTCGGCGGCAGCGCCAAGGGCCCCATCACCGTCAATGTGGCCGCCGACGGCAGCGCCACGTTCTCGCGCGGCGGCCTCACCGCTGCCGGCGCGGCCGTGGCCAAGTTTGCCGACATTGCGGGCTTTTACGACTTCACCGCGGGCCCCGGTACGTCGCTGCTGGTCAACTTCAGTGGCACCGCCGCTGACGACATTTTGGCCATCAACGCGGGCGACGCATACACCATCTCGCTGGCCGGTAACTTGCGAGCCGGGCAGGATGCTGTCCACATCAAGGTGGATGACATTGCGGACAGCGACGGCAACTTCCGGGTTCTGAAACTTGACGCGCAGGACCTGGTGGGCGTAGAGCGCATCTCCTTTGACTTTGTTGACGTCAAAGACAAAGTCTTGCTCACAGCCGACAGCTACTTGCAAAACATCGCCACGATTGAAGTGGCCAAGGGCAACGCCGACTTCCGCCAGGTCACCATCCCTGCAGGAACGGTCTTCATCGTGAACTCGGGCCTGACGCTCACCTTGGACCAGTTCCTGGCCTCGGAATCCATTGCCAGTGTGACCGGCTTGGGGCGCCTGACGATTCAGGTGCCTAACAACAAAACCCTGAGTAGCGCCGACCTTGACCTCGTCAAGACCAAGCTTGCAAGCATCACACTCGTTGGTTTTGGCACGGGCGAAACCGGCTTTGTGAGTGTGGAGCGGCTCTCCGCCGACGGGTCCAGCAGCACGGTGTTGTACCGCACAGCCTATACCGATGCCGACGGAAAAGCCGTCGCTGCCGTCAGCACAGACAGCGTCGCAGCCAGCATCGTCAGCGAGATCCAAAAGGACTCGGCCTCGTCTCTGCCCAAATTGACGGCGCAGGTATCGACGCTGACGGGCGATGTGAACACGATCAAGGCGGGCGCCTCGACCAGCTTCGACACGCTCAAGAAGGTCGGCGACGCCATCGTCTCGATCAACGGCTCGATCACCACCCTGGGCAACACCTACGCAACGGACGCCGAGTTGTCGACCGCGCGCTCGGAACTGAGCACAGCCTACACCCAGGCGATCAGCACCGCGGTGTCAGGCCTCAAGGGCACAGCCACGACCGCCGGCGACACGCTGGGCAAGCTCGAAGCACTGCTCGGCTCGCTCACCGGCGTGGTCAACACGGTCAAGCTCAATGCGCTGAGCGACTACGACACGCTCAAGAAGATCGGCGACGCCATCGTCTCGATCAACGGCTCCATCAACAACCTGGGCAACACCTACGCGTCGGACGCCGAGCTGTCGACCGCGCGCTCGGAGCTGAGCACGGCCTACACCCAGGCGATCAGCACCGCGGTGTCGGGCCTCAAGGGCACGGCCACGACCGCCGGCGACACCTTGGGCAAGCTCGAAGCTCTGCTCGGCACGCTCACCGGCGTGGTCAACACGGTCAAGGCCAATGCGCTGAGCGACTACGACACGCTCAAGAAGATCGGCGACGCCATCGTCTCGATCAACGGCTCCATCAACAACCTGGGCAACACCTACGCGTCGGACGCCGAGCTGTCGACCGCGCGCTCGGAGCTGAGCACGGCCTACACCCAGGCGATCAGCACCGCGGTGTCGGGCCTCAAGGGCACGGCCACGACCGCTGGCGACACCTTGGGCAAGCTCGAATCTCTGCTCGGCACGCTCACCGGCGTAGTCAACACCATCAAGGCCGACGCGCCTACAGCCTTTGACACGCTCAAGAAGATTGGCGACGCCATCGTCTCGATCAACGGCTCCATCACCAACCTGGGCAACACCTACGCCACGGACGCAGAACTGTCGACCGCACGCTCGGAGTTGAGCACGGCCTACACCCAGTCGATCAGCACCGCGGTGTCGGGCCTGAAAGGCACGGCCACGACCGCCGGCGACACCTTGGGCAAGCTCGAAGCCCTGCTCGGCACGCTCACCGGCGTGGTCAACACCATCAAGGCCGACGCGCCTGCAGCCTTTGACACGCTCAAGAAGATTGGCGAGGCGATCACCTCGATCAACACCTCGATCAACAACCTGGGCAATACCTACGCCACGGACGCCGAGCTATCGACCGCGCGCTCGGAACTGAGCACGGCCTACACCCAGGCGATCGGCACCGCGGTGTCGGGTCTGAAGGGCGGTGCCACGACCGCTGGCGACACGCTGGGCAAGCTCGAAACTCTGCTGGGCACGCTCACCGGCGTGGTCAACACGATCAAGGCGGGCGCCTTGACCAACTTCGACACGCTCAAAAAGATCGGCGACGAGATCACCAAGATCAATATTTCGCTCGCGAGCCAGGGCGGTAACTCCGCCCCGGATTCTGGGCTGGCGGCAGCGGTCAACGGCCTGACCACTGCCTACACCCAGGCGATCAGCACCGCGGTGTCGGACCTGAAAGGGAGTGCCACGACCGCCGGCGACACGCTGGGCAAGCTCGAAGCTCTGCTCGGCACGCTGACCGGCGTGGTCGACACGGTCAAGCTCAATGCGCTGAGCGAATACGACACGCTTAAGAAGATCGGTGACGCGATTGTCTCGATCAACGGCTCGATCAACAACCTGGGCGACACCTACGCCACGGACGCCGAGCTGTCGACCGCACGCTCGGAGCTGAGCACGGCCTACACGCAGGCGATCAGCACCGCGGTGTCGGGCCTGAAGGGTACGGCCACGACCGCCGGCGACACCTTGGGCAAGCTCGAAGCGCTGCTCAGCACGCTCACCGGCGTGGTCAACACGATCAAGGCGGGCGCCTTGACCAACTTCGACACGCTCAAGAAGATCGGTGACGCCATCGTCTCGATCAACGGCTCGATCACCAACCTGGGCAACACCTACGCAACGGACGCCGAGCTATCGACCGCGCGCTCGGAACTGAGCACGGCCTACACCCAGGCGATCAGCACCGCGGTGTCGGGCCTGAAGGGCACAGCCACGACCTCCGGCGACACCTTGGGCAAGCTCGAAACTCTGCTCGGCACGCTCACCGGCGTGGTCAACACGGTCAAAGCCAATGCGCTGAGCGACTACGACACGCTCAAGAAGATCGGCGACGCCATCGTCTCGATCAACGGCTCCATCACCAACTTGGGCAATACCTACGCCACGGACGCCGAGCTGTCGACCGCGCGCTCGGAACTGAGCACGGCCTACACCCAGGCGATCAGCACCGCGG
>JBAXEN010000216.1:0-7466 GCA_037140415.1 Betaproteobacteria bacterium | reverse complement strand
CCCCCGCACAAAAACATGGATATGGGTATCGACCAGTGACATCGTGCGCTCCGCCAGACCTGATGAAGCCTTCCGTCTGAGCCAACTCAGCGTAGGCGGGCGCAAGCATAGTTGACTATGCAGCTTTGCGTCCCAGGGTTTTCCCAGTGGACTATCACCTCACGCATAACGTTATGCGTGTTTTGCATGGAGTTTGGGCGCGGATGACAGCGCGTTTTCAGGCGAGTCCATAGAATTCAGGCCTCCCCGCGCATGTAGACGGTTCTGCCCAAGATCCCGCGAGCGGGATCAGCCAGGAGCCGCAGCACCCCCACAGCGTCATCTCGACAGCCGCCCGCCACTGCACGGCGGCCGTCGAGATCACGTTTTTAACTTTGGAGCTTTCCTATGAACCATCCCGCCATGCAAGGCCTGGACCTCCAGGTCCCGGCTTATGTGAAAAACGCCAAACTGGTCGCCTGGGTGGCCGATATGGCCGCCATCTGCAAGCCCGCTCGCATCCACTGGTGCGACGGCAGCCAGGAAGAGTACGACCGCCTGTGCCAGCAATTGGTGGACGCCGGCACCTTCAAGAAGCTCGACCCCGTCAAGCGCCCCGGCAGCTATCTGGCCTGGTCCGACCCCACCGATGTGGCCCGTGTGGAAGACCGCACCTTCATCTGCTCGCAGAAGAAGGAAGATGCTGGCCCGACCAACAACTGGGTCGATCCAGCCGAGATGCGCGCCACGCTCAAGCCGTTGTTTGACGGCTGCATGCAGGGCCGCACCATGTACGTCGTGCCGTTTTCCATGGGCCCACTCGGCTCGCACATCGCCCACATCGGCATCGAGCTGTCTGACAGCCCTTATGTCGCCGTCAATATGAAGATCATGACGCGCATGGGGCGGGCGGTCTACGAGGTGCTGGGCGCCGAAGGCGCTTTCGTGCCCTGCGTGCACACCGTCGGCGCCCCCCTGCAGGCCGGCCAAAAAGATGTCTCCTGGCCCTGCAACAAGACCAAGTACATCGTCCACTACCCCGAGACGCGTGAAATCTGGTCCTATGGCTCGGGCTATGGCGGCAATGCGCTGCTGGGCAAGAAGTGCTTTGCGCTGCGCATCGCCTCCATCATGGGCCACGACCAGGGCTGGCTGGCCGAGCACATGCTGATCCTGGGCGTGACCAGCCCCGAGGGCAAAAAGTACCATGTGGCTGGAGCCTTCCCCAGCGCCTGCGGCAAAACCAATTTCTCCATGCTGGTGCCGCCCAAGGGCTTCGAAGGCTGGAAGGTCACCACCATTGGTGATGACATCGCCTGGATCAAGCCCTCGGCCGACGGCCGCCTGCGCGCCATCAACCCGGAAGCGGGCTATTTTGGGGTCGCACCGGGCACCAACTACCACACCAACCCGAACTGCATGGACACGCTCAACAAGGACGTGATCTTTACCAATGTAGCTCTAACCGACGATGGTGACGTTTGGTGGGAGGGCATGGAAAAGGACAGCGGCAAGCTGCCCGATCACCTGACCGACTGGCAAGGCAAGGACTGGACCCCGCAGATCGCCAAGGAGACTGGCGCCAAGGCGGCCCATCCGAACGCCCGCTTTACCGTCTCGGCCATCAACAACCCGGCGCTCGACGCGGCCTGGGATGACCCGGCCGGTGTGGCAATTGACGCCTTCATTTTCGGCGGCCGCCGCTCGACCACGGTGCCGCTGGTCAGCGAGGCGCGCAACTGGGTCGAAGGCATCTACATGGCCGCCACCATGGGCTCGGAGACCACCGCGGCCGCGGCCGGCCAGCAGGGCGTGGTGCGGCGCGATCCGTTTGCCATGCTGCCCTTTGCGGGCTACAACATGAGCGACTACTTCCAGCACTGGCTGGACTTGGGCAAGAAACTCGGCGCCTCCGGCGCCAAGCTTCCCAAGATCTACACCACCAACTGGTTCCGCAAGGGCGAGGACGGCAAGTTTGTCTGGCCTGGTTATGGCGAGAACATGCGGGTGCTCAAGTGGATGATCGACCGCATCGAAGGCCAGGGTCAGGGCAGCGACGGTGTGATGGGCATCACCCCCCGCTACGAGGACCTCAACTGGACGGGGCTCGATTTCACGGCCGGCGACTTCAGCCAAGTCACCAGCATTGACCAAGCCGCCTGGGTCAAGGAGATGGCGCTGCACGCCGAGCTGTTCCAGCAACTCAAACACCACCTGCCCCAGGAACTGGAAGACACCCGCGCTGCCATTGAAAAGCGACTGGCCGCCTAAGGGCGGGGCCCATCCCCGTGCACGCCACGCTGCGGCCCTGGCTGCAGCGCCATGAAAAAAGCCACCTGCAAGGTGGCTTTTTTCTTGAGGCAAGCTGGCCGCAGCCAGCCGTCTGCACGAGCTCAGCGCGCCGATGCGGGCTGATCCAGATCGCGCTGGGTGGCGATCATCAGGTCGCTCATCACCCGCGAGTCCTGGCAGGCCAGCGCCCACATGCGCTCATCGGCCCGCTGCTCGGCCAGGCGCTGCAAGCGGCCCCCCACCGAGCGGATCAACAAGGAGGCCAACTGGCGCGAAGGCGCTGCAAGCAAAGCCAGCGCTGCAAAGCCAGCCAACCAGGCGCCCATCCAGATCACCAAGAGATGGCCTTCAGCCAGGCTGTCCATCACCTGGAAAGCGACCACCAGCACCGCTGCGGCCAGGCCGGCGAGCAAGGCAGTGGCCAAGCCCCGGCCGCCGGACAAACGGCGGCGCAATTCGGTCCATCCCTCGGCCGCCGCCTGCAGACGGGCGACGCCGGGGTGCTCAGTGGGATAGGAAGAAACAACAAAGCTGGTCATGGTCAAACTCCTGAAAATATCTGGCGCTGGGGCCAGCGATGGAGCGAATATTAGGGTAAAACCTAGTACCCTCCAACTTTATCTTCATGATCCAAGTCATTCACAATATTGATTATTTGGATCGCCCACCGCTGTCAGAGCCGCCATGAATCCCAACTTTCGCACCCTGGACCTCAATCTCCTGCGTGTCTTTGACGAGGTAATGGCCGAGCGCAGCCTGACCCGGGCCGCCCGCAATCTGAACCTGACGCAGCCAGCGGTCAGCAACGCGCTGCGGCGTCTGCGCGAGACCCTGGGCGACGAGCTGGTGCAGCGCAGCGGTCAGGGCATGGCCCCCACGCCCCGGGCCCGCAGCATTTGGCCGGCAGTGCGCCAGGCGCTGGAGCAACTCGAGCTGTCCCTGGTGCCCAATGAGTTCGTGCCGGCCCAAGCCAAAACCACCTTTGTTCTGGCCATGGCCGATGCCACCGCTGCCGAACTCATGCCCGGGCTGGTCGAAATTCTGGAGACCGAGGCGCCCGGCGTGACCTTGCGGGTGGTGCCGCTGACCACCCGCGACCCGCGCCATTTGCTCGACGAGCAGGTCTGCGATCTGGCGGTCGGCTTCTTCCCCTCGGTGCTGGCGGACATGACCGCCCACAGCCAGGGTGACGAGCCCCTGCCGTTTGCCCATGAGCGCCTGTACGACGGGCAGTATGTGTGCGTGGTCAGGCAGGGCCACCCACTGGCCGACCAGCCTTTGACGCTGGACAGCTACTGCGAGGCCCGCCATATGCTGGTGAGCTTTTCAGGGCGGGCCTATGGCTTCATTGACGAAGCTTTGGCGGCCCTGGGCCGGCGCAGGCAGGTGGTGCTGACGGTCAATCAGTTCTTCACTGCCGGCCGGGTGGTGGCCCATTCGAATTTGTTGACGGTGCTGCCGCGCCATTTTGTGCGGGTCACCGGCATCGCGGACGCTCTGGTGCTCAAGCCGCTGCCCTTCGAGGTACCGGCCGTGCATGTGGACGCGCTCTGGCACCGCCGCAACCAGCTGCGCGGCAGCCACCAGTGGCTGCGCCAAGCGGTGCAAAGAGCCACCGAGCGAGCTCAATTGCCGCGCCAGTGAGTGCCCGGACAGCGCACCAGCTCTTGACTCGCCCCTGCTTCCCAAAGGGGCGCGAGGCAAAACGCGGACGACCCGATCGCCAGCCGCACCCCTGCTCCGTCAAGTCCTGTCGGGTGGAGCCCGCCTGGACATTCAGAAGTAGCCGAACAAGGAAATGGCGATGTGCTGCCCGTCACGCGCCAAGGAGCTGACGCCTTTGAGGGTGTAATTTTCCTGGGCCCACTTCAGGCTGATGCCGCCGGCAGCGCCGCGGCCAGCTGTGGAAGTGCGCAAGGGATAGAGCATGTACTGCAGCTCGAGCACGGCGCCCGGCGAGGCACTCAGGCGACGACTGCCCTGGCTGGCGAAAGTGCCCAAAGACTTGAATTTCGGATCCAGCGAATAGCGCCCACCCAGGCCCACCCGCCAGTCGTCATTCAAGGCGTAATGCACCATCAGCTCGGCTGGGAAGCGGGTGAACTCGAAATTCCAGCCGTCGCCATGGGTGCGGTCATAGTGGTAGCCCACCGCCGCTTGTCCGCTCCATTTGTCTGACAGCGGGTACTGAACCCCCACCATGGCCAAAAAGCCTTGGCCCGCCCGCAAGGTAAAGGCCTCGCCGGTGTTGCTGTAGGTGCCGGTGACCAGAACATCGCCGCCCACGGTATAGCCCAAAGTGGCATAGGTCCTGGGCCCCGTGGCAGCACCCGATTGCGCCGTCGCCGCGCTGCAAAAAGCCAGGGCAGTCAAGGCGCAGAAAAATGGTTTGGACCGTTTCACGGTGAACTCCTGTGTGATGGAAGCCATGCGGGCAGGGCAGCCCCGTCAAGTGCCAGTACCCTGGCGAATCATGATGTTGAGCCGCGAGCGGGGCGGAACCGTGATGCCGCCGCGGGTGAAAGTGAAGATCGAAACATCGGCCCGCTCCACAAAATAGCTGTGGGTGCCGGTCGCCCAACTGAGCACCTCCGGTGACTTCCAGGGCCGGTATTTGCTCAAACCCGATAGATCGAGCCCGGCCAGCACATACTCACCATCCACCCGGGTGGGAAAGCTGAACCTGCTGGAGGGGCCATTGGTATCGCCCAAGCCAAAAACCGTCAAACCGAAGCGGTTGAACTCCTCATCGACCCCTTTGCCACCAGCGTTTTTGACCACCGCGTCCAGGCAGGCCCAACCGTTGCTGATGGAAAGGCAGTCTGTGACCAGCCGCTTGTAGATGGCCAGCCCGTATTGGCGGTTCAGATAGGCGCCAAAAGCACCGGCCATGCTGTAGTACGGGTTGGCCTTGTCGATCTTGGCCCAGGCGACCATGTTCAAACCCCCGCCAGAATTGATATAGGCCGGCAGTCGATAGGAAGTGATGGGCCGGTAGGGTCGTCCGTCGGCGTCGCTCACCACCGTCGGGGTGATGATGTCCTCGCTCATCATGGCGATCATTTCAGACAGCCAGGTGTCGGTGCGAGGCGCGCCCCGGGCTGCCGATCGCTCGTACCAGTACACCATGTGCGTCAGCTCATGAACCAGAACCGACAGGGTGTAGTCGAAATTAGCAGCTATCAAATCGGCGTTGATATAAAAAGCCAGCGCCTCATTGCTGTCGGGGACGGAAGACTTCAAAAAAGTGTCGCCGCCGTAGAAGTAGCCTGACCAGGGCTTGTCTTTCCCGACGCTCAGGAGCACCACATTGATGTCCAGCAGTCCGGCACTGGTGTCCTGGATTAAATTGCTCCTGCTGGTCGGTCCCCAGACATTGCCAAGCAGGCGAGCCATGCGCTGGACCGCACCCTTGTCGCCACACAGGGTGGCTTCAATGGCAGCCAGGGTGCTGCTGTTGGCGACGCCTTTGGTGGCGGTCTCGTCGGCCCAGATCACCACCTTTCGACCGTTACCGACCTGACAGCTCGACAGGGCGGTCCCGGCGTACACCTTGTCGTCCCCCGAAAACCCGTCTGTCCACGCGCGCTGAGCGCCGACGGCACTGGTGATCAAGGAGGCGCCCACAGGCGCGCCGCTTGTGGTGCTGGCGGCAGAGGCAGCGCCCTGCGCGCCCGCCCCACTCAAAACGGGTTGCAAGAGACGCAGCAAATCCGCCTCGCGCTCGTGCTGCCGGTGGCGCCATTCGTCCTGGCTTTCAAGCGATAGATTGCGCACGGCCAACTCGGCCTGGCTTGATGTGCCCACGGTGGTCTTGCCGGCCGAGCCGTCAGCTTCTGAGGGCTGACCCGGGCTGGGCAGGGAATTGATATCGGCGCTGTAGCCATTGCCGAAGACATAAGCCAGCTCCTGACCCCGGGCCAGGTTGGAAAAATTCAGATCCAGGGTCACCGGCGTATCGCCGGTGTTTTGATAGGTCCAGACCTGAGCCGCGCCGTTGGCGTAGCTTTCAACGCCGCCTGCGGCGCAGGCCGAACCCAGGCAGGTCACGCGGATATCGGCCGTATTGGTTTTGTCGCCGCCGCCGCAAGACGCCAAAAGCAGGGCTATCAATGCCGGAAAAAATAGCTTGTGAGGCCTGGACATGGGATCCTATGAGCACGTAGTGGAGCAACAAAGGGCCTAAAAAGACGTCCGGCATAAAAACCTGCCGTCGTCACCCCCGTCGAATTAACAGGGTTAGATTTTGTCGCGCGTGGTCACCCCTTTGGCGGGCTCATTACTCGAATTAACAAGTGTGTTCAGAGCGAGCTGCGGCGCCCGATGACAGATGCGGGCCGAGGGTCCGACTCCTTGTGCCAGGCGAACTTGGGGAAGGTGACCCCCAGGTCAAGGGCGCCCATCAAGGATGGCGTGGACAGGCCTGCGCTACCAAGCCGCCGGCAGGGGCCATGCCGGGTGTTTGATGGGGTCCCGCCGCAGCGCCATAGCGCAGCGGGGCTGGGCGGGAGCCGCGCTTAGAAAACAATCACCAATCGGCCGCGGGTACCGCCCGCTTCGAGTCGGCGATGCGCATCGCCGGCTTGCTCGGGCGCATAGGTGGCGGCCACGCGCAAGGTGATGACCCCGCTGTGCACGTCTTGGCGCAATTGGCGCAGCAAATCTGCCCGGTGGTTGTATCGGCGCACGCTGATGACGTGACAGACAACGCCGCGCTCTTGCTTGGACCAGCCACGCACCGCGGCGAATCGGCCGCCATCGCGCACAGCGCCGATGGCCAAGTCTCTTTGATACGAGCCATCGGCCAGTCCATCCACGCCCTGAGGCATGACCTTGCGGATTTGGGCTGCGATGTCATCGCCTCGGGGCACCACGGTATCGGCACCGAATGAGCGCACCAGAGCCTCATCGCCTGGCGCGGCATCGGCAATGACGCGCAGGCCGGCTTGCTTGGCCAGCTGGATCACATAGCCCCCATAGCAACCGGCGGCCCCGGTGACCGCCAGAGTCTGCCCCGCCTGCAAGGCCAACTCGTCGAGCGTTTGGCGAGCGGTCAGCCCATTCATGGGCAAGGTGGCCGCTTGCACCATGGAGACGCCTTCGGGTATGGGCGCCACCGCATCGGCCGACAAGACGATGCTTTCCCGGTAGCCCCCGTGGCTGCCCTGGTTGTCCACCATGGCCATCACCGCGTC
>JBAXEN010000215.1:0-7474 GCA_037140415.1 Betaproteobacteria bacterium | reverse complement strand
ATTCGGCCGCTTGCTTGAGCGAGTTGGCGGTGTCGCCACCGGCGTTGGCAAAGCCGACCACCTGTGCTTTGGAGGCCTGCGCCTGCAGCAGGAAGGAGCTGAAATCCAGCGAATTGAGCGGATGCTTGGTCGAGCCGATGACCTTGCCGCCGCGCGCTTCCACCACCTTGGTGACGTCGGCTTGCAGGGCCTGACCGAAGGCGTAGTCGGCGGTCAGGAAGTACCAGTTCTTGCCGCCGCCTTCGACGATGGCCCGCCCCGTCACATTGGCCAGGGCGTAGGTGTCATAAGTCCATTGGACCAGGGTGCGCGAGCACTGCGCGCCGGTCAGCGCCGATGAGGCAGCGCCAGAAATCAAGAGCGCCTTGCCGCGCTCCTTGGCGATCTGGTTGACCGCCAGGGCCACCGCCGAGTTGGGCACGTCGAGGATGACGTCCACGCCTTCGTTTTCATACCAGCGGCGGGCGATATTGGCGCCCACATCAGCCTTGTTTTGGTGGTCGGCAAAAACCAACTCGACGGGCACGCCGGCGATCTTGCCGCCGAGTTTTTCGATGGCCATTTTGGCCGCTTCCACCGAGCCTGGCCCCGACACGTCAGAGTACAGGCTGGACATGTCGGTCAGCACGCCCACCTTGATCTTGTTGTCGCTGATTTGGGCGAGGGCTGAACCGCTCAGCAGTCCGATGGAAATGAGTCCGAACAGGGTGCGCAGTTTGATCATGGCTTGCCTTTCAATGGGAGTGATCGCTGGCCGACAGGCTAGGCTGCATCTGCTGCAGGCTGCGGCCAAGCGGACTCTACGGCGCCCACACCGTGCCCCCGATAGAGCAAACCCTAGGAGCACTGTCGAGCGCGAGACAAGGCCTTTGGCCCGCGCGCCGCTGTGCCCTGCGGGCTGCGCTTCATGCCCTGGGTGGCGGCGGGACATTGGACCCACGCTAATATGGAAACCTTCCCCAAGGGGAGTAGCGAGCCGGCTGTGCCGGCGGGCAGATCCGTCAATACACAGGTGGCAGCAGCGGCCTGTCGGGCTGCTCGGGCCTGAGCCTTCAGGTCACGCAAGACCTTGTGGGTGCGTCCAAAACCGTCTTTAGGTTCAAACCGTACCGAGGTCTTTTTTATGAATTCCATTGCGCCGCTGTGGCTGTGGCTGGTCTTTGTCGCTATTGTTTTAGCGTCCTTGCTGATCGATTTTGTGGTGCTCAAGAAGCAGGGCGCCCATGAGGTTGGCGTCAAAGAGGCGCTGAACTGGTCTATCGTCTGGATAGGCCTGAGTCTGGTCTTCAACGCCCTGTTTTGGTGGGCGGTGCGCCAAACCACAGGCGACTTAGCGCTGGCGACAGAAAAATCGCTCGAATTTCTCACAGGCTATCTGATCGAGAAAAGCCTGGCGGTCGACAACATCTTCGTCTTCCTGATGATCTTCACCTATTTTTCGGTGCCGCCGGCCTATCAGAAGCGGGTGCTGATGATCGGCATCATCGGCGCCATCGTGCTGCGCACGGTGATGATCCTCATTGGCGGCTGGCTGCTGGCCGAGTTCCACTGGGTGCTTTATGTCTTCGGTGCCTTTCTGGTGCTCACTGGCGTCAAGATGTGGTGGGCTGCGGGCAAAGAGCCCGACCTGGCTGACAACCCGGTGCTCAAGTGGCTCAAGAAGCTGATGCCGGTCAGCGAAAACTATGAGGGCGAGAAGTTCTTCACGGTACAAAACGGCAAACGCATCGCCACGCCGCTGCTGATGGTGATTTGCATGGTGGGCCTGACCGATGTGATTTTTGCGGTCGACTCCATACCGGCCATCTTTGCGATCACCAGCGACCCCTTTATCGTGCTGACCAGCAATGTCTTTGCAATTTTGGGTCTGCGGACGATGTTCTTTTTGCTGCAGGCGGTGGCAGCGCGCTTTCACCTGCTCAACTATGGCCTGGCCGTGATCCTGGTCTTCATCGGCACCAAGATGATGCTCATCGACGTGTTCAAGATCCCGGTAGTGATCTCGCTGTCTGCGGTGGTGCTGATTCTGGTGGTGACCATGGTCTGGAGCTATCTGACCAGCCCGCCCGCTGCCTCGTCGGCCGCTGACAAAACCTAAGCATCGCGCGCTGATATCCTAAGCGCATGAGCAAGGCCTTCACCAAGGAAAGCGACGGCGACGACGACGAGCCGGGGCTGCCACCGCTGCCTGCCGGCGGCAAAAACTACATCACCCCGGCCGGCTTTGAGCGTCTGAAGGCTGAACTGCTCGAGCTCATCGACAACGAGCGCCCGCGCATCGTCGAGGTGGTGCATTGGGCGGCCAGCAATGGCGATCGTTCTGAAAACGGCGACTATCTGTATGGCAAGAAGCGGCTGCGCGAGATCGACCGGCGCATTCGCTTTCTCACCAAACGCTTGGAGATTGCCGAGGTCAGCGACCCGTCGGTGCATCAGGGAGGCGATCAGGTTTTTTTCGGCGCCACCGTGCGCTATGTGCAGGAAGACGGGCGTCAGCAGACGGTGACCATCGTGGGCATCGACGAGGCCGACAGCCTGGCCGGCCAAGTCAGCTGGATCAGTCCGGTGGCGCGTGCCCTGCTCAAGTCGCGTGTCGGTGATGAGGTGGTCTTGCACACCCCGCAGGGCCTGCAGAGCCTGGAGGTGCTGCAGGTGTCGTATCCAGCCCGGCCTGAGCCGCCCTAAGTCGCCTTTGCGGCAGGCGCTCGGGAGAAGAGTCCGCCGATCAGCTCGCGCGCCAGAATTTCCGTCAGGGTCAGCGACAGCATCAGCCCCGTCGTGACCGCCGTTGCAATGCCGATCCAGATGCCGAGATAGCCTAGATCAAACACATGGACGTAGATCCACGAGAAAAGCGCAACGCCGATTCCCTGCCGGTAGATCCCGATCCAAAGCGTATAGATCGGTTTTCTCAAGGCCTGCAACAAAGAGGTGATCGCAAACAAGGTGACATAGACCGGCAGGATGAACCCATCGACCTGCAGATAGCTTTTGCCGATCTCGATCACCCGTGCATCGTTGGTGAAGACCGCCATCGCCGGGCCTGCTGCGAACCAGAGGATGCAAGAACCCATCAGCATCAGCGCCACGCCCGCCTTGAAGCAAAACACCGTCGCCTCGCGCACGCGGTCGTGATGGCCAGCCCCGTAGTTCTGCGCTGCGATGGGTAGCAGCGCCCCGGTCAGGCCGAAGGCGGGCAGCAGAATCAGCTGCTCGATCCGCAAGGCGATGCCATAGGCGGCCACTGCCTCGCCCCCGAATCCCTTCAGAAAGAACTGGATCACGAACCCGGCCATCATCATCACCACCATGGAAAAGCTGGCGGGCAGGGCCTGACCGAGGATCTGGCGCATCATCGCCGCCTCGGGGGCGAAGCGTCGGGCGCCCGCCATCGCCTCGGACCGGAAGGCGCGCCACAGGACATAGGCCATCACGCCGGCCTGTGACACGACGGTGGACAGCGCGATGCCGTCAAAGCCGATTCCCTTGAGCGGGCCGAGCCCGAAGATAAACAGCGGATTCAGCACCAGATTGGCAAAGAAGGCGGCAATATTGGCGTATTGCATGGACTTGGTATCGCCTTGCGCCGTCAGGATGCCATTGGCGGCATAGGCGATGACGAAGGCCGGCGCGCCGAACATCAGGACGCGCAGATACTGGTTGGCCGCGTCCCGATAGGCGCCCGGTTCGGACACCAGCGCGATCAGCCAGGGCGCGGCAAGCCAGCCGATCGCCATCGCGAGAACCGAGGCGACCACTCCGAAGGTGATGCCCTGCGCGGCAATCAGACCTTCCTGCCCCGAGCGCTTGCCCAAGGCATTGCCCACCAAAGCGCCCATCGCACTGGACAAGCCGACGCCGACCGCCACGAACAGGACAAAAAAGACGGTGAACGAATTGGCCAGACCCGCTTGCGCCTCGGTGCCTAGCATCCCCGCGTAGTACACGTCGACCACGTTGTAGAGGGTGGTGAACACCATCCCGACGGCTGTGGGCAGGGCAAGGGCCCGAAAGTGATGGGGGATGGAGCCGGTGGTCAGGTCGCGCCGTGCCATGATGAGGTGCGGTCCGCCGCCGTGTGATCTGCAATAAGAGGAATCGGCTTGGTCACAAGCCTCAAAATCATTGTGCCATATGGCCTTTTTTGGCAGCGAGCATGGGCGTCAGCGTGATGCGCCACCGGGTTGCGGTGACCGACCGAGTCCGCTGAGGCCGGTTTCGCACTGGCACGCCGTCAAGGCCTTCAAAGGCCCGGCCGCGCCCGCTGTACTTTCAGCACCGACGGTGTGCGCTTGAGGCTGCGCATGACGGCCGCCAGGTGCACCCGGTCCTCAACCGCAATGGTAAAGCGCAGCTCGGTGGTGTCTTGCGCGCTTTCGGGCTGCATCTGCACATGGGTGATGTTGACCTCGGCGCTGGCAAAGGCCGAGGCGACCTTGGCCAGCACCCCTTTGCTGCTGTTGACGGTGAGCAGCAGATCGGTCTCAAAGGGGCGGGTGAGCTCGTCAGACCACTCGACCGCAATAAAACGCTCGCTGTCGCGGTGCTGCAGGCGGCGGGCCACATTGCAGTCGTCGGTGTGCACCACCACGCCTTCGCCATGCCCCAGGTAGCCGACGATGTCGTCGCCAGGGATAGGGCGGCAGCAGGGGGCGAACTGCACCGAGCTGCCCTCACTGCCGTCAAGCAGCAACGCGCCTTGCGAGACCGATTCATGCGCGGTAAAGCGCTCGCGGCTCATCAGCAGCGCGTCGGGCTTGACGCCCGCCTCCACCAGCAATGCGGCCATGCGCTTGGCCACGATGCTGGCGATGCGTTTGCCCAGGCCGATGTCGGTCAACAGATCGGCGCGTGAGCGGTTGCCTGAAAAGCGCAGCACCCGCTCCCACAGCGAGCGGTGTTGTTCCTCGTCGCCCGGCAGCGGCTCTATGCCTTCGGCGCGCAGGGCCTGCGAGAGCATTTTCTGGCCCAGCTCACGCGACTCGCTCAGGGCCATGGTCTTGAGGTGGTGGCGGATCTTGGAGCGGGCCCGGCCGGTGCGCACAAATCCCAGCCAGCCCGGGTTGGGGCTGGCCACCGGGCCGGTGATGACTTCAACCACGTCGCCGTTGTGCAGCTCGGTGCGCAGCGGCACCTGCTCACCGTTGATCTTGGCGGCCACCGTGCGGTGGCCGATGTCGCTGTGGATGGTGTAGGCGAAGTCGACCACCGTTGCGCCGCGCGGCATGGCCATGATCTGGCTTTTGGGGGTGAACACATAGACCGCGTCAGGGAAGAGGTCGATCTTGATGTGGTCCCAGAACTCGGAGGCGTCGCGGGTGTCTTGCTGGATGTCGAGCAGCGACTGCAGCCACTGCGTGCCCAGGTTCTGCGAGGGCTCGCCCAGCGGGTCCACCGCCTTGTACAGCCAGTGCGCCGCCACCCCCGATTCGGCCACCACATGCATGTCCTCGGTGCGCATCTGGAACTCGATGTTGGTGCCAAAAGGCCCGATCAAGGTGGTGTGCAGCGACTGATAGCCGTTGATCTTGGGGATGGCGATGTAGTCCTTGAATTTGCCCGGCAGCGGCTTGTAGAGTTGGTGCAGCACGCCCAGCGCGGTGTAACAGGCGGTGACCTGCGCGACGATGATGCGAAAGCCATAGATGTCGGTGACCTGCGCAAACGACAGGTGCTTGTCGTTCATCTTGCGGTAGATCGAAAACAAGGTTTTTTCGCGGCCGTCGATGCGCACCGCCATGCCGGCAGTGGCAAAAGCGGCCTGGACCTCGCTTTGGGCACGGCGGATGACGTCGCGGCGGCGCCCACGCGAGCGCGACAAAGCCTTGGCCAGGGTGGCGTAGCGCCAGGGGTGCAGGTGCCGGAAGGAGAGGTCTTGCAGCTCGCGGTAAGTGGCGTTCAAGCCCAGCCGGTGGGCGATGGGCGCGTAGATATCGAGCGTCTCGCCAGCGATGCGGCCCCATTTGGCGCGGGGCAGGTCGCCCAGGGTGCGCATATTGTGGGTGCGGTCGGCCAGCTTGATCAGGATGACCCGTACATCGCGCGCCATGGCCAGCAGCATCTTGCGAAAGGATTCGGCCTGGTTTTCCTCGCGGGTGTTGAAGGCCAGCTTTTCCAGCTTGGTCAGGCCGTCGACCAGCTCGGCCACCGGCGCGCCAAAGCGCTCGAGCAACTCGGGCTTGCTCACGCCGCAGTCTTCGATCGCGTCGTGCAGCAGCGCCGCCATCAGGGCCTGGGCATCGAGCTTCCAGTCAGCGCATTGCGCCGCCACCGCAATCGGATGGGTGATGTAGGGCTCGCCGCTGCTGCGCAGCTGGCCCAGGTGGGCCTGATCGGCAAAGCGGTAGGCCCTGCGCACCTGCTCGACGTCACTGGCGCTCAGGTAGCCCAGTTTGGCCATCAGCGCGGCAAAGCTGGCCGCAGCCGCATTGGCAGCGGCCGGGCTAAAGCGGGCGGTGGTGGCGATCTGCAGGGCGCTCATCCCCCGACTTTATCGCGAGCGGACAGCCGCGTGGCGCTGGCCTGGGTTTTTTGGCCGCCTTATGGGTCGCCTGTGTGGCTGTATGAAGGCGGGCCAGAAACAAAAAACACCGCCTCGGCGGTGTTTTTTAGGAGCTCGGCGGTTTCAGCCGGGCACTTTTTTGAGCATCTCCAGGCCGATCTGGCCGGCGGCGATCTCGCGCAGGGCGGTCACGCCGGGTTTGTTTTTGCTCTCGATCTTGGGCGTGTGGCCTTGGCTGAGCATGCGGGCGCGGTAGGTGGCCGCCAGCACCAGCTGAAAGCGGTTGGGGATTTTTTCCAGGCAGTCTTCAACGGTAATACGGGCCATGGTGGCAACTCCGGTGGGCAAATCAGGGCAGGTTCAGGGCTTCGAAGGTGGCCGCCCGGCTGCGGCGTTGGGCCGCGTATTTCAGGCGCTGGGCGTGGACGATGCTCTTGAGGTCAAAGACCGCCCTTTCGAAAAGCTCGTTGATTATAACGAAGTCAAAGTGCTGGACCTGGGCCATTTCTTGGGCCGCATTGCGCAGGCGCAGCTCGATCACCTGCGCGCTGTCTTCGCCGCGCCTTTGCAGGCGCGCCCGCAGCTCCTCCCAGCTTGGCGGCAGGATAAAGATCAGCACCGCGTTGCTGAACAGGCGCTTGATGTTGATGGCGCCCTGGTAGTCGATCTCCAGCATCACGTCGCTGCCGACGCGGATGCGGTCTTCGATGGCCTGGCGCGATGTGCCGTAGCGGTGGCCGTGGACCTGGGCCCATTCGACAAAAGCCTCGCGCTCGATCATGCGGTCAAATTCATCATTGGCCAGAAAAAAGTATTCGCGTCCGTGCTTTTCCTGGCCGCGCGGCGGGCGGGTGGTGTGCGAGACCGAGGGGGCCACCCCGGCGTCGATCTCCAGCAGGGCCTTGACCAGGCTGGATTTGCCAGCGCCGCTGGGGGCTGCCACAACAAAGAGGTTTCCGGGGTAGTCCATGG
>JBAXEN010000214.1:0-7530 GCA_037140415.1 Betaproteobacteria bacterium | reverse complement strand
CGAGCTTGACCTGGCCTTCACGGCTTTCAATGCCAAAGTCGCCTTCAACTTTGACCAAGCCGAACACATCGAGCACCAAGCTGCCGACCAGGCGCGTCATTTGGCCCTTGGCACCATCCAGCGTCAATTCCAGGTCGGTCTCAAGGCCGGTGGCCACTTTGAGCGAGGTGTTGCGCGCCGTGGCCGCATCGGTGGTGGAGGCCGTCAGGCTGTAGTCGACCACGGTGCCGTCTTTGGCCGCGCGGTTGATCTCCAAGCCCATGTCATTGACCTCAATGGTCAAGCCATCCACACCCACGAAGGCGGCTTGGTCCACCGTGGCTTGCGCCGTGGTCCAGCTGCGGGCCTTGGTGCCCACGGGCTCCAGGCCGGTGAGTTTTTCGCTGACGATGACCAGGCCCAGGTCCACGTTGTCGAGGCTGACGCCGACGGCGCCGGCCAGCAGATGGCCACCGGCGTCATAGCCGCCGCCGTTGCCGGCAAAGGCATCGAGGTTGTGGCCACCAAAGGTGAGCACGTCGGCGGCCAAGGACTTGCCGTCGCTGAGCGTGACGCTCTGGCTGCGCGAGACGATGGCGAACTCACCGCGCGCGGCCACAAAGCCGGCGATGTTGAGGTTGAGCACGCCGCGCGCTTCCATGAGCTCGCCGTCGGCGCCATCCAGACTGAGGGCAAAGCCGTCGCTGCCGTCGGCCACGGTCAACACCGTGGCGCCTGCGCTGTAGTCCACCACCAGGGTGCGGGCGGATTTGGCCGGGGTGGTGACGGTGCTGCCGGTCTCCACCGTCTCCAGCGTGACCGGCTCGGGAATGGTTTCGTCGCTGGCCACCAAGGCCGCCACGTTGGCGCCCAGCAGGCTGCCTGCGAAGCTCAGCTGCAGCTCGCGGCCGGTGTAGAAGCTCAGGCTGGCGCTGGCACCGGTGATGCCGGCCAAGGCCTCGTCCAGCGCGGCTTGCACCTCAGCCTGATCCATGTCAGTGCGCAGGGTGCTGGTGGTGACGGTGCTGCCGCCGTGCGTCAAGGTCAGCGTGTAGTCGACCTGGGGCTGGGCGCTGGCAATGACCACGCGCTGCACCTCGCCCGTGCGCACTTGGCCTTGGGTCAGGTTGGTGGGCGTGACGACGGCCAGGCTCAGGTTGCGCGCCACATCACTGGCCGAGCCAAAGTGGCTGCGGATGTTGGCCACATCGGTGAAGGCCAGCGATCCACCAAAGGTGAGTGTGAAGCCGGCTTCGCGCGCGTTCGCGCCGCTTTGCGTGGCCACGGTGACTTGGCCTGCGCCAAACAAGGCATTCATGCCCGCTTGCAAGTTGGCGCGGAGTTGGGCCGGGTCGGCACTGTAGCTGATGGCCGGGCTGTAGGAGCGCACACCATCCACCTCGACCGAGATCTGGAAGCTGCCCACAGGAAGCTGCGCATCCACCGAGATGGCGCTGACCACCACAGACGCAACGTTCACGCCAGTCAGCGCGCCGCCAAAGCGAACCTGGTAAGCGTCGGTGCCATCGGCCGTGACCGTGACCGTGGCCAGGCTGCCCAGGGTGGCGGTGCCGGCCGTGGCCGCACGCAAGGCGGTCTGCACCTGGGCGGCGCTGGCGCCAAAGGCGATCTTCTGGCTCACATACGTCTGACCCGCGTGGCTGAAGCTCAGCACAAAGGTGCCTTGGGTGTCGGCGGCGCGGTCCAGGCTCAGGCGCTGGACCTCGGCCACCGCGGGGGCGCCATTGGTCAGCAGGGTGTAGTCCAGCTCGGTGCTGGCAATGCCTATGCCTTTGGGGTCAATGTCCACCCCGGCCAGCGCACCCACAAAGCTCACCACATAGCGCTCGCCTGCGCTGCTGCGGCTGTAGGCCACGTCAATGTCGGCGGCGGTCACAGCAATGCCCTGGTGGCCATTGAGCAAGGCGGCATAGGCCGACTTGAGGTTGGCGATGTTGGCCGCCGAGTTGCCCACCACAAAGTTGCGGCTGACGCTGCTGCCGGTGGCGCCTGCACGGTCGGCCTGCAAGGCCACCCCATTGAGGTTTTGCCCGGCCAAAGAGCCGCCCATGGCCAGCAAGAAGGTGTCCTGCGAAGCGGTACCCACCTGGCCCAGCGTGACGGTGATGGCCGCGCCAGAAATTTGGCCAAAGGCCGCATTGACGGCGGCCTGGATTTGCGCCTGGCTGGCATTGCCCGCGATCACGGCGGTGGTGTAGGTTTTGCCCTCGTGGGTGAGGCTGAGGCGGTAGCCCTTGTCCAGGGCCTGATTGCCCAGCACCACCCACTGCTCTTGCACCTGGCCGCTGACGCCGGCCTGCACCGTGCGCACAGAGGCGCTGGCGTTGGTCAAGGCGGTGGTGCTCAGGCTGAGCGCATCGATGTTTTTGCCGGCCAGGCTGCCCACAAACTCAATGTCCAGACCCAGGCTGCCGGTGTTGGACTGCGCTGGGTTGAAGCTGACCTTGACATTGCCCGCGCCCACATTGGACAGGCGTGCCAGCTCGGTTTGCACGCGGGCGGCCAAGGCCACACCGTCACCGGTGTAGCTGATGTTGCGGCTGGTTTGGCCGCCCAAGCTGAGCGTGAAGCTGCCGCTGGGGGCGGCCTGGCTGTCGCTCAAAGCCACCGTCAAGGGGTTGAGGTTTTTGCCCTGCAGCGCGCCACCAAAAGTCACCAGGTAGTTGCCGGTTTGGCTGCTGCTGACATCGACCGAGCCGTCATTGCCCAGCGCCGCATTGAGCGCGTAGCGCACGGCGGCGGCGTTGGCGCCGTAGTTCAGGCCAGTGGTGGTGTAGGTCTTGCCGCCCTGCACCAGGCTGAAGGTGAAGCTGCCGGTGCCAGTGGTTTTAAGCTGCACATTCTGCACCTCAGCCTGGCCCGCGCTGCCGTCTTCCTGATGCAGGTAGCTGTAGGTACGGACCTCGCTGATCATGCCGGTGCGGCCTATGTCTTGGCCCGCCAGGCTGCCGACAAATTCCACCAGGTAGCGGTGGCCCGCGCCTTTGTAGCCGGCGTCCAGCGTGACCTGGATGTCGCTGGCGGCCACGGTGCGGCCGTTGGTGGCGAACATCTCCACATACGCGGCCTTGAGCTGAGCGATGGTCTTGGCCGTGTCTTTGGCGTCGTTGGCGTACTTCCAGGTAGCGGTGGTCACCGGCTTGTCCAGCATGTAGAGCTTGAAGCCCTGGAAGCCGAAGGTGTTGGTGAAGGTGACGCTGTAGCGCTCGTTGACCGCGCCGCCCAAGCCTTGGGCCACGGTGCTGACCTCGGCCGTGGAGGCGGGCTTGGCGTTCAGGTCGCCGCTGATGCTCAGGCGCTGCAGCTCGTTGACGCCGGCCACGGCGGACTGGGTTTGGCTGACGCTGCCGTCGGCCACAAAGAAGACGTTGTACTGGCCAGCCACCGACGGGGTGGTGAAGACCAGGCCGTTCGATTCGTTGACGCCGGCCTGGCCTGGGGTTTGCACCTCCACCTTGGCACTGACGGGCGCCGGGGCCTCGCGCACGGCCACCAGGCGAACCTGCTTGACCTCATTGACGCCGGCCTGGGCCGCTTGGGCCTCGGTGACGGTGATGGTGGTGGCTGCGGGGGTGGCGGTGACAGAAATGCCATTGACCGCTCGGCCTGCCAGCGCGCCCATGAACTCGATGCTGTAGCCCTCGTCACGGCCGCCGGTCACGCGCACATTGGCGCTGCCGCCGACTGCGCTCAGGCTGCCCAAAGCGGCGCCCACAGCGGCAATGAGTTCGGCGTCGCTCATGAAGGCGCCGACCTCGACGTCTTGCGTGCCCGCGCCATCGCCCAAGCTCAAGCGGCCGGTAAAGCCGGCGGGTACGCTCAGCTTGAGCCGGGTGTTGGTCTTGGTGTCAAAGGCCTGCTCGGCCGGCAGGCTGACGCCCTGGTTGATGTTGACCAAGAGGTTTTGCACCTCGGCGGTCAGGCTGTCTATGCCTTTGACTTCGGCGCTGGCGGCATTGGCCTGCAAGCTGGTGAAGTGACGGCCCGGGTGGTCAGGGTCGGTGATGAGGGCCAGACCAAAGTTGACCTGGCCGAGCTTCAAACCAATGGCATCGTCCTGGCCCGCGCGCACGCCGGCGAAGGCGTCCACGTCGCTGGCGCCGATGGTGATCAGGTCGGCCTGCTTGATGACCGAACCGTCCGACAGCACCACCTGTTGGCTGCGCTGCTCGACCGCAAAGTTGCCCTTGACGCTGAAAAAGCCGAAAAGGTCCAGGTCCAGGCCTGCGGCGGCCTTGATGATCTCGCCCTCGCTGCCGGCCATGCTCAGCGTCAGCGTGCTGCTGGTGCCGGTGGGAATGCTCAGCGCGGTTTGGCGACCCAAGCTGGTGTCGTCGGCGTTTTTCCAGCCGTAGTCCACCACCTTATCGCCGGTTTTGCCGGCTTGGTTGATGAACACGCTGATGCCGGTGGCCGATGCGGTGAGGCCTTCAATGCCCACAAACGACAGGCTGCTGGCGGTGGCTTGGAAGCTGGTCCAGGTGCGGCTGGCATCGTTGCTGGCGGCCAGCAGGGCCAGGCCAAATTCGGCATCACTGAGTTGCAGGCCAATGGCGTCGGCCTGGCCTGAGCCTACGCCCACAAAGGCGTCGATGCCCGTACCGCCCACCAGCAGGGCATCGGTGGCAACAGTCTCGCCGCCAAAGAGCTTGACGCTGCGCTGTGACGACTCAAAGGCCAGCTCGCCCGAGAGGCTGACAAAGCCAAAGAGGTCGAGCTTGACGTTTCCTGCTGCGCGGGCGAGTTCGCCCAAGCTGCCGTCGGTGTCGAGCACCACGGTCTGGCCGCGGCTGCCGGCCATCACTTCAAGCTGCACGCCGCTGTAGTCGACCACCAGGTCGCTGGCCGCGCCCGTGCCGGGGATGCCGCGGTTGATCTCCACCATCAAATCGCTGGCGCTGGCTTGCACACCCTCCACGCCCACAAAGGCCAGCTCGCCGGCTGTTGCTTTGAGGGAGGTGAAGCTGCGCGCGGTGGCCGTGCTGCCTGCAGGCAGACGCTCGGTGATGAGGGCCAGGCCGAAGTCCACGTCTTTGAGGGCCAGGCCCATGCGCTGCTCGGTGCCGCCGTTGATGCCGGCAAAGGCGTCCAGGCCGCTGCCGCCCACGGTGAGCACGTCGGCCTGGAGCAAGGTGGCGGCTCTGGCTTTGAGCGGGTCGTCAGAGGTGACGCCGTCGTTGAGCGTGAGCTCGCTGTCTTTGCGCTCGATGGCCAGCTGGCCGGCCACTTGGAAGAAGCCGAACACGTCGAGGTCGAGCTGGCCGGCGGCGCGGGTGACTTCACCGTCTGCGCCGGCCAGCGTGAGCTCCATGCTGCTGCTCGGGCCGGTGGCCACGGTCAGTGCGGTGCGGCGCGGGCTGCTGGCGTCGGCTGGGTCGGTCAGGGCAAAGTCAATCACCGCGTCGCCGTCTTTGCCGGCGCGGTTGATCTCCAGCAGCATGTCTGTGCCCTGGGCTTGCAGACCGTCGACACCCACGAAGCTGGCGCTGGTCGCACGCGCCTGGAAGGCGGTCCAGCTGCGCAGCTCGTCGGCCACGTCGCTGTAGAGCGCCAAGCCAAAGTCCACGCCGCCGAGCTCCAGGCCAATGGCTTCATCCGTGCCGCCGCCCACGCCGGCAAAGGCGTTGAGCTGGTGGCCACCCAGGGTGAGGACACGCGCTTCGGTGGTGCTGCCGCCAGCCAAGGTGATGGTCTGCACCTGACTGACGTTTTCAAGGGCAAAGTCGCCTTCGACCTGCACAAAGCCAAAGGCGTCGATGTTCATGTGGCCGCTGACTTGCAGCAGCTCGCCGAGGCGGCCGTCCAAGTTCATGGCCAATTCGCTGGCAGGGCCGGTGGCCACGTTCAGCACCGTCGCGCCGGTGCGCAAGTCGATCACCGAGGTGTCGTAGGCGGCGCGGTTGACCGACACGGTCACGCCGTCGGCGGCCACGGTCAGCCCGTCGACACCCACAAAAGCGGCACCGCCCACATTGGCTTGCACGCTGGTCCAGCTGCGGGCCGGGGTGGTGGAAGGCGAGCTGATTTTTTCGGTGCTCAGCACAATGGCAAAGTCCACGTCCGACAGGGACAGGCCCAGGGCGTTGGCTTGGCCGCCGTTGACGCCGGCAAAGGCATTGACGCCGCTGGCGCCTATGCGCAGCTGCTCCACCGCCACCGGGTCTTCGGCTTCGTTTTTATCGGGCGTGCCAGTCAGGTCGGCCAGGGTGACCGCGCTGTCGAGCTTTTCAATCGCAAAGCCGCCGGAGACCTGGAAGAAGCCCATCACATCGACGGTGAGGTTGCCGCTGGCACGGGTCAGTTCGCCTTGGGCGCCGTCCATGCTCAGGGTGAGGCTGGCGGGCTCGGCAGCGGTGCCGGTTTGAACCGTCAGGCCACGGGCGGCAAAGTCGACCAGGGTGCCGGCTTTATCGGCGCGGTTGATTTCCAGGGTCAGGGTGTCGGCCGCCAGGGTGATGTCGTCCAGGCCCAGCACCTGCGCGCTGGCCGCGCTGGCTTGCAGCGCCATCCAGGAGCGGGCTGTGACATTGGCCTTGGCTTGGGCGGGTGTGAGCTGCTCGCCCAGCAGCACCAGGCCAAAGTCCACATCGGTGAGCGACAGACCCTGGGCGCCTTCACGCAAATCGCCTTGCGCGTCATAGCCACCGGCCACGCCAGCGAAGGCATTGAGGCCGGAGCCGCCCACGCTGAGCATGTCCACCCGCACTTGGCTGGCGGGCTTGTCTTCGGTGCCGTCGTTCAGGGTGACGGTCTGGCTGCTTTTCTCAATGGCCAGCGCGCCTTGCACGGCCACAAAACCGGCCACGTCCAGGCTGAGGTTGGCGCTGGCGCGGGTGAGTTCGCCCAGGCGACCATCGAGGTCAAAGCTCAGGCTGTTGGGTTGGCTGATGGTGCCGGTGGACACCGTCAGCGCCGTGGTGCCTTGGCGGTAATCGACCAGGGAGCCGTCGCTGCCGGCGCGGTTGATGGCCAGGGTCAGGGTGTCCACCTTGGCCTCGAGCTCGCTCACGCCGATGAACTCGGCGGTGGCTGCACTGGCTTGCAAACTGGTCCACTCGCGTGCCACGCCGCCAGCGTTGCGCTGGCTGGAGCTGAGCGTTTCGGTGTTCAGGGCCAGCGCGAATTCAACGCCAGTCAGGTCCAGGCCGATGGCACTGTCGGTGCCGCCGTTGATGCCAGCAAACGCGGTCAAGCCACTGCCGCCCAGCAGCAATTGCTGCACGGCCACGGGCGTGATCGATTCGTTGGCGGTGGTGTTGGGGTTATCAGCCAGCGTGACTTGGCCGTCGCGCTTCTCCAGCGACAGTGCGCCGGCGGCTTGGAAGAAGCCGAAGGCGTCAATCTCAATGTTGCCGCTGGCGCGGGTCAGTTCGCCCAGGCTGGCGGCCAGGTCCAGCGTGATCTCGCTGGGCTTGGAGACCGTGCCGGTCTGGACCTTCAGGTTTTGCGCGGCAAAGTTCACCAAGCTGCCGTCGGCGCCTGCGCGGTTGAGCTGCACGCTCATGTCGCTGGCGGCCAGGGTCAGGCCGT
>JBAXEN010000213.1:0-7538 GCA_037140415.1 Betaproteobacteria bacterium | reverse complement strand
CACCTGCGCGCTGATCGTCGGCGCCTTCGCCGAGCGCATGAAGTTCTCCGCCGTGCTGGCCTTCATGGTGCTGTGGTTCACCTTCAGCTACCTGCCGATCGCTCACATGGTCTGGTTCTGGATGGGCCCTGACGCCTACACCGGCAAGGAAGTGGTTGACGCGATGAACGCCAAAGGCGGCTACGTCTGGCAGTCGGGTGCGCTGGACTTCGCAGGCGGTACCGTGGTGCACATCAACGCCGCTGTGGCCGGTCTGGTCGGCGCCTACATGGTCGGCAAGCGCATCGGCTACGGCAAGGAAGCCATGGCTCCGCACAGCCTGACTCTGACCATGGTCGGCGCCGCCCTGCTGTGGGTGGGCTGGTTTGGCTTTAATGCCGGCTCGGCCCTGGAAGCCAACGGTTTTGCCGCCCTGGCCTTTATGAACACCATGGTCGCGACCGCCGGTGCGGTACTGACCTGGTGCATCGGCGAAGCCATGCTCAAAGGCAAGGCTTCGATGCTGGGCGCTGCTTCTGGCGCCGTCGCTGGCCTGGTGGCCATCACCCCTGCTGCCGGCAATGTGGGCATCGGTGGCGGTCTGTTCATCGGTCTGCTGGCAGGTTTTGCCGGCCTGTGGGGTGTGAGCGGCCTCAAGAAAATGCTGGGCGCGGACGACTCGCTCGATGTGTTCGGCGTGCACGGTGTCTGCGGCATCCTGGGCGCCTTGCTGACCGGCGTGTTCAACAGCCCCAGCCTGGGTGGCCCTGGCTACGTGGCCGACTGGGTCACCGCCACCGGCGTGACCGCTGCCGACTACTCCATCGCCGGCCAGGTCTGGATCCAGCTCAAGGCCGTGCTGATCACCTTGGTGTGGTCGGGTGTGGTCTCGGTGATCGCCTACAAGATCGTTGACATGACCATCGGCCTGCGCGTGACCGAAGAGCAAGAGCGCGAAGGTCTGGACATCAGCTCGCACGGCGAGACCGCCTACAACCGCTGATCCCCCCCGCTGGCGGGGCCCGCCCCGCCAGCCGTGTTTTGAGAGTCTCCTTTGGATGTTGGCCCGTCGGCTTGAAGCTGACGGGCTTTTTTTTGGGCGGTAAAAATCCGGCGCTCGGACATTCAAAAAAATCAAACGCGGTCCCCGGACGGCCGATTACCATGCGGGCCATGGATCCATCGATCATCGACCACTGGTGCGAGCAAATTCGCACCGCCGCCGCAGGCGGGCAGCGCCTGCGTCTGCAAGGCGCTGGCAGCAAGAACTTTCATGGCGCGCCCCTGGGCGACGCACAGGTGCTGGCGACCCCTGCGCTCAGCGGCATCCTCAGCTATGAGCCCAGCGAGCTGGTGCTGCGCGCCTATTGCGGCACGCCGCTGGTCGAGGTGCAGGCCGCCCTGGCCGAGCGCGGGCAATACCTGCCTTTCGAGCCGCCGCACTTTGGCCCCGGCGCGACCGTCGGTGGCATGGTGGCGGCGGGCCTGAGCGGGCCAGCGCGCGCCAGCGCCGGCGCAGTGCGCGACTACATCCTGGGCGCCAGCCTGATCAACGGCCGCGGCCAGCACCTGAGCTTTGGCGGCCAAGTGATGAAAAACGTGGCCGGCTACGACCTCAGCCGCCTGATGGCCGGCAGCTGGGGCACGCTGGGGCTGATCACCGAGGTCAGCCTCAAGGTGCTGCCCATGGCTCCCGGGCAGGCCACCCTGGCCTGCACAGGTTTGACGCAGGGAGCGGCGCTGGACCTGCTGCACCACTGGGGTCGCCAGAGCCTGCCGCTCAATGCCAGCGCCTGGCTGCACGATCAGACCGCCAACCCGGCGCAAGACTTTCTCTTCATACGCTTGCGCGGGGCCCAGGCAGCGGTGGAATCGGCGATCGTCGGCATGGGGGGCGACGCAAGTGCCCGTGGCGCACAGGTGAGCCTACTCGATGCCGCTCAGGCCGAGGCCGACTGGCTCGCCAGTGGCGAGCAGACTTTGCCGTTTTTCCAGCCCCCGAGCGAAGACCTCTGCCTCTGGCGCCTGTCCCTGCCGCAGACCACGCCGGCCCTGAGCCTTCCTTATCCGCAGTACATCGAGTGGCATGGCGCCCAGCGCTGGCTGTGGGCGCCGGCGACCGCCGCTGCCGAGCTGCGTGCAGCATCCGCTCGGGCGGGTGGCCATGCCAGTTTGTTTCGGGCCAGCCGGGCCGGCGGCGAGCGCGACAAGGCGCAGGGCGTATTCAGCCCGCTCACCGGCGCGCAGCAGCGTGTTTCGCGCGAGCTGCAAAAGCAGCTCGACCCGGCCGGCGTTTTCAACACCGGGCGCCTGGAGCTCTGAAACCTCATGCAAACCCATCTCGCCCCTGCCTTTGAAAACACAGCCGACGGCCAGCAGGCCGAGGCCATCCTGCGCAAATGCGTGCACTGCGGTTTTTGCACCGCCACCTGCCCCACCTACCAACTTCTGGGCGACGAGCTCGACGGCCCGCGCGGACGCATCTACCTGATCAAGCAGGTGCTCGAGGGCGAGCAGCCTACGCGCAAGACCCAGCTGCATCTGGACCGCTGCCTGACCTGCCGCAACTGCGAGAGCACCTGCCCCAGCGGGGTGCAATACGGCCACCTGATCGACATCGGCCGCAAGATCGTTGACGAGCAGGTGCCCCGCCCGGCAGGCGAAAAAGCCCTGCGCTGGGCCCTCAAGGAAGGCCTGCCTTCGCCCCTGTTTGCGCCAGCGATAAAGCTCGGACAGGCGGTCCGCGGCCTGCTGCCCGACAGCCTGCAAGCCAAGGTGCCCGAGCCCAGGCCAGCCGGTGCCTGGCCCGGCCGCAGTCACCCGCGCAAGGTGCTGATGCTGGCCGGCTGCGTGCAGCCGGCCATGGCGCCCAACATCAATGCGGCCACCGCGCGCGTGCTCGACGCGGCCGGCATCGAGGCGGTGCTTGCGCCCGCGGCCGGCTGCTGCGGTGCGGTCAAATTCCACTTGAACGATCAGGCCGGTGGCCTGGCGCAGATGCGCCGCAACATCGACGCCTGGTGGCCGCTGGTGGAGGGCGGCATCGAAGCGCTGGTGATGAACGCTTCGGGCTGCGGCGTGACGGTCAAGGAATACGGCCACCACCTGGCAGGCGATCCGGCCTATGCCGACAAGGCGCAGCGCATCAGCGCGCTCACCCGCGACCTGAGCGAATTGCTGCCCGACCTGGTGCCCCTGCTCAAGCCGCGCCTGAAGGCTCAGGCCCTGCAAGCAGCCGGCCTGCAGGCCTATCACCCGCCCTGCACTTTGCAGCATGGCCAGCAGCTCAAGGGCGGGGTGGAGAAGCACCTGTCCGACATGGGCTTTGAGATCAGCGTGGCCGCCAACGAGGCGCACCTGTGCTGCGGCTCGGCCGGCACCTACTCGGTGCTACAGCCAGATATCTCCAAAACGCTGCGCGATCGCAAGCTCGGCCACCTGCAGCCGCTCAAACCCAAGACCATCATCTCGGCCAACATGGGCTGCATCACCCACCTGCAAAGCGGCACCTCGGTGCCGGTACGACACTGGGTGGAATTGCTGGATCAGGCCTTGAGCCCATGAGCGCAGGGCGCTGGATCCAAGGCCGAGGCCGACTCATTGCGCTGGCCACCCTCAGCACCCTGGCGCTGGCCGCTTGCACCACGCCGCCGCAGGCCCCTCACCGGGTCGGGCTGGCCAATCCAGCCTCGGTGGCCTGCGTGCAGGCCGGCGGGCGGCTGGAAATCGAGCGCTCGGCCGCCGGCGAGCGCGGCATCTGCCTGCTGCCCGGCGGTCTGCGCTGCGACGAATGGGCCTGGTTTCGCAAGGAAGCCGGCGCCTGCTGCTCAACGAACCTGCCGTCGGCCAGGGACGGCCTGAAGTCCTGCAGTGGATAGCCCAGGGGCTGGGGTCAGCGCCGCCCCGGCCAGACTCCGATGCGCGACTGAGAGTCAGGTCCCGTTTGCTGTTTCAAGCTTGGATCTTGAAACAGCAAAGTGCCCCGTCATTCAATGGCTTGGCCGCGGCGACCTGTCATTTAGCCCACGTGCTTGGCAAAAAGCGCCAGCGTGCGCTCTAGCGCCAGCTTGGCAGCAGGCGCGTCCCAGGAGCCGCGCTGGTCACAGTTAAAGCCATGGTCGGCAGCGTAGACATGCACCTCGGCGCTAGGCTGGGCCTTGGCGAAAGCCTGCACCGACTCCATCGAAATCCAGTGGTCTTTTTCGCCGAAGTGGGCCATCACCGGGCACATCGGCGTGCGGGCTGCCTCGTCCGCCGTAGTCACACCACCGCCATAGTAGGGGGCGGCAGCGCTGACGCCTTTGACCATGCAGGCAGTGCGCCAGGCCAGCAGGCCGCCCCAGCAGTAACCGACCACGCCCACTTTGCCGGCACGCGCGGCGTAGGCCACCGCCGCCTCGATGTCGATCATCACGCCTGGCGCCGGCAGGGCCTCGACCGCCGCCTTCAGGTCTCGGCCGGCATTCATGTCGTCACCGGTGTAACCCAGCTCCACGCCCTGCTTGACCCGGTGGAAGGTGGCCGGGGCCACCGCCAGATAGCCTTCGGCGGCATAGCCGTCGGTCACGGAACGGATGTGTGAATTAACCCCAAAAATCTCCTGCAACACCACCACCGCGCCGCGTGCCTTGCCGGCCGGTTCCGCCACATAAGCGGGGAAGCTGAAACCATCGGACGAAGTGAGCTGTATGAATTGACCCATGATGTGATGCCCTTTCCTTGATTGACAAAAAAACGCCCCGGGGGCGAACGATCAGAACGCCGACATTGTGCAGCCAGTCGCCGCCGCCCGCTGGCGGCCCCGGTTTGCCACAATCGAGCCTGCGTCTAGAAACACGCTTGACCGCTCGATGACCCTCCCCGCCTTGCCATGCTTGACCTCGTCACGCCGCTGGATGATGGCCGGTGGGGTCCAAGCGATGCGCACCGTCGGGCAGGTCCAGGCGCCGTTTCTAGACTGAGCCCTCTTGATCAACCCACCCACCAGGCCTGCGCCCATGAGTGACCCTGTTTTTGACTACATCATCGTCGGCGCGGGCACCGCCGGCTGCCTGCTGGCCAATCGGCTCAGCGCCGACCCGCGCAAACGGGTGCTGCTGATCGAGGCCGGGCGCAAGGACGACTACCACTGGATCCATATCCCGGTGGGCTATCTGTATTGCATCGGCAATCCGCGCACCGACTGGCTCTACAAGACCGAGCCGGCACCGGGCCTGAACGGGCGCAGCCTGCGCTATCCGCGCGGCAAGGCCCTGGGCGGCTGCTCCAGCATCAACGGCATGATTTACATGCGCGGCCAGGCGCGCGACTATGAAAACTGGGCCGCGCTCACCGGCGAGCAGGCCTGGAGCTGGCAGCAGGTGCTGCCCGATTTCATGCGCCATGAAGACCACCACAGGCTCGATGAGGGCGCACCGCCGGTGAGCCCGCAGTTTGCTGCGGTGCACGGCCACAAGAAGGGGCCGGGCGGGGGCGAGTGGCGGGTGGAAAAGCAGCGCCTGCGCTGGGACATCCTGGATGACTTTGCCCAGGCTGCGCAGCAGGCGGGCATACCGGCGACCGAAGATTTCAATGCTGGCAACAACGAAGGGGTGTCCTACTTCGAGGTCAACCAGCGCAGTGGCTGGCGCTGGAACACGGCCAAGGCGTTTTTGCGGCCCACTTGCTATGGCCGGCCCAATTTCGAGATGTGGACCCATGCGCAGGTCAGTGAGCTGATGCTGCAAACCCAGGCCGACGGCCAGCAGCGCTGCACCGGCGCGCGGGTCTGGACCGGCTCGGGCCAGGTCGAAGCCCAGCTGGCCGAAGGCGGCGAGTTGCTGCTGAGCGCCGGCAGCATAGGTTCGCCGCAGCTCCTGCAGCTGTCGGGCATCGGCCCGGCCGATCTGCTGCGCCAGCACGGCATTGCGGTGCGTCAGCACCTGCCCGGGGTGGGCGAGAACCTGCAGGACCATCTGCAGATCCGGGCGGTCTACAAGATCCGGCCGCCGCGCGGCGGGCAGGCCACGCTCAACACCCTCTCAGCATCGGCCTGGGGGCGGCTGAAGATCGGTCTGGAATATGCGCTGCGCCGCAGCGGCCCGATGAGCATGGCACCCTCGCAGCTGGGGGCTTTCACCCGCTCCAGCCCAGAGAAAACCTGGCCCAACATCCAGTACCACGTGCAACCCCTGTCGCTGGAGGCCTTTGGCGAGCCCCTGCACCCCTTTGACGCCTTCACCGCCAGCGTGTGCAACCTCAACCCCAGCAGCCGCGGCAGCGTGCGCATCGGCAGCTCCGACTTCAAAGACGCCCCACTGATCGCGCCCAACTATCTGAGCACCGACGAAGACCGGCTGGTGGCGGCGCAATCGCTGCGCCTGACCCGGCGCATCGTCGAACAAAGCGCGCTCGCGCGTTGGCAACCCGAAGAATTCAAGCCCGGGGTGCAGTACCAAAGCGACGAAGACCTGGCCCGACTGGCCGGCGACATTGCCACCACCATCTTCCACCCGGTAGGGACTACCCGCATGGGCCGGGCCGACGACCCGATGGCGGTGCTCGACCCCCACCTGCGGGTGCGCGGCGTGGCCGGCCTGCGGGTGGTCGACGCCGGCGCCATGCCCCTGATCACCAGCGGCAACACCAATGCGCCGACGCTGATGATGGCCGAGAAGGTGGCTGGCTGGATCCGCGCGGGCGACTGAACCCAACGCCCGCCGGGACTTCTTGCACCGGCGCCAAGAGCTAGACTTGTACAGAACCCACACCCCTGAGCGGGGATCGGAGATGAGATGAACGATCGCGGTGACCGCCTGATGCACAGGCACCGAATTTTTGCCCGTCTGGCCATGGTGGTGGCGCTGTGCAGCGCGGCCCTGGCCTTCGGCGCTGCCCCCAGCGAGGTAGGCGACCGGCTGTTCGTGGCTGAGCCGCATGCGCGGCCTTTATTGACGACGCAAGGCGGCTCGCGGATCTGGAACTGCGAGGGCATGGTGGCGCAAAAGCTGATCGACATTGTTCATTCAGAGCTGATGGCCATTGCGCAAAACGAGGCGATTCCCAAGCCCATGCCCCAGCCCTGCCATTACAAGATTGGCACGCTCAAGGTGATGGGCAAATCCATCACGATGTATTCGATCGATTTCTACACCAGCGCCGCCTCGATGGAAGGGTGTCTGGTACGCGATCGCTGCACGGACTTTCGATCCATGAACTTCATGCTCAAAGATGGCAAGCTGCATCGCCAGTACATGGTCACCAACCTCGAAAAGCGACTGACTCGCATGGTCTGCGTCGATATGAAGGGCGATGTGGTCAACAGCAAAGGCGGCTGCCAATGAGCTCAGCACCCGTGCGCTGCGGGTAATTCCCGACCCGAAGCGACGAGCGCCGCGCTTATAGTGCGCCCTATCGAAGCGGCGTCCTCAGGGACTGCAGCTTGCGAGGACCCGAGGAGACACCCCATAAAAGTCTGATCCGTCAGACAGCGTCAGTGACGCACCACAAGCCACTGCGAGACAAAATCACAGCCGCGCCCAACAGGCCAGGCTGAAAAAGCGCCGGTCACCCCCGGCGCT
>JBAXEN010000212.1:0-7579 GCA_037140415.1 Betaproteobacteria bacterium | reverse complement strand
GCGGTGGCGCGCATGCAGAAGGACCTGCCGGCGGGCGTGCAGCTCTCGGTGATCAAGGACGCCTCGGTGCCGATCAAGGTGGGCGTCACCAACGTGCAACACAGCATGGTCGAGGGCGCGGCGCTGACCATCCCGATCGTCTTCCTGTTCCTCACCTCGTGGCGCAGCACGGTGATCACCGGCCTGACCCTGCCGATTTCCATCATCGGCACTTTCTTGTTCATGTACGCCTTCGGCTTCACCATCAATATGGTCACGCTGATGGCCTTGTCGCTGTGCGTGGGGCTGCTGATTGACGACGCCATCGTGGTGCGTGAGAACATCGTGCGCCACGCCCAGATGGGCAAAGACTCGTTCCAGGCAGCCCTGGAAGGCACGCAGGAAATCGGCCTGGCCGTTCTGGCCACCACTTTTTCCATCGTGGCGGTGTTTTTGCCGATCGGCTTCATGGGCGGCATCATCGGCAAGTTCTTTCACGAGTTCGGCATCAGCATCGTCGCTGCAGTGCTGATTTCCATGTTCGTGAGCTTCACCCTCGACCCCATGCTCTCGTCGGTCTGGCACGACCCGACCATCCATGCTCACGGTAAGCCCCCGGGACGCAGCTGGTACGACCGCAGCATAGGCCGTGTGACCGGCTGGTTTGAGCGGGCCACCGAGCGCCTGGCCGACGGCTACCAAAGTCTGCTGAGCTGGTCGCTGGCGCATCGGCTGATGACGGTGCTGATGGCGCTGGCGATTTTTGTCGCCAGCGTCTTCATGGTGCCTCTGCTGGGTACCGAGTTCGTGCCCAAAGCGGATTTTTCAGAGACCACGGTGAACTTCTACACCCCGGTGGGCTCCTCGCTGGAGGCCACCGAAGCCAAGGCGCGCCAGGTCGACGCCATCGTGCGCGAATTCCCCGAGGTGCGCTACACCGTCACCACCATCAACAGCGGCATCGCCCAGGGCAAGATGTATGCATCGATGTACGTGCGTCTGGTCAACCGCGACCAGCGCCAGCGCAATGCCGACCAGATGGCGGCGGCGCTGCGTGAGCGCCTGCGGCAGGTACCGGGCATGACCGTCACCCAGGCGGGGCTCACCGACAGCGTCGGCGGCAACAAGCAAATCGAGTTTTCGCTGCAAGGGCCCGACCTGCGAGAACTCGAACGCCTGGCTCTGCAGGTGCGCCAACGCATGGCCGCCATCCCCGGCCTGGTTGACCTTGATTCGAGCGACAAGCCCAACAAGCCCACGCTCAATGTGGTGGTGGCGCGTGAAAAAGCCTCCGACCTGGGGCTGTCGGTCGGGCAGATCGCCAACGCCCTGCGCCTGCTGATCGCCGGGCAGGCGGTGGGCACCTGGCGCGCGCCCGACGACCAAACCTATGACATCAATGTGCGACTGACGCCACAGGCGCGTGACGCCGCTGCCGACCTTGAGAGACTGCCGCTGCTGGGCACCGGCTCGGGCGGCGAGGGCAGCTTGGTTCGGCTCAACCAGGTCGCGCGCATTGAGACCTCGAGCGGCCCCAACCAGATCAACCGGCGCGATCTGACGCGTGAGATTTCGGTCAATGCCAACGTCTATGGCCGCTCGGTCGGTGAAGTCTCGGCCGACATCACCGCCGCCTTGAAGCAGATCGACTTCGCGCCGGGCTACGGTTACCGCTTTGGCGGCTCGACCAAGAACATGCAGGAATCCTTTGGCTATGCCCTGTCCTCGCTGCTGCTGGCCGTGCTCTTCATCTACATGATTTTGGCCAGCCAGTTCAAGAGCTTCCTGCAACCCATGGCCCTGATGACCTCGCTGCCCCTGACCCTGATCGGCGTGGTGCTGGCCCTGCTGATGTTCGGCTCAACCCTGTCGATGTTCTCCATCATCGGCATCGTCATGCTCATGGGTCTGGTCACCAAGAACGCCATCTTGCTGGTCGACTTTGCCATCCGCGCCCGCGCCGACGGCCTGGCGCGCGAGCAAGCCCTGCTGCTGGCCGCCAAAGTCCGGCTGCGGCCTATTCTGATGACCACTTTGGCAATGATTTTTGGCATGGTGCCCCTGGCCTTTGCCCTGACCGAGGGGTCGGAGCAGCGCGCGCCCATGGGTCAGGCGGTGATCGGCGGGGTCATCACCTCCTCCTTGCTCACCCTGGTGGTGGTGCCGGTGGTCTACTGTTATCTGGACGATCTGGCGCAGTGGCTGCGCCGCCGTCTGGGCGCAAACGCGGGCAGCGCCGGCGCCGACTCCGGCCAGATCGTGCCCTGATCGCTAGAATTGTGAAATTTGTCCCACCTGACATACGATCGTGAAAGACTGAGGACCTGAGAACATGAATTTCGAACAAGCCCGATTCAACATGATCGAGCAGCAAATCCGTCCCTGGGAAGTGCTCGACACCCAGGTACTGGCACTGCTGGCCATGGTCAAGCGGGAAGACTTTGTTCCCAAGCCGCATCAGAGCCTGGCTTTTGCCGACCTGGAAATTCCTCTGCCGCCCCACAGTCACCCCAGCCAGTGCATGCTCTCGCCCAAGGTTGAGGCCAGGATGCTGCAGGACCTGGCCGTTCAAAAGCACGAGAAGGTGCTGGAAATCGGCGCCGGCAGCGGTTACATGGCGGCGCTGCTGGCGCACCGTGCGCAACAGGTCATCAGCCTTGAAATCGAGCCCAGCTTGGCGGCCACAGCCCGGGACCATCTGCGCCAGGCTGGCATTTACAACGCCCAGGTGCTCGAGCAAGACGGCGCGGCAGCGCTGAGCGCGCCTGAATTGGCCGGCTCTTTCGACGTGATCCTGCTCAGCGGGTCGGTGGCTGAAGTTCCCGCCCAACTCAAGGCCAAGCTCAAGGTCGGTGGCCGCTTGATGGCCATCGTTGGCCATGAGCCGGTCATGCGCGCCACCTTGCTGACACGGGTGAGTACGGAGCAGTTTCGCACCGAACAAAACTGGGACACTGTGGCCGCCCGGCTGCAAAACTTTCCAGAGCCCTCGGCCTTTCGCTTCTGATGCGCACGGTGCAACAAGTAGCCGCCGCGCAGTTTGCGCAATGGCGAGACGCCCATGCCGAGCGCCAGCCGCTGCTGCTCGATGTGCGCGAGCCCTGGGAGGTACAAACTGCCTCGGTGCGCCCCGACGGATTTGAACTGTGTGTGATCGCCATGGGCGACATCCCCGCTCAACTGGGCCAATTGCCCAAAGACCGACCCATCGCCTGCCTGTGCCACCACGGTATGCGCAGCCTGCAGGTGGCTCATTTCCTCCAGCAACAGGGCTACACCGACGTGGTCAATGTGCAAGGCGGCATCGACGCTTGGTCGGTGAGCCTGGATCCCAGCGTAACGCGCTATTGAAATTCAACCCCAGGACACCCATGAAAATTCATTTCAACAAAACCGGGTTCCGTCGGCTAGCCCTTTGCACAGCATTGTTGGCTGGCTGGAGCGCGGCGGTCCAGGCTCAATCGCTGGTGGATCTCTATGAGGCTGCCCGCGGCTTTGACGCCAACTACCTGTCTGCCAAGCTGCAGTTCGAGGCCAATGTGGCGCGGGCGGAGCAGAACCGGGCGGGCATGCGAACCTCGGCCAACCTGTCAGCCGGCTGGAACTACACGCAACAGGATTTGAGCCCAGTCACAGCGGCCACCAAAGCGCTCAACAGGGGCTACGAGACCCAGACCCTGAGCGCCACAGCCACACACCCGATCTACCGGCCGGCGAACCAAGCGGCCTACGATCAGGCTGAAAAACAGGTGCAACAAGCCCGGGCGCTGCTCGAAGTGGCCGAGCAGGAGCTCATCCTGCGAACCAGCCAAGCCTACTTTGACGTGCTGGCCGCGCAGGACGGGCTGACCGCGGTGCAGGCCCAGCGCACGTCGGTGGCCGAACAGTTGGCAGCAGCCAAGCGCCGCTTCGAAGTGGGTACCTCCACCATTGTCGACACGCGCCAGGCGCAGGCCACTTTTGACCGCATCCAGGCCGCCGAAATCCAGGCTGAGAACGATCTGGCGGTGCGCCGCCTGGCGCTGGACCAGCTGGTGGGCCGCACCGGCACCCGGCCCTTGGCCTTGTCCACGCCGGTCAGACTCGCACCGGTGGCCGGCGACGTCAGTCGCTGGGTGCAAGATGCGGAAACCCTGCACCCGAACGTGCGCGGCGCTCAAAGTGCCCTGGATATCGCCCGGCTTGAAGTGACCAAAGCGCAAGCCGGCCACTTGCCCACGCTCGACGCGGTGGCCAGCCAAGCGGTTACCCGCACCCCGGGCGGCACCGCCAACAACGCCACCATCAACCGCGCCGCCTCCACCGTCCTGGGTTTTAATCTGAACCTGCCCCTGTTTGCAGGCTATGCCACCGAAAACCGGATCCGCGAGACCTTGGCCCTGGACGACAAGGCCCGCAGCGACCTCGAAGGCGCCAAGCGCACAGCGGCCCAGGCCACTCGCGCCGCCTTCTTCAATCTGGCCTCGGGCTACAGCCGAGTCCAAGCGCTGCAGGCGGCCGAGTCTTCAGCCCAGAGCCTGGTGGACTCCACAAAGCTGGGATACCAAGTGGGCGTGACCATCAACCTGGACGTGCTTGATGCGCAAAGCCAGCTCTTCCAGTCGCGTCGCGATCTGGCCGTCGCCCGCTACGACGTGCTGGTGGGCGATCTGCGCCTGCGGCAGGCCAGCGGAGTACTCAGCCCCAAAGACCTGCAAGCGATCAACGCTATGCTGGCCAAACCCTGAGCCAGGGCTAAGACCGGTCTGACTGCCAGACTGCTTTCACATGGCTGGCGGTGGCCAGCGCTGCCCCCCGATGGCGCTGGGCAAAAGCCAGCGCCTTGGCGCCTGCAGGTCGATCATCGCGGGCGAACCACTGCAGGGCCAGTTGCAAAGCCTGCGGAAAGTCTGCCACCGCAGCGCCCGCCTCCTCCTGCAGCGCCTGTTCGGCCACCTCGCTGAAGTTGAAGGTGTGGGGCCCCATGATGACCGGGCAGCCGCAAGCCGCTGCCTCAATCAGGTTTTGCCCCCCGAGGCGCTCGAAACTGCCGCCAAGCAAGGCGGCCCCCGCCAGGCTGTAGTAGAGCGCCATCTCGCCCAGGCTATCGCCCAGCCAGACGGTGCCCGCGGGCGGCGGCCAAGCTGCCAAATCGGCGCCCCAATCGCTGCGCCGGGACAGCGGGTAGCCCTGCCCTTCAATCAACTCGGCCACCTGCGCGAAGCGTTGCGGATGGCGCGCAACGATCAGCAGCTCGAAGGGCCAGGGCGGAGGCAGCGCAGCCAGGGCCTTGAGCAGCGCAGCTTCCTCCCCCTCGCGCGAGCTGGCCATCATCAGCACCGGACGCGGCAGCACCGCGCGCCTCTGCTGCCCAAGGGCGCACAGCCGCGCATCGGGCGTGGCATCGAACTTGAGGTTGCCCAGCACCGCCTGCACCGGCGCGCCCAGGGTGCGCAATCGCTGCGCATCGCCCTCGGTCTGGGCCAGTACGGCCGACAGTGCCCGATAGGCCGGCCGTGCCAGCGCCGACAGGCGCAGCGCGCGCTGCAGCGATAGGTCCGACAGGCGGGCATTGGCCAGAACCACCGGCACTGCATGCGCCTGCGCCTGTGCCACCCAATTAGGCCAGACCTCCGTCTCCATCAGCACGCCCAGACGCGGGCGAAAGTGGGCAAAAAATCGGGCGGTGGCCGCCGGCGTGTCCCAGGGCTGCCAGACCTGCACATCGCCCGGGCGCAGCAGCGCCTGCCCCTGTTCGCGGCCGGTGGCGGTGCCATGGGTCAGCAGCAGGCGCAGGCCCGGCAATTGCTCACGCAGGGCCGCGATCAAAATCGCCGCCGCCCGGGTCTCGCCCAGGGAGACCGCATGGATCCACAGCAGTTCGCTGCGCGACTCGGGCTGCTGGGTGTAGGTCCCAAAACGCTCCTCAATGGCCTGGCCATAGCCGGGCTCGCTGCGCGCTCGCCGGGCGAGCTTGCGGCGCAGCAGCGGCTGGGCCAGCACCGTCAGACCGCTATAGAGCCAGGAGGCCAGCGCCTGCATCATGGCGGGCTAAGCTGCAGCCAGGCCTGCCAAACCTGCTCCAGGGTGGGCGTGGGGCGCGCATACACGCTGCGCTGGCGCAGCCGATCGAGCGGTCCGGTGCGCCAAGCGGTGTCAAAGTTATAGATCTGCACATGCGGCAAGTCCAGCGCCACCGCGATGTGGCTCAATCCGCTGTCGACGCCGATCACACCGGCGGTCGCGCCCAAGGCGTCGGTCAGCGCATCGAGCGGCAGGCGCGGCCAGACCACCGCCCCCGGCAAGTGCCGCGCCAGCTGTTCGCTGCGCTGCTGCTCGGCCGGGCTGCCATGGGGCAGCACCGGGCGCAGGCCAGCGGCCTGCAAGCGCTGGCCCAGGGCGATCCAGTGGGCGTCAGGCCAGAGCTTATCGTCCCGGGAGCTGCCATGGGCCAGCACCACATCGCGGCGCTCGGGTGCAGCGCCTGCGGGCCAAAGCGGCGAGGCGCTCGCGCGGGGCTGCAATCCAAACCGCTCCTGGCTCGCCAGCGGGTAGCCCAAGGCCCGCGCGCACAGCAGGCGGCTGCGCTGCACCGCATGCACATGGGGCTCGATGGCGATGGCGGTATCGGCCAACCAGCGGGTGGGCGCCTCATAGCTCGAGCCCTCGGTCTGATTGGCCATGGCGTAGCGCCGCCCGCCCGGGGCCAGCCGCGCCAGGCGCGCCACCACCGCTGACTTGGTCAGGCCCTGCAGGTCAATGATCGCGTCATAGGCCTGCACCTGCAATTCGGTCTTGAAAGCGCGCCACTGCGCGCGGGTGTCTAAAGCCAACGGCGAGCGGCGCCAGCGGCGCAGCTCGCAGGCAATGATGCGCTCGAGCCCGTCACAACGCGCCAGCAAGGGCGCAAAGCCACGCTCGACCACCCAATCGACCTGCGCCTGGGGCAGCGCGCTGCGGATGTCTTGCAGCGCCGCCATGGCATGCACCACATCGCCCAGCGAGGACAACTTGACGAGCAGGATGCGCATGCGCGGCGGGCTCAGTGCGCCGCGCCTTGGAGCTGCGCATCGGGCTTGACGCGTCGCAGCAGCGCCAGCATCTCGGCCTCGATGCGTTCAAGCGCCTGCTGGGTCTGCCCTTCAAAACGCATCACCAGCACCGGCGTGGTGTTGGACGCACGGATCAAACCAAAGCCGTCGGGCCAGTCCACCCGCAAGCCATCGATGGTCGAGACCTGGGCCGGCGCGACAAACTGGGCTTGGCCCAGGGCAATCAACTCGGCCACCCGTCGTGGCGGCTCGCCCTCCTGGCAGCCCACATTGAGTTCAGGCGTGCTGTGGCTGCTCGGCAGGGCATTGAGCACCTCGGAGACATTCGCGCTGCGGCTGAGGATTTCCAGCAAGCGCGCACCGGCGTAGGTGCCGTCGTCAAAACCGTACCAGCGCTCCTTGAAAAACATATGCCCACTCATCTCGCCGCCCAGCGGCGAGTCGAGTTCGCGCATGCGCGCTTTGATCAGCGAGTGGCCGGTTTTGTACATCACCGGCTGGCCGCCGGCCGCCTCGATGCTGGGCGCCAGGCGCTGCGAGCATTTGACGTCAAACAAAATCGGGGCCCC
>JBAXEN010000211.1:0-7612 GCA_037140415.1 Betaproteobacteria bacterium | reverse complement strand
TCATAGCCCGGCGCGTCGCTGTCGGGCCCCTGCAGGCCGTAGGCGGTCAGGCTGGCGTAGATCAGGCGCTCAAAGCGGCTGCGCAGGCTGTCCGGGTCGAGCCCGACCCGGCTGAGAAACTGCGGCCGCATATTGGTGACGAAGACATCGGCCGTGGCCAGCAGCCGCAGCATCAGCTCGCGCCCCTGCGGCTGATTGACGTCGAGGATCAGACTTTTTTTGCCGCGGTTGTAGAGCTCAAAGGGCGGGCAGCGTGACTCTTTGGAGCCCGAGAGCGCGGCAAACAGACTGCGCATCGGATCGCCGCCGGGCATCTCGACCTTGATCACCTCGGCGCCCCAGTCGGCCAGGATGCCGCCGGCCGCCGGGCCGGCCACCCACAGACCCATTTCGACCACCCGCACCCCAGCCAGTGCTCCGGGCGCCATTACTGGGTCCTCCGGCCGCGAAACACCGGCGCTCGTTTTTCCATGAAGGCGCGCGGGCCTTCCTTGGCATCGTCCATGGCCGCGTTTTCCTTGGTGCACTGGGTCTCGATGGCAAAGGCCTCTTCCAGCGGCAGGCCGCTGGTGCGAACCATCACCTCCTTGGTTTTTTCCAGCGCCACCGGCGCGCCCAGGCTGACCTGTCGGGCCAACTCCATCGCCTTGTCCAGCACCTGCTCGGGCGGCACCACCCAGTTGACCAGGCCCATGGTCTGGGCTCGCTCGGCCGACACCGGCTCGCCCAGCATCAGCAGCTCCATCGCATGGGCCCAGGGCACTTGGCGCGGCATGCGCACCAGCGAGCCGCCGCTGGCGATCAGGCCGCGGCGCACCTCGGTGACGGCCAGGTTGGCCTGGCTGGACATGACCCGCAGGTCGGTGGCCAGCACCAGCTCGGCGCCACCCGCATGGGCATGACCGTGGATGGCGGCGATCACCGGCTTGAAGAAGCGGGCGCCGCGCAGCAGGGCCCGGCCCAGGGCCTTGCGATCGGCGGAGAATTTTTCTTCCCAGGGGCCTATCGGCGCTCGGGTGCGCATCATCAAGGGAATCAGGCTGCCCATATCACCGCCGGCTGAAAAGGCCTTGTCGCCGGCGCCAGTGATGACGATGGCCCGTACATCGTCGTCTTGCGCCACCTCGTCCCAGAAGGCGGCCAGCTTAACTACCATTTCGGGCGAGAAGGCATTGCGTTTTTCGGGCCGGTTCAGGGTGACCAGGGCCACCTCGCCGCGGCGTTCAACGATCAGGTCCGACATGGCTCTTGTCCTTGCTGCATAGGTCTGTTTTCCTTAGGAAGGGCTTGCCACGCGCGCTTGTGCCAGCCGGCGCAGGCCTGGGTAATCGGCTTTACCGTTGGGGCCACGGCCCATGGTCTCGACCACGATCAGGTGGCGCGGCACCTTGTGCCCGGCCAGGTGGGCTCGCACATGGGCCGCGAGTTGCTCGAGCGACAGTCCCTGGCCGGGGAGCAATTGCACCACCGCGCTCACGCTTTCGCCGAAACGCTCATGCGGCACCCCGACCACGACCGCGTCGCGCACCTGGGGCAGCAGCTTGATGCATTCCTCCACCTCTTCCGGAAAGACTTTTTCGCCACCGGTGTTGATGCTCACCGAGCCGCGGCCGAGCAGGGCGATCGAGCCGTCGGCCTCCAGCCGCGCATAGTCGCCCGGGATGGCATAGCGCACGCCATCGATCACCGGAAAGGTGGCGGCGGTTTTTTCTGGGTCGCCGTAATAGCCCAGCGGCACATTGCCGCGCACTGCGATGCGGCCGATCTCGGGGCTGCCCGGAGGCAGCGGCCGGCCCTGCGCGTCGAGCACCACCGCATGCTTGCCGGGTTTGAACTGCGCGGCCTCGCCAGAGCGATCGCGGGAGGAAATGGCCCGCCCCATGCCGCTGGCCTCGCTGCTGTTGAGAAAGTCCACCAGCACTGCCGCCTTGGCGTGCTGCAGCAGACGCTGCTTGTTGGGCTGGCTCCACATCATGCCCGAGGAAGAGACCGCCTTGAGGCTGGCCAGCTGCCAGCGCCCGGGCTCTGCGTCGAGCGCATCGACCATGGGCCGGCAAAAGGCGTCGCCGACGATGCACAGCTCGCTCACTTGGCGCTCGTCCACCGCGTCGAGCAGTTCGTCCATCTGCAGTTGGCGTTGGGTGAGCGTGACCACCTTGCCGCCGCGGTTGAGCACCGTCGATGCGAACACAAAGGCGGTGCCGTGCATCAGCGGCGCAGCGGGCAGGCCCACCGGCAGTTGTGCGCTGGCGCCCACCCGCCGGCGTACCAGCTCCATATCGGCCTCGGGCGGGTCGCCGGTGGTGTTGGAGGCCATGTAGAGATCATGCTGCTGCCACATCACCCCGCGTGGATGGCCGGTGGTGCCGCCGGTGTAGATCAGGATCAGGTCCTCGCCTGATCGGCGCCAGGCTGTAGCCGGTGGCTCAGCCCGCAATTGCCTTGGCCAGGGGCTGGCCCAGTCCGGGCAATCGGCCGCATCGCCCACGCACAGCCAGGCGCGTACCTTGGTGCAGCGCGTGCGGATCTCTTCGATGGTGTGGCGCAGCGCAGCGTCGAACACCACCACTGTCGCATCTGCGTTGTCCCAAAGAGAGCGCAGCTCCTCTTGGGTGTAGCGGTAGTTGGTGTTGACCGGCACCAGCGAGGCCTTCAGACAGGCAAAAGCGGCCTGCATGTATTCGGGCCCGTTGTACAGATAGAGGGCGACCTTGTCCTGGTGCTGGCAGCCGGCCGCCAGCAGCCAGGCGGCCACGCTGTTGGCCCCCTGGTCAAACTCTCGCCAGCTCTGGCTGTGCGGGCCATGCTGCTGGGCAGTGGCATCAGGCTGCAGGCGCGCGATCGTCTCCCAGACGTCGGCGAAATTCCAGCGCCGGGCGGTGCCAGGCGCGGCGGCGCTGGGGTCGGGCAGGGTTGCAGTGGACATCGGCATGATTCTGAATTAGAGCAAAAATGTTCTGAATTCGGAATATGGGCCTGTCGCTGCTCAGACCAAGACCAGCCGCCCCGGCACGATGCAGCTTTCTTGCTCCCTCTCCCCCGGGGAGAGGGCAGGGGTGAGGGCATGGGCCTTGATTGAACGGCTGCTCGATGTCGGAGCGCAGCTGCCCTGGCCCTGACCCTTCACGGAGAGGGAAGAAGACCAAGACCAGCCGCCCCGGCACGATGCAGCTTTCTTGCTCCCTCTCCCCCTGGGAGAGGGCAGGGGTGAGGGCAGGGGCCTTGATTGAACGGCTGCTCGATGTCGGAGCGCAGCTGCCCTCTCCCTCTCCCTTCAGGCAGAGGGGACAAAACCAAGACCGGCCGCCTTCAGCCCGCCTTGGTGTATTTGCCAGTGAGCTGTGGCGTCAGGCCTTCCAGGCCCTTTTGGGTACGCTCAAGACGGGTCTCGCGTGACCAGGTGCGCTTGAGCTCGTCGCGTACATTGATCTTGAGGCGGCCCATGCCTTCGCATTCGAGTTCCACCTCATCGCCGTCCTGAAAGGACGACAGGCCACGGTGGTTGGTGCCTGTGGCGATGATGTCGCCAGGCTCGAGGTCGTGGATGTGCGAGACCCATTCGATGCAGCGCGGGATCTTGTGCGCCATGTCGTCGGTGTTGAAGTTCTGCTTGAGCTGGCCATTGACCCAGAGCTTGATCTGCAGCTTTTGTGGATCGGGCACTTCGTCGGCGGTGACCAGGTAAGGCCCGATCGGCGCAAAGGTGGCGCGCGACTTCATTTGGTAGAACACATTGGTGGGCGGCACCACACCGCGGGCCGAGCCGTCGACGAAGTTGATGTAGCCAAACACATGGTCCATCGCATGGGCGGCTGACACCCGGCTGGTGGGCTTGCCGATCACCAGGCCCAACTCGGCCTCGCCCTCGAACACCGATGCTGCAAAGTCGGGCAGCACCATCGTGTCGCCATGGCCGATGATGCAGCCTGGCGATTTGTGGAAGGCGTTGATGGCCGCCGGCTCCTTGAGCGTGCCGTCTTCCATGTAATTGACCGCCATGCATTCGATGTTGGTCGGCTTGGGTACCGGCGGTCGGATGCGCACCGAGCCCACCGGCATGCCGCTGCCGGCAGCCACTGCAGCTTCAATGCGGGGACGCAGGTCGGCAAAGTGGGCGATCACGCTGTTCATCCGGTCGCCTGGCCCGCTGTGCGGGATGTTGGCGATCACCGGTGTGACGTCGATCACTTGGTCGCCCTTGAGCACGCCCAGGCGAAAGTCGTTGAAGTGCAGCAGTTTCATGGTGGATTTCCCTTTAAGTTGGAGTCGATAGGGGTGGGCGCTTTGTAGAGCGGCCACGATTGTGCCCGTACATTGCTCGTATTCGGCCCGGTCTCAGGCCTCGATGCGCGCAGCCTGGATGACCCGGCGCCAGCGTTCGATCTCGGTCTGAATTTGTTGGCTGAGTTGGGCGGGCGTATTGCCGATGGCAGTAAAGCCCAGTTCGACCAGTTGCTCGCGTGCACCGGGGGCGTTAACGACGGCTGCCACCTCGCGCTGCAGGAAGGACACGATGGCAGTGGACGTGCCGGCCGGTGCCATCAGTGCCTGCCAGGTCGACGACTCCTGGTCGGCAAAGCCCGACTCGCTGACGGTGGGGATCTGCGCCGAGGAGGCAAAGCGTTGCGCGCTGGTCACCGCCAGGGCGCGCAGCAGGCCGCCGCGCACCAATTCCTTGACCGCCGGCAAGGTGGTGCAGCCGATGGCGATCTCGCCGCTGACCACCGACTGCACCGCCGGTCCGGCGCCCTTGAACGGAATGTGGGTCATGTCCAGGCCCATGCTGATCTTGAGCTGCTCAACCGACAGATGCGCCACTGTGCCCGAGCCGGCAGACACATAGCTGAACTTGCCGGGTTGGGAGCGCACCAGATCAATCAGTTGGCGCAGGCTCTGGGCCTTGACCGAGGGATGTACAAAGAACACATGGGGGCTCTCGCCCACCATGGAAATCGGCGTGAAGTCTTTGAGTGGGTCGTAGGGTACTGTTTTGTACAGGCTGGGGTTGACCACATAGGTCGACGAGGCCAGCAACAGCGTGTGTCCGTTGGGTTGGGCCTTGGCCGCCGCGCCCATGCCGATGTTGCCGCCGGCGCCAGCCATGTTCTCCACCACAAAGGACTTGCCGGTGCGCTCGGTCAGGCGCTGGGCCAGCCAGCGGCCCATGATGTCGCTGGGGCCTGCGGGCGCAAAGCCGACGATGATCTTGACCGGCCGGTCCGGGTAGTTTTGCGACCAGGCGCTGGGCCACAGGGCGGCGCTGCCGGCGGCGGCCAGCCAGTGGCGGCGGTTCATCCGGGGTGTGTTCATGGCATGGGCCTTTCTCAGCAGGTTGGGGAGGCTTAGATCGTCATCAGGCTGGCGGCTCGCACATCGGTGATGAAGCTGTGCGCTGGCGCATGGGCGATGAACAAGGGCAGGCCGGCCGCCTCGGCAGCGGCCTGTGGGGTGACGCCGCAGGCCCAGAACACCGGCACCAAACCGTCGGGCATGACCGGCACCGGTCCACCAAACAGCGGCTGCGTGAGGTCAGCGCCGATGGCCCTGGGGTCGCCAATGTGCAGCGGCGCGCCGTGGTTGTGGGGAAAGCGTGCGCTGATGCGGCTGGCCAGTTCGGCCTGCTCCGGGCTGAGCCAGCGCATGGTGACGATCAGCGGGCCGTGGAAGCGCCCGACAGCCTCGGTAGGCTGGCTGGTGGCCAGTACCCAGCGGTAGCGGTCGGTGGGGATGCCGGCTTCTTCAAAAGCGCCATCGAAGGTGATGCCCGAGCCGATCAGAAAGCTCACCAGGTCGTGCCGCCACAGATCCCGGATGTCCAGACGGTCGGCTTGGCGCTGGCCATGGATCCAGACCGCATAGCGGGCGCAGTCGGTGCGCAGGTCGGCACCGGGTGCCAGCCGCAGGGGCTCGGTCTGCCCCGGCTGCGTGAGTTCGAGCACCGGGCAGGCCCGCGCATTGCGCTGGCAATAGTCCCAGAAGTCAGCGGCCTGCTGCTGCGGCAGGATGGCCAGATTGCATTGCAGAAAACCCAGGGCCATGCCGCGGCTGCTGCTGCTCAGTTGCCCTTGGCGGATCAGCGCGCGCAGGCGCTGCGCCTCGTGCGGGCCAGGTTCGGCGTTCAAGGCGGGCAGGCTGCGGGTGTCCATGGGGCCGTGTGCTCAGGCGCTCACTTCACATTCATAGACCTGGGCATGGCCGCTGCGGTCGGAAGTGAAAACCACCCAGCGCCCGTCGGGCGAAAAGCGAGGATGGGGATGGGTGTGCTGCGGTGCGTAGACCTTGACCGGGCCGTCGTTGTAGGGAAAGGGCCCGGCCCAATGGCTGCCTACCGAGCTGGCCTCGGACAGGCACAGCAGGCGGCCGTCCTCGGCCGGCCCGCGCGCTGCAAAGGTGTGCAGGCCGATGTCGGGGAAGTTGGTGTCGCAGACAAAGCGCTGGCCGCTGGCATCGGGGTAAGCATGCCAGGCCGGAAAGCCGGTGACGGTGCGCCGCTGGCCGGTATCGACCTGCACGGCCTGCATGCCGTGCGGCCAGTCCACAAAAGCCAACTCGCGGCTGCCGGCAATCCAGCTTTCGTGGGTGATCCACTGCGCCGGGCTCTCGCGCTGATACAGGCGCTGGTGGCGGCGACCGTCGGCGCTGGCGATCCACAGGCGGTCGGTCATCGGTCCGGCATAAAAAATCAGCTCGGGATCGTCGGGGCAGAACTGCGGGTGGCCGATGATCTCGTTGTCCAGGGCTTCGTGAGCACGCTGTGTGATGAGATCGATGAACAGCATGTGAGAGCGGCCCTGGCGCCGAATCGGTATGGCCCAGAGCCGGCCGTCGCAGGACACGGTGGTGGTGCCCATGGCCGCGCCGACCATGCCCTCGAGCTGATTGGGCTGGCGCTCAAAGGCGTGCAACAGTTCTTCCTGCAGCGTTTCCATGTCGAGCCTGAAGGCGCCGCGCGCGGTGGTCAACAGCAGGTAGCGGCCGTCGGCCGTGGGGTGCAGCGACCAGGCGATCAGGTCGGGATGGTCGGTCAGCTGCAGCAAGTGGCCGCTACCGCCGGCCTCGGTGCGCAGCTCGGCATAGAGCTGGGGTGCGCCGCTGCGGTGCGAGACGAAGAACAGGTAGCGCATGGCTTGGTCATGCGCCGGCACAAAGAAGAAGGGGTGGTGGTGGATGCAGGGCGCGTCGGTCACCTGGCGCAGCCGCGCGCCGGTGCGGACGTCGGTGTGCCAGCGCGACTCGCTCGGATGCAACTGCCCCTTGGCCATGCGTTATTCAGGCTTGAAGCCGGCCCCGCGCAGCAGCTCGGCGCTTTGGGCCACATCGGCGCTGATGAAGCGGGTGAACTGCTCCACGCTCTCGGTGATGCCCTCGATGCCCAGGGCTGCGAAGGCGCCGCTGCGGTTGAGCTCGGCCACCGCTTCATTGATCGCGCTGTTGAGAAATTGCACCCGGTCGGCAGGCGTGCCCAGCGGCGCCCAGATGCCATACCAGCTGGTGTAGACCAGACCCGGCATGCCGCTTTCGGCGGCGGTGGGGATGTCAGGCGCAATCGAGCTGCGTTTGGCCGAGGTGGTGACCACCGGCTTGACCTTGCCGGTCTTGGCCATGGGCAGCA
>JBAXEN010000210.1:0-7612 GCA_037140415.1 Betaproteobacteria bacterium | reverse complement strand
GATGCCTTTGCCATCCAGGCCGGTAACCTGAGCGCGACAGATGCCGAGGGCACGAGCCTGAGCTTTGGCATGACAGGTGGCACCACCGGCGGCAGCGATGTGTTCAGCGCGGTGACTTATGACATCAAGAAGGTCGGCAGCTACGGCACGCTCTACCTGGTGAGCAGCGGTGCTGACAGGGGCAAATACCTGTATGCGCCCAGCGCCAGCGCCATCAATGCGATCAGCAGCAACCAGAGCGAAACCTTCGCACTGACGGCCAGCGACGGTAGCTTGAGTGGCAGTCAGACGCTGACGGTCAATCTGACCGGCGCCAATGACACGCCCATCTTGACGGCACCGAGCAGCATCAGCCTGACCGACACTGCCGCCGTCGATACCTTCAGCAACCAGACCGGAACGCTCAGCGCGACCGACGCTGAGGGCACGACCCTGAGCTTTGGCATGATCGGCGGCACCACTGGCGGCAGCGATGTGTTCAGCTCGGTGACTTATGACATCAAGAAAGTCGGCAGCTACGGCACGCTCTACCTGGCCAGCACCGGTGCTGACAGGGGCAAGTATGTGTATGTGCCCGACGCCAGCGCCATCAACGCACTGTCTGCCAACCAGAGCGAAACCTTCACACTGACGGCCAGCGATGGCAGTTTGAGCGCCAGCCAGACGCTGACGGTCAACGTCACTGGCGCCTTTGAGGCGCCCATCATCTCCGGCAGCAACCCCTCGGTGACATTCACCGAGATGGCTGGCACCGATACCAGCGCCAATGCGCAGGTCATCAACAACACCCTGGTTTTGAGCGATGCGGACGACAGCACACTGAGCTCGGCCACGGTCTCCATTACCAACGCGCAGTCGGGTGACCAATTGCGATTTACCGACAGCGGGTCCTTGTTTCTGGTGGCGGCCGACGCTGATGGCGTCGGTCGACAGTTTTCGTCGTCTGACGGCGTAACTCGCCGCACATTGGCCCAGTACCAAGATTTGCTGCGCTCGATCCAATTTAATAACAACTCGGACACGCCCGACACAACACCGCGCGTTGTCCGATTTGTACTTAACGATGGCAGCGGGAACAGCAACAGCTTCGAGCAAACGGTCAACGTGGTCACCACACCGCCGTCGGTCACGGCTGTAGCGCTGACAGGCGCTACCGGTGCGCAAAACAGCACGCTCAATGCGGGCGACGTACTGACGGCGACAGTCACCTTCAACGAGGCGGTGACAGTCACCGGCACGCCGCAACTGGCCTTGACCATCGGATCGAGCACGGTGCAGGCGAACTACGCCAGCGGCAACGGCGGCACCAGCCTGAGCTTCAGCTACACCATCTTGGCCAACCAAACCGATGCCAACGGTATCAGCATCGCGGCCAATGCCTTGAGCCTGAACAGCGGCACCATCCGGGATGCGGCTGGCAACAATGCCACGCTCACCCACGCCTTGGTGGCCGACAACGCCAGCTACCTGGTCGACACCACGGCCCCCACGCTTCAGAGTACGCCGATCAATATTCGGGGCGTGTCGAGCAACAGCAATGGTGCAATATTGACAGGCTATGGAAGGGATGCAGATCTCAGGGTGGACGACTCGATTTATGTGACCTTGGACTTCAGCGAAGCCGTCACCGTGGCCAGCGATGTGAAGGTCAAGCTCAATATGGGCGGCAGCACGGTGCTGGCCTACTTTGGTTCCTTTGGTTCCACTGCCACCCGCAAAATATTCGAATACAAGGCTGTCAACGGGGACTACGACTGGGATGCCCAGGGCCTCACGATACTGCCCGGCACCGACAGCATCGTCAATCCCAATGGCATCACGGACGCTGCGGGCAATGTGGCTTCGGTCAACATCGTCAACCCCCTGACCCAATGGCTCTACAGGGTCGATGCCCTTGCGCCCACTCCCACAATGACGGCTGCAAGTGCACCCAACACGGGTTCGGCCACGGTGCAAAGCAGCGAACTGGGCACGGCCTATCTGGTCAAGACCGGCGGCAGCGGCGCAATCACGGTGAGCAACCTGGCCAGCATCACTGGCGCTGCGGATGCCAAATGGAACAGCGTGAGCATTTCCACGGCCAACACCAACACCAGCTTGAGTCTGGCCGGTCTGGAGGAAGGCATTTACAGCTTGTATGCGCTCGACCAGATGAACAATCTTTCGACAGCGGCGTCCAACACTTTTACGGTGGACTCGACTGCGCCGGCGGCCACCTTGACTGCAGGTACCGCGCCCAACAGTAGCAGTGCCACGGTGCAAAGCAGCGAAGTAGGCACCGCCTACCTGGTCAAGACTGGCGGCAGCGGCCCGGTGACGGTGACCACCAGGGCCAGCATCACCGGCGCAGCGGACGCCAAATGGAACAGCGTGGCCATTGCCACAGCCAGCACCAACACCAGCTTGAGCTTGGCTGGGCTAGAAGACGGCACCTACAGCCTGCACACCGTGGACGCGGCAGGCAATTTGTCGGCAGCAGCGGCCAACACCTTCACGGTGGACTCGACCGCGCCTACGCTCAGCGGCGGCACAGCCCCTGCGATCAGCCTGAGCACCTTAGCGGGCACGGCTGGCAACAGTGCAGGCGAGGCCATCACGCTGACAGTGACCTTTGACGGCAATGTCAACGGCTTGACCAGCGGTACCAACAGCACTGTCTTCACGGTAGGCGGCGCTGGAGTCAGCGCGACTTGGGCGGGCACGGCCGGCAGCAACACCCGCACCTTGACCTATGCGGTGGCCGCTGGCCAGAACGGGCAAGTTGCGATTGACGAGGCTGCACTCAAGACTGCCTTGATCGCTGGCATCAGCGACGCAGCGGGCAACGCCTTTGCCTACACCGCCAACAGCGGCGTCATCGCCAACATCGACAGCACCGCACTGCCGGTGGTCGATACCACCGCACCGACACCCTACTACAACACCCGCGTGGGCGGCGGCGGCGCCTATTACTACACAGACGGCGGCAGTTTGACGAGTGCATACACCGTCAGTCTGAAGGGCGGACAGTATTTCAACTTCAGCCTGTGGACGCCTGCAGACACTTCGGCCATCAAGGTTCTGATCAACGGCACGGTCTACCAGACCTTCAATGTGGGCGACAGCAGCGTCAATGCGTATACAGGTTACTGGTTACTGAACCACTTTGTAGTGCCCACGCTGGACGTGACGAACGCCTTGATCACTTTCCAGCATGTGGATGCCGCTGGCAATGTGGGTGATTCCGCTTTGCTGGCAAACTCAGAGGGCAGCTTTACGGCCGATATTGACAGCACGCCCCCGACTCTGAGCAGCGCTACGGCCCCAGCGACTGCACTGAGCACGTCGGCGGGAACCGCCGGCAACAGTGCAGGCGAGACCATCACCCTGACCGTGACCTTTGACGGCAATGTCAACGGCTTGACCAGCGGTACCAACAGCACTGTCTTCACGGTAGGCGGCGCTGGAGTCAGCGCGACTTGGGCGGGCACGGCGGGCAGCAACACCCGCACGCTGACCTACACGGTGGCCGCTGGCCAGAACGGGCAGGCCACGATCGACGAGGCGGCGCTCAAGACTGCTTTGGTGGCCGGTATCACCGATGCAGTGGGCAATGCCTTCAGCTACACCGCCAACAGCGGCGTCATCGCCAACATCGACAGTACCGCGCTGCCGGTGATCGACACCACCGCACCGACCGTCAATTTTGATGCTACGAGCTCCTATGGTTGGTACGGTTACTGGAGCAGCACTACGCTCATGGGTGGCGACACGGTTGGTTTGAACATTTACACGTCCACCGATCTGGCGTCCATTGAAGTCTGGATTGGTGGCGTGAAGGTGGCTACCTTTACTGGCAGCGATGGGAACGGCGGCAACAACGGCGCTTGGTGGAGCATGGGCAACATCACTATGCCCAGCATCACCAATGCCTCGGCCATGATGAAGTTCGTCTTCAACGATGTTGCTGGCAACTCTACGGATTCCTACGCTGCCGCAGGCAACCAAGGGGTGTTTTACTTCAACATCAACAGCTCGCCCCTGGTGCTGGACCTCGACGGCAATGGCGTGCGCACCACCGCCGTTCAGCGCGGGGTGCTGTTCGATGTGGTGGCTGCGGGCTCCCCAGTGCGCTCGGGTTGGACCGACGGCATCGACGGTTTGCTGGTGCTGGACCTCAATGGCGATGGCCAGATCAGCGACGGACGGGAACTGTTTGGCAATGGGACCGACACCGCTCAGGGCAAGGCGGCCGACGGCTTTGCTGCCCTGGCCCAGTATGACCTGAATCAAGACGCAGTCATCGACAGCCAGGACGCTGTGTTTTCAAGCCTGCAGGTCTGGGTCGATGCCAATGTTGACGGCCTGACCGAGCCCTCCGAGCTCAAGTCGCTGGCCGACCTGGGCGTCGCATCGCTGGGCTTGCAGGCCCAGGTCGGTACCCAGACCGACAACGGTAACCTGCTCGGGCTCAATGCCACCTGGACCGGCAGCGACGGCGTGGTGCACGACCTGGTCGATGTGTTCTTCTCGGCCTCGTCGCTGCAAAGCTGGGTTGAGCAAGCGACGCAGAGGCTGGACCTGGCCGCTGACCCTCAGGCCAACGCGGTGAGCGTGCATAGGGCTGACGTGCTGGCGGCCGAGCAGTCAACCTTGGTTGTCAAGACCGGGGCCAACGATGTGGTCAGGCTAGAGGAAAGCGGCTGGGTACTTACCGGCTCCGAGGTCAGCGTCGACGACCACAGCTATGGCCTCTGGTCCAACGCAGGCGCCCATCTTTGGATAGACCGTAACGCCACCGTGCAGCAGGTGTTGTGAGGGAGCTGGCATCTGAAGGCCCCGCTGCTCTGTAGCGGCGGGGGCCTTGCTGGGATGCTACAGCTGCTGCGCTCTTAGGGAGCGTCGCTTTTGGCCCTGGTTAATCAAACACCGGCGACTCCACCCCCAGCACCTTGTGCAGCTTGGGGCTGGTGGTGCATCGCTTCTGCGGTGCTGTATTTGGGGCCATCCTCAGGGCTGATGAATGAGTGCTGCCTGGATGATTAAGGTGATGCGCTATCATCTTGATGACACCGCATCACTGGATTGCCTCTATGCGCACCACCATCGACATTGAAACCGACGTCCTAAGCGCTGCCAAGGAGATTGCCCGCCAGAAGCAGGTGGGCGTCGGCCGGGTCGTTTCGGAACTGCTCCGCCAGGCGCTAACGGGTCAATCAGGCGCGCCCTCCCTCAATGCTGCCAGCCCCACATCCACCGGATTTGACCCTTTGCCAGCCAGGGGCGTGATCGTGACCAACGAGCTCATCAATCGTCTGCGCGACGCAGAAGGGGTCTGATGCGGGCCCTGTTCGATGTGAATGTTTTGATTGCGCTGCTCGATGCAGCGCACGTCCATCACATGCGTGCGCGCTTGTGGCTGGAGCAAGAGATTGATCAGGGCTGGGCTTCTTGCCCCCTGACGCAAAACGGCTGCTTGCGCATCATGGCCCAGCCCTCGTATCCAGAGGCGTTTCCTTTGCCCGTCATTGCACAACGCCTCTCGCGAGCCCTGGCTCACCCGGCGCATCGTTTCATTGCAGATGACTACAGTTTGCTGGATGCCAGTAGCCTCAACTGGGCTGAGATGCTTGGACACCGGCAGATCACCGACAGCTATCTGCTCGGCTTGGCCGTCAGGCATCAGTGCCGTCTTGTTACCTTCGACGCTCGCCTGAATCCGAACATCGTCGTCGGTGCCGGCCCAGAGCACTGCCTCACGCTCTGACGGGTCTCGCTCCCCGCATCACATGAGCGCGTTGGCCTAGCCCATCAATCAAACACCGGCGACTCCACCCCCAGCACCTTGTGCAGCTTGGGGCTGGTGGTGGTGTATTGCAGGTGGATCTTGCCTTTTTCGGGGAAGATCAGCGCGGCAGCCGCAAAGGCGGCGAGGGCGCATTCATGGAAGCCCGAGAGGATGAGCTTTTTCTTGCCGGGGTAGGTGTTGATGTCGCCGACCGCAAATATGCCCGGGATGCTGGTAGAAAATTTTTCGGTATCGACCACCAGTTGCTTGCGCTCGATCTGCAGGCCCCAGTCGGCAATCGGCCCGAGCTTGGGGCTCAGGCCAAAAAACACCAGCAGGGCGTCGGTGGGCACCACCCGGGTGACGCCGTCGCCACCGGTCACTTTGGCGCCGACCAATTTGCCATCGCGCTCCTCGTAGCCAGTGACTTGGCCGACGATGAATTGCATCTCGTAGGCATCGCACAGCTCCCTCATCTTGGCCACGCTGGCCGGTGCGGCCTTGAAGCCGTCGCGGCGGTGCACCAGGATCACGCTTTCGGCCTTCCCGCCGCTTGCGGCGGTTCCATCCTGGCCCTCAGCCGCGAAGTGGAGGGTCCAGTCCAGGGCCGAGTCGCCGCCGCCGACGACCATCAGGTTTTTGCCAGCAAAGTCGGCCGGGTTCTTGACCCTGTAAAACAGCTGTGTGTCGTTGAATTTGTCCAGGCCGTCGACCTTGAGGGTGCGCGGCTCGAAGGCGCCCACGCCGGCGGCGATGAAGATGGTTTTGCTCAGAAAGCGGGTGCCCTTGCTGGTCTGCACAAAGAACCGGCCATCGCTTTCCTGGCGCACCTCGGTCACGGTTTGCCCCAGATGGAAGGTGGCGCCGAAGGGCTCGATCTGCTTGAGCAGGGCGTCGGTGAGCTCCTTGCCGGTACACACCGGTATGGCCGGGATGTCGTAGATGGGCTTGTCCGGATACAGCTCGATGGGCTGACCGCCGGGGTAGGCCAGGGAGTCGATCACATGGGCCTTGATTTCGAGCAGGCCCAGTTCAAAAACCTGGAACAGACCGACCGGACCGGCGCCGACGATGATGGCGTCAGTCTCGATCAGGCCCTCCACTTCATGCGGGGCGGTGTAAGTTGTCACGTCGGGGTATCTGGCGTTAGGGGCGAGCGCAGCGGTCAGGGCCGCTGCGCTGCGGGGACTCAGCGCTGTAGTTCGCTGAGTTTGTCGGTTTTATCTTTCCAGTCGTCGGCGTCGGCCAAGGGCGGCTTGCGCTTGGTGATGCTTTTCCAGTTTGACAGTTTGGCCAGATCGGCATTGAGCTTGATGAAGGCCATCTGCTCGGCCGGCAGGTCTTCCTCGGCATAAATCGCATTGACCGGGCATTCAGGAATGCAGACCGCGCAATCGATGCATTCATCGGGGTCGATGACCAGCATATTCGGGCCTTCGCGGAAGCAGTCCACCGGGCAAACATCTACACAGTCGGTGTATTTGCAACGGATACAGGAGTCGGAGACGACGTGGGTCATGAATCTAGCCTGAGTCGAAGAAAACCTGATTTTATGGGCTTTCGACCAGCACTGCCCCGGCAGTGCGGTGCGAGGCGGTATCCACCAGCACCAAAGAGCCCAAGGCGCGTGACTGGGCGTAGGGCAGGGTGGGCAGCGCCTCTTGCAAGCTCAGATCAATCAGGCCGATGGCGTTGGCACCCAATTGGGCCGCTTCCCGGGTTTGCAGGGTGTCGATGTGCAGCTGGTGCACGATGCGGCTGACCTTGGCTTTGACCCAGCGGTGGCCGTGCAGGGCCCAATACAGCCGCCCGGGCACCAGGGGCTCGTCGTCCAGCCAGGCCACC
>JBAXEN010000209.1:0-7641 GCA_037140415.1 Betaproteobacteria bacterium | reverse complement strand
CTTGCTTGGTCACGTTGAACATGGAGTTGAGGTTGGTGTCGATCACCGCATCCCAATCGTCGCGGGTCATCTTGACGAACATGCGATCGCGGGTGATGCCGGCGTTGTTGACCAGCACATCGATCTGGCCGTGCTCGGCCTTGGCCTTGCTGAAGGCGTCGACCGTCGACTGCCAGTCGGCCACATTGCCCACCGAGGCGTAGAAGGAATAGCCCAGGGCTTTTTGCTCATCGAGCCACTTGTTGAAGTCGCGGGTCGGGCCGCAGCCAGCGATCACCTTGAAACCGTCCTTGGCCAGCCGCTGGCAAATCGCGGTACCGATGCCACCCATGCCACCGGTCACGTAAGCTACTTTTTGCGTCATGTCTACTCCTTGATATTGAAAAACCGAGACCGGTGAGCGCCGACGAATGCCCTCACCAGCCGAAAAAATCAGCGCTCGAGCGCCAGCGACACGCCCATGCCGCCGCCGATGCACAGAGCCGCCAGGCCCTTGCGCGCATCGCGGCGTTGCATTTCGTGCAGCAAGGTCACCAAGACCCGGCAGCCGGATGCGCCGATGGGGTGGCCGATGGCAATCGCACCACCGTTGACGTTGACCTTGGCTGGATCGAGTCCGAGGGCCTGGTTGACCGCGCAGGCCTGTGCGGCAAAAGCTTCGTTGAGTTCGAACAGGTCCACATCGGCAGCCGTCCAACCAGCACGGGCCAGCGCCTTTTGGGAGGCCGGCACCGGGCCCATGCCCATGGTGGCCGGATCCAGGCCAGAGGTAGCAAACGAGGCGATGCGCGCCAGCGGCTTGAGACCCAAGCTGGCGGCCTTTTTGGCGCTCATCACCATCACTGCCGCCGCGCCGTCATTGATGCCCGAGGCATTGCCAGCGGTCACCGTGCCGGCCTTGTCGAAGGCCGGCCGCAAACCCGCCAGGGCCTGGGCGTCGGTTTTCTTGTTGATGTACTCATCGTCAGCAAAGACGATCGGGTCGCCCTTTTTCTGCGCAATCGAGAAAGGCACGATCTCGTCCTTGAAGCGGCCCGCCAACTGAGCCGCCGCAGCCTTTTGCTGGCTGCCCAGCGCCAGCGCATCCTGCATCTCGCGGGTGATGCCATGGGCCTTGGCCACGTTTTCAGCGGTGATGCCCATGTGGTACTGGTTGTAAACGTCCCACAGGCCGTCGACGATCATGGTATCGACCATCTTCCAGTCACCCATGCGCTGACCATCACGCGACGCCGGCAGGATATGGGGCGACGCACTCATGTTCTCTTGGCCACCGGCGATGACAATCTCGCTGTCGCCCCAGGCCACCGCCTGCGCGGCAAGCATCACCGCCTTCAGGCCAGAGCCGCAGACCGCATTGATGGTCAGGGCAGGCACTTCCTTGGGCAGTCCGGCCTTCATCAGGGCCTGGCGAGCCGGGTTCTGGCCACAGCCCGCGGCCAGCACCTGACCCATGATCACCTCGCCGACCTGCTCGGGCGCAAGGCCCGAGCGCGCCAACACCGCCGAAATCACAGCAGCGCCCAGCTCGGTCGCAGGTGTCTTGGCCAGGGTGCCGCCAAAACGGCCAACGGCAGTTCGGGCTGCCGCAACGATGACGATGTCTTGCATGGATATCCTCTGTAACTTAGGTCAAAAAATGGGTCTTTAGCGAGCGGCAGCAGTGACGGTCTGAACTGCTCTGGGGCGAGATTGGAAGAGTCAAACGAGGTGCGACAAACAGCTCAAGCCTTGGCCTTCACGTAGCGCCCGGGGGCTGGCTCGATGACCTTGTACTTGCGGCTGCCATAGCTCTTGGGAGCGGGAATCTGTTTGCCGCCGTGACCTTTGAGCCAAGCGCTCCAGTCGCTCCACCAGGAGCCTGGATGCTCCTGGGCCGACTTGAGCCAGTCGTCCAAGGTCGCGGGCAGTTTGTCGTTGGTCCAGTAGCAGCGCTTGTTTTTGGCCGGCGGATTGATCACGCCTGCGATGTGGCCCGAAGCGCCCATCACAAAGCGCATTTTCCCGCTGAGCAACTGCGTGCTGGCATAGGCACCGCCCACGGGCACGATATGGTCTTCGCGAGAGCCGTAGATGTAGGCCGGAATGTCGATCTTGCGCAGATCGATTTTCTGGCCGCAGACCGTGACCTTGCCGGGCTTGGCCAGGTTGTTTTCGTGATACGTGTTGCGCAGGTACCAAGCGTAAAACGGCCCGGGCAAATTGGTCGAGTCGCTGTTCCAGTACAGCAGGTCGAAGGCTGGGGGCTTCTCGCCCTTGAGGTAGTTTTCGACCACATAGTTCCAGACCAGGTCATTCGGCCGCAGGAAGCTGAAGGTCGAGGCCAGATCTTGACCGCGCAGCATGCCATGCTGGCCCATCTGAGACTCGCGCAGGCGCACCGCGTTCTCATCGATGAAGATGTCGAGCACACCGGTGTCGCGGAAGTCGAGCAGGGCCGTTAAAAAGGTCACGCTGCTGACCGCCTTGTCGCCGCGGCCGGCCAGCACCGCCAAGGCGGTGCCCAAGATGGTGCCGCCCACGCAAAAGCCCAGGGTATTGATGGTGGGCGCGCCCGAGATCTCACGGACCACATGGATGGCCTCGATGGCGGCATGCTCGATGTAGTCGTCCCAGGTTTTTTCATGCATGGACTCATCCGGATTGCGCCAGCTGACCACGAAGGTGCGATGGCCCTGCGCCACCAGGTATCGAATGAGCGAGTTGTCGGGCTGCAGGTCCAAAATATAGTATTTGTTGATGCACGGCGGCACCAGCAAGAAGGGCTTCTCGTAGACCTTGGCGGTCAAGGGCTTGTATTCGAGCAGTTGGAAAAATTCGTTTTCGAACACCACCGCCCCTTCGGTGGTGGCCACATTGCGTCCGACCTCAAACACGCTCTCGTCGGTCATCGACAAGTGACCCTGCTTGATGTCCCCCTTCAGATTGTTCATACCCTGGGACAGGCTTTGTCCCTGGGTGTCGAGCGCCCTTTTTTGGGCGTCAGCATTGAGTGCCAGAAAGTTGCTCGGCGCCGATGCGGCCAGCCACTGCTCGATGGCAAAGCGCACGCGGGCGCGGGTCTTGGCATCGCCCTCGACCGCGTGGGCCAGAGCCGACAAAGCCTTGGCATTGACCAGATAGGAGGCGGCCGCAAAATGCGACAGCGGGTTGGCGTTCCAAGCTTCGGAGGAAAAGCGGCGATCGGTGACCGGTGCTGCTTTGGCGCCCAGGGTGAGAGTGGCATTCCACAAGGCACTGGCTTCGCGCACATACTCCTGCTGGATCTCGAGCAACTTGGCCGGATCGATATGCACCCCAGCCATGCCGTGGGCATTGGGCACGGCCTGCGCCAAGAGGCTGGGCGCCGCTGGCGCGTGGCCCGGCAAGAAAGCCCCCATGGCCTGTTCAAAATTGCTTTGCAGGTTTTTTTGGAATTGCTGGGCGGCTTGCATCCAGCCTTGTTCTGCATTCATGAAACGGGACTCCTGAACAGGAATTCTAGGTACGGGCTTTATTGCCGATGCAACTCAACCGCATAAAAACTGCGAAGATTATCGGACAGCACCATTGCGACATGCTGACTGAATTTGGGCATGCGCCCCTAATTTGCCTCGGACGATTCCCTTTATGTACCTGACCATCATCGCTTGGCTGTATGTGGTGCTCATGATGAGCGTCGCTGAAGCGGCGAGCCCGCAAGGCACCGTGCTCGGCGCCATCGCCACCTTTGCCCTGTACGGCTTGCTGCCCCTGAGCATCGTGATCTACATCATGGGCACGCCCGCACGCAGGCGTGCCCGCAGGGCCGAGCAAGCTCGGCAGGACGAGCAGGCGCTGGCGCCGCTGCAGACCGAGGGCTTAGCGCAGCCAGATGCAGGCGGCCATGCGTCCGCCGGTCTGACCCGGCAGAGCGCCGGGCCGGCTGCTGCAGCGACGGTGCGAGAAAAAAGCTGAGTTGCTGACCGTGCACCAGGGCGCGCTGCCGTCATTGCCGTAGCAATTGAGTGCGCCGACAGCGCCCAGACGAGCGCGTGCCAGAGCAGGCAGATCGGCCAGGTACTTACCGGGCGCTCGCGCAGCAAAATGCTGCGCCGCCGCCGGATCGGCTTGCATGAAAGCCGCCCTCACCTCGGCGCCGACCTCGAAGGCCTGCGGGCCTATGCAGGGGCCCAGCCAGGCCAACAGTTCCCCGGTCACCTGAGCGGCAGCGCAGCCCGCAGCCCTGGCCATCGCTGCCACGGCCGCCTCCACCACGCCCACCACCTGACCTTGCACATCGGCCACCCCGGCCAGGCCCCGCCAGCCGGCGTGCACCGCCGCAACCAGGGGAAGGCTGCGATGGGCCAACAAAATCGGCAGGCAATCGGCCACCAGCACGGTGCAAGCCAGGCCCGCTTGCTCAGTGAGTGCGCCGTCAGCTTGCAAAAGGCCGGCCGAAGAAGCGGATGACAGACTCACCACAGCGCTGCCATGCACCTGCTGCATGAACACCGGCCGCGCCTGCAGGGCCTGGGCCAAGGCGCTGCGGTTGCTCGCCACGCAGGCCGGGTCGTCGCCCACATGATCGCCCAGGTTCATGCCCGCAAACAGCCCTGCCGAATGCCCACCCGCGCGGGTGGTGCACAGCGCCCTCACCCATGCGGGCGCGGGCCACTGCGGAACCAGCCAGTCGGGATGCACAGCGAACTTAATCCGCGTCCGGGCAACGGGCCGGATCGGCCGCCTCAAATGCGGGGTGCTGCATACAGGCCTCGAAGATGCTGCTCACCCGCGGCAAGGCGGCGATGCTGAGCTCAAAGCGCTGGGCGTTGACCACCTGAGGCACCAGGCAGCAGTCAGCCAAGGTTGGGCTGTCGCCAAAGCAGTAGCGTCCACTGCCCGCGCGTTCGAGCTGACGCTCAAGCGCCTGCAAGCCCTCGCGGCACCAGTGGCGATACCACTCGTTCTTAGCCTCTTCGCTGACCTTGAGCTCGCGCACCAGATACTTGAGCACCCGCAGGTTGTTGAGCGGATGGATGTCGCAGGCCACCGACTGCGCCAGCGCCCGCACCCGGGCACGGCCCAGCGGATCAGCCGGCAACAAGGGCGGGCTCGGATGCATCTCATCGAGGTACTCCATGATGGCCATGGACTGCGACAAATGCTGGCCCTGGTCTTCGAGCAGGGGCACAAAGCTGTCGGCTGAGACGGCGCCAAACGCGGGCTGACGGTGCTCACCCTTGAGCAGGTGAACCGACACGTAGTCGTAAGGCAGTTGCTTGAGCGCCAGCGCAATGCGCACCCGGTACGAGGCTGACGAGCGAAAGTAGTTGTAAAGCTTCATGGCGCGCAGCATAGCGCAGCGCCGGCTTGCGCGTCTGGAGCGGCTCAGTATTCGCCGGTGGCCAGGTTCTCGAACTTGGTGTGGCGGGCTACAAAGGCCAGCTTGGTGGTGCCGGTGGGGCCATTGCGCTGCTTGCTGATGATCACCTCAGCGACCCCCGGCTCCTTACACGCTTCCTTGGTGTAGTACTCGTCGCGGTAGATGAACATGATGACATCGGCGTCCTGCTCAATGGCACCCGACTCGCGCAAATCGCTCATCATCGGGCGCTTGTCCGTGCGCGATTCCACGCCGCGCGAGAGCTGTGACAGTGCGATCACCGGGCACTGCAGCTCCTTGGCGAGCATCTTCAGCCCACGCGAGATCTCACCAACGGCGGTGGCGCGGTTCTCATCATTCATGCTGGTCGAGACACTCATCAGCTGTAAATAGTCGACCACGATCAGGCCGAGCTTGCCGCACTGACGGGCCAGGCGCCGGGCATTGGCCCGCAGCTCGCTGACGGTCAGACCCGGCGTTTCATCAATGTGCAGGGCCACACTGCGCAGGCGCTCAATGGCCTCGGTCAGACGCGGCCATTCTTCTTCCGTCAGTCGTCCGGTGCGCAGCCGCCCCTGGTCAATGCGCCCGATGGATCCAACGATACGCACCGCCAGCTGCGAGGCCCCCATCTCCATCGAAAACACAGCCACGGGCAATTGCTCGTGCAGAGCCACATGCTCGGCGATGTTGATGGCCAGTGCGGTCTTGCCCATGGACGGACGCGCGGCCAAAATGATCAGGTCGCCAGCCTGCAAGCCCGAGGTCTGCCGATCAAGGTCGATAAAGCCGGTGGGCACGCCGGTGATGTCGTTCGGGTTGCGCGACATCTCCTCCACCCGATCGAGCAACTCCACCACCAGGTTTTCCATGTTTTGGAAGCCCTGTTTCATGCGCGAGCCTTGCTCGCCGATATGAAAGATCTTCTGCTCGGCCTCGTCAAGAATGGCCGAAACCGGCTGTCCCTGGGTGTTGAAGGCCTTGGTGGCAATTTCATCGCTGGCGGTCACCAGCTTGCGCAAGATCGAGCGCTCGCGCACGATCTCCGCATAGCGCCGCACATTGGCCGCGCTGGGCACGTATTGGGCCAAGGAGTTGAGATAGACCAGCCCGCCGGCGGTTTCGGCCTTGCCCTGATTTTGGAGATGCTCGAAAACCGTGACCACATCGGCCGGCTTGCTGGCGTTGATCAAGGCGCCAATGGCGCCAAAAATCAGCTGATGCTCGTGCCGATAAAAGTCGGCATTGACCAGCAGGTCGCCCACCCGGTCCCAGGCGCCGTTGTCGAGCAGCAAGCCACCGAGCACGCTGGCCTCGCCCTCAATCGAGTGCGGCGGTATGCGCAACTGCGCAATCTGCTGATCCGGACTGAAGCCGTCGTCAAAATCGGTGGGAAGGGCTGACATGACACTCCTGAACAATTTCACATGTTAGCGCTGCAGATGGGCAAGCGGGGTGGATAAAGTTGTGGATAAGCGATGTATTTGCCGGGGAGAAGCGGCTTAAACCTGGGTGCAAGTCGCACAAAAACAAAAGCCGCCCGAAGGCGGCTTTGGAAGCCGGCGCCGCAGCGCCTGCTGCGCTGTCTCAGGCGGTTTCGCCGTAGACGGTGACGGTGATATCGACCGCCACATCAGTATGCAGGGAAACGCTCACTGGATGGTCGCCCACCAGCTTGATCGGCCCCATGGGCATGCGAATTTGCGACTTGAGCACCGGCACGCCCGTGCGCGAGAGTTCAGCGGCGATGTCGGCGTTGGTGACCGAGCCAAACAGACGGCCGTCCACGCCCGCCTTCTGGGTCAGCTTGATGGTGCTGCCGGCGAGCTTATCGCCCTCGGCCCGCGCCTGCGCGAGCTTGGCTTCAGCGGCCTTCTCAAGTTCAGCGCGCTTGGCCTCGAACTCCTTGACCGCCGCTGCGGTGGCGCGACGGGCGCGACCGGAGGGGATCAGGAAGTTGCGGGCGTATCCATCTTTGACCTTGACGACCTCACCGAGGGCGCCGAGATTGACAACTTTGTCGAGCAAAATAACTTGCATGATCCGGGGTCCTCAAAGGGTGCGATGCTGGTCGCTGTAGGGCAACATGGCCAAAAAGCGCGAGCGCTTGATGGCGGTGTTGAGCTGACGCTGATAGATGGCCCGCGTGCCGGTCAGGCGTGCAGGAATGATCTTGCCGTTTTCAGCGATGAAATCGCGCAGGACGTCAATGTCCTTGTAGTCGATTTCTTCAACACCGGCGACGGTGAAGCGGCAAAAGCGCTTGCGCTTGAACAGCAGGGATTGGGTATTGCGCT
>JBAXEN010000208.1:0-7648 GCA_037140415.1 Betaproteobacteria bacterium | reverse complement strand
GGCGCTGTCGGCACTGTAGGAAATCATCCGAAAGCCACGTTTTTGCCAATCCTTGGCCGTCTCTATCGTGGGCGCCATGCAGGCGGCGGTCTTGCCCAGGCGCTGGCAGGTTTGAGCCAGCCTGTCGATGGTGGTCTGGATTTCGGGTCGGTCAAATTGCCCAGGAATGCCCAGAGACAGTGAGAGGTCGAATTGCCCGAGGTGGCCGCCGTCGATGTCTTTGACCGCCAGGATCTCCTCCATGTTTTCGGCCCCCTTGCGCGTCTCGATCATGGCCAGGATAAAGGTGCGCTCATCGGCGGCCCGCATGGTGTCTGCCACGTTGCTGGTGTTGTAATCGTCATGCGCGCCGCCAAACATGGCGCCGCGTATGCCACGCGGCGGGTAACGGGTCCAGCGCACCAGCTCTTGGGCCTCCTCGGCCGACTCGACCATCTGGAACATCAGGCCCATGGCGCCGATGTCCAGCAGTTGGGAGACCGCGGCATAGGTCTTGGCCGGTGGGCGCACGATGGGCACCAGGCCAATGCCGCGGCAGTAGGAGAACTGCCTGCGCATGTCGGCCATGGTGAAGCCGCTGTGCTCCATGTCGTAGAGGGCAAATTCCGCCCCGGCTGCCGACAAAAGCGCGGGCAGGCCCGGGCTGCTGAACTCAAAGACCATGGTGCCCAGCGCTGTGCCGCCGGCGGCGAGTTTTTGTTTGACGGGATTGGTTCGCATCGCTTGACTCCGGTTTGCTCAGCTGCTGGCCAGTGAGGCGAGGCAGTCCTCGGCCAGCGGCTCGATGGGGCTAAAGTCCCGCGCCGCCAGGTATTCGGGCCGGCTAAACGAGGTGCCCTGATTGTCGACGGTACACACATTGAGATAAAGGATGACACGCCGCAGCGGCGTGATGTTGACGGTCGAGCCGTGCACCACCTGCATATTCATGAAGACCACCGAGCCGGCCGGCCCGAGGATATGTTCGAGCCCGTATTTGTCGATCAGCTCGCTCATTTTCTCCATGGTGATGTCGTAGCGGTATTTAGCGGCGCCATTGCGATCTTCGGCCTCGGTCAGCGTGCTGGCCTGCGACACCACACCCTCGACGTGCGAGCCCGGCACCGCCATCAGGGGGGCGTTGTAGTCGTGCACATCGTTGAGGAAGATGGCGATCATGATGCCGTCGGGCCGGGGCACGCCGTCGACCCGGTGATAGGTGCCGAAATCCTGGTGCCAATTGACGATGGCGCCGCCGGTCTGCTTGGCATTGACCCGCGACTGGTGCACATAAATCTTGTTCTGCAGCAACTGCTCGGCCACTGCCACCAGCTTGGGGTGGCGGGTGAGTGCGGCCAGCCGCTTGTCGAGCAGGTGCATGCCATAAATCACATGGGGCAGGCCGTTACGCTCACGCATGACTTGGGGGCCATCCATCTGCGTCACGGCCAGCGTGGCCTGATTGAGCACCTCAACCTCGGTGGGGTTGAAGAGGCCCTTGACGGTGATGTAGCCCTTGCTTTGGTATTCGTCGACGACTTGTGGGTCTAGTACGCGGTTCATGGGGGTCTCCTGTGTAAAAAATACGCGCTCACAACTCTGCACTGCGGTGGCAGGCCATCCAGTGGCCGCCTCCCAAATCGGTCAGGTCCGGCTCGCGCTCTCGGCAGGCCGGCTGCGCCATTGCGCAGCGGGGGCTGAAGCGGCAACCGCTGGGCATATCGGCGGGGTCTGGAATTTCACCCGGCAGTGCCCTGCCTGCTTTGACCCGGTCTGGGTCGGGGACGGGAATGGAGTCGATCAATGCTCGGGTGTAGGGGTGCAGCTTGGGCTGGTGCAGATCCTCGACCTTGAGGATTTCAACGATCTTGCCCAGGTAGAGAATCAGCACGCGGTCACAAATATGCTCGACCACCGCCAGGTTGTGCGAGATGAACAGGTAGGTGATCTGGTGTTGCTGCTGGATGTCCATCAGCAGATTGATCACCTGGGCCTGTACCGACACATCCAGCGCCGAGACCGGTTCGTCGAGCACCAGAAATTTTGGACGCACCGACAGTGCACGTGCGATCCCGATGCGCTGGCGCTGGCCGCCGCTGAACTGGTGTGGGTACTTTGTCAGGTCGGTCACCCGAAGGCCGACCTGTTCGGTCACGGCTTGGACCCGCAGCCCGATGTCCTGCTCCGAATCGCGCTGGAGGTTGCGCAGGGGCTCGGCAATGATGTCGCGCACCCGCATGCGGGGGTTCAAGGCGTCGTAGGGGTCCTGGAAGACCACCTGTACCTTGCCCTTGAGTTGGCCCATGGCGCCGCTGCGCGGGTCCTGCACCTCGATCCCATCGAAAACAATGCGTCCCTCGGTGGGGACGGTTTGCATCAGCAGCATCTGGCCCAGGGTCGATTTTCCCGAGCCCGACTCGCCCACCAAACCCAGGGTTTCGCCGCTTTCGATGGTGAAGCTCACACCGTCGACCGCGCGCAGGGTTGCCGGCTTTTCGCCCAGCCAGCGCGCTGCCGGCAGCCGGTAATGTTTTTTGAGGTGCTGTACTTCGATCATGCGCTGACCGTCTCCTGGCTTTTGGCGAGCGGGCACATGTGGCGGAAATGGCCGCCCAGTGAGATGGTCGCTGGCGTGCCTTCGTTGCAGCTGTCCTGGGCCTGCGAGCACCTCGGCGCAAAGGCGCAGCCCGCACCCAGGCGCGCCAGGTCGGGCGGCTGGCCCTGCATCGCGTGCAAGCGTGCATGGCGATGGCCGAACACCGGGTTGGACGCCAGCAGGCCTTGTGTGTAGGGATGGCGGGGACGGCGAAATAGCTCGGCCGCAGAGTTGTATTCGACGACCTTGCCGCCATACATCACCGCCACGCTGTCGCACAGCTGTGCCACCACGCCGAGGTCGTGGGTGATGAAGATGACCGAGGTGCCGTGGGCCTTTCTGAGCGCGCGTATCAGCTCCAGAATCTGCGCCTGTATGGTGACATCCAGAGCGGTGGTCGGCTCGTCGGCAATCAACAGCTCGGGCTCGCACAGCAGCGCCATGGCGATGGAAATGCGCTGCTTCATGCCGCCGCTGAGCTGAAAGGGATAGCGCCTTGCGATGGCCGCCGGGTTGGGCAACTGGACCTCATTCATCATGGCCAGCATCCGTTCGCGCAGCTGCGGCGGGTTGGGCGAGCGATCCGGATGGAAGCGCATGGTCTCGAGCAGTTGTTCGCCCACCGTCAGGACGGGGTTGAGCGAGGTACTGGGGTTTTGCGTGACCATCGCAATGCGGGCACCCCGCATCTGACGCATGTCTTCCTCGCCCAGCTGCATCAGATCGGCGCCTCCAAAAAGCACCCGGCCGTCGCTGCGCGCCAGATGGGAGGGGGGCAGGACCCGCAGCAGCGATTGGGCCATCACGCTCTTGCCCGAACCGGACTCGCCGACGATGCCCAGGATCTCGCCCTTATGCAGCCGCAGATCCACACCATCGACGGCTTTGACCAGGCCGCGTGGCGTCTTGAAGTGGGTCGTGAGCTGATCGACTTGAAGCAAGGTGTCCATGATGCCGGTCTTGCCTTTTTATCAGGCGCTGGCCTGCGGGTCCAGTCGGACTCGCAGCCAGTTGCCCAGGAAATTGACGCACAAGACCACGCCGAAAATCGCAATCCCCGGGAACAGCGAGACCCAGTAGGCGATGCTGATGTATTTGCGGCCATCGGCCAGCATCGCGCCCCAGGAGGGCGTGGGCGGCTGAACGCTCAGGCCCAGGAAGCTCAGGCCCGACTCAAAGATGATGACCTTGCCGATGTCCAGCGTCACCAGCACGATGACCGAGTTCATGACATTGGGCAAGATGTGGCGCCACAGCACCTGGGTCAATGAGCTGCCGCTGACGCGGGCCGATTTCACGAAGTCCCGCTCGCGCAGCCTCAAGGTCTCGGTGCGCACTACCTTGGCATAGGTCACCCAATTGGTGATGGCGATGACCAGGATCACATTGCTCAGATTGGGCCCCAGCGCCCCAATCATGGCGATGGCCAATAGGATGAAGGGAATCGACAGCTGGATATCGGCCAGGCGCATCAAGAGGCTGTCGAGCCAGCCGCCCACATAGCCGGCTATGAGTCCCAGCAGCACGCCCAGGGCGCCCGACAGACCGACTGCGCACAGCGAGACCAGCAGCGACACCCGGGCCCCGGCCATGATGCCGCTGAGCACGTCCTGGCCGAGCATGGCCGTCCCCAGAGGGTGGCTGAGCGAGCCGCCCTGCTGCCAGAAGGGGGGGAGCATGACCTGGGCCAGGTTCTGCTGCACTGGGTCGTGCGGCGCCAGCCACTGGCCCAGCAGGCCGAGCACGACAAAGCCGGTGATCACCACAGCGGCAAGGCCGATCTGCAGCCTCGACAGCCAGTGTTCGCGGGTGTTCATGAGCCCTGCCTGATTCGAGGATCCAGCACAAACTGCAGCAGGTCGGCCAGCAGCTGGATCAGCACAAACAGCACCGAGCAGATCAGGGTGATGCCCTGCACCACGGGATAGTCGCCGCCGTAGGCCGACTGGATCAGCAGCCTGCCGATGCCTGGCCAGGCGAAGATGGTCTCGGTGATCACTGCGCCGGCCAGCAAGGTGACAAACTGCAGCGACACAATGGTCACCAGGGTCGGCAACACATAGCGCAGGCAGTGCTTGAAAATGATCACCCGCGCCGGGGCCCCCTTGAGCACGGCCGTGCGGACAAAGTCGGCGCCCAAAGTCTCGAGCATGGCTGACCGCGTCATTCTCGAAATCACCGCTGTCGAGTACCAGCCCAAGGTCACGGCTGGCAGCACCAGCGAGTCCAGGCCGGCCCGACCGGACGAGGGCAGCCAGCCCAGCTCGACCGAGAACAGCATGATGAGCATGATGCCCACCCAGAAGGTCGGCGCGGCCATGCCCGACAGGGCCAGCAGCTCAAAGAACTTATCGGCCAGACCATTTGGCCGAACCGCGGAGACGATGCCGGTGCCCACCCCGAGCAGCACCGCAAAAACAATGGCGGTGACCGCCAGCTCTATCGTGGCTGGGAAGCGGTCGAGGACCAGCTCCAGCACCGGCATATTGAAGCGATAGGACTCGCCCAGGTTGCCGACCGCAGCCTTGGACAGGAAAAGGAAATACTGCTCCACCATCGACCGATCGAGCCCCATGGCCTGCCGGTAGGCCTGCCGATCAGCCTGAGAGGCCTCGGCCGGCATCAGCAGCTGAACCGGGTCTCCGATCAGGTGGGTGATGGAAAAAATGATGACCGATACACCCAGAATGCAGATGAGCGCCTGACCCAGTCGCTGGATCAGGTAGCTGACATGCGGGTGCATCAGTTGCTCAGGCTGGCGTTCCAGAACTTGTAGACGTTGTCGCCCGGCTGAGGCCTCCAGTTGACCCGGTCACGCAGGCCGAACAGGATCTTGCTTTCCCAGAGGAAGATGTGCGAGGCGTCCTCATACAGGGCCTTTTCGATCTTCTGGAAGTGCTGGTCACGCTCCTTCTGGTCGCTGATCTTGAGCGAGTCGTCGATCATTTTGTCGACGGCTTCGTTTTTGTAGAAAGACCAGAAGGCCTTGCTGTGCAGGCCAAAAATCATCAGGCCTTCCGGGTCGAACACCGTGTTGCCGAAGGCCTGGTAACTCAGCGGATAGTACTTCTTGGGCAGATCGGCTACCCACTTAGATGACTCCCAGAGGTTCAGATTGACGTCGACGCCCACCGCCTTGAGGTTGTTGGCAATGGCCAGGGAAATGTCCTTGTCCAGGGTGTAGCGGCCCACCGAGCTGAACATGTCGATCTTGAAGCCATTGGGGTAGCCGGCTTCGGCCAGCAGCTTCTTGGCCAGGGCAGGGTCGTAGGCATAGGGGCTCAGCGTCTTGTCGACCGCGGCCACAGAAGGCGCCAGCACGCCGGAGATGGCCACCGCCTGATTCTTCAGCACGCTGCTGATGATGGCCTGCTTGTCGACAGCATGGTTCAGGGCGCGCCTGACCTTTTGATTGAGCAATGGGCTGTCCTTGGCGCCGTCCTTGATGTTGAAGACCAACCAGTAAATCTCGCCGCTCGGGTGAGACAGGGTCTTGACCCCCTTGAGCGCGCTGATCCGGTCGACCAGCGGCGGCGGCATTTCTGCAACCACGTCGGCTTCGCCGGTTTGCAGCATGGCCAGACGCACCGCGTCTTCGGGCACGGTGCGCATGACCAGGGTTTTGACCTTGGGCACCCAGCCCCAGTGCGCCTCATTGGCTTCCATCACGATTTGCTCGTTGATGGCGCGCGAGACAAATTTGAAAGGCCCGGTACCCACGGGCTTCCTGGCAAAGCCGTCCTCGCCGGCTGACTGCAGGTAGTTTTTGGGAACCACCCAGCCGGCAAAAGCCAGCTTTTTGAGGAAGATCGCATCGCGCTCTTTGAGCTTGATGGCCACCGAATCCGGGTTGAGGATGTCAATCCGGTCTATGGTCTTGATGTAGGCGAGCAGCGGGTTCTTGGTGGCCGGGTTGATGGCCCGCTCCAGGGAGAACTTGATGTCCTCGGCGCTCATGGTCGAGCCGTCGTGGAATTTGACGCCCTTGCGCAGTTTGAAGGTGTAGGTCAGCCCGTCGGGCGAGACCGCCACCGATTCGGCCAGTGCCGGCACCAGCTCAGCCTTGTCGTTGCGGATATACAGGCCTTCAAACATGTTGCTGTTGAACATGTAGTTGTACCGATTGCTGGACTTGTGCGGATCCAGCGTGGCTGGCTCTGAAGGCACGGCCACCGTCAGTCTGCCCGCTGGCGCTGCCAGAGCAAGACAGGGCACCATCAACACCAGCAGCGCCAATCGGCGGCTCAGTCGTGACAACACATTCATGGGCGTTTTTCTCCAAGTCGTTTAAGTTGCAGGCAAGGATCAGGGCCCGCCACCGAGCTCCCCGTCGCTGAAAAGGCAATGCCGCCCGCGCCCTGCGCGCTCAGCCCTGACTCCTCCTCTCCTCCCTGCGAGCAGACTAGCCCAGCCGCTAGCGCCTCGCAAGGACATCAACCCTAGATTGAACCCTCGGTCCTAGCGCGGGTGGCTGTCGCGGGGGGTACTTTACCCGCTGCAAGGTCCATTGAATGAATACCTATGGCTTCATCCGCGATGATCGTCTTGCCTCGCAAGAGGGTTCGCGCCTGTGGGGGTCCGAACGGCGACGAATGTCCGACTGCCAGGCAGGCACATCGAAGGCGATCGGAGACGCAGATCGCGCGCATCCCCGATGATCGAGGGTTTTTGCGTGGAGACCTCATGGCTTGGTTGGATTTTCTGAAGAACGGCAACGAACTGAGCGAGTTGCTCATCGAGGGCAACAACCCCTATGGAGCCCGTCTGCTGTCCCAGGGTGATGTGGACCAACTGCGTGACCATGTTCAGCCGGGCGAGCGGGTCCTGGGCTATGTGCTGGGCCGTGTGGTCAATGCCGGGCGGGGCTTGTGGGTGCTGACCGATCAGCACGTGCTGATTTCTGAGGATGCGCAGCGCAGCGCGGTGCACCGGCTGGCCCTCAAAGACATTGCTGCGGCTGAATGCGCCAAAGGCAAATATGGCTACACCCTGCGGGTGCGCTCGGGCGGACAGCAGCGCAGCGTCTACGGCGCGGCAGCGCATCTGGCCGCCGTGTTCTACCAAGCCCTGGGT
>JBAXEN010000207.1:0-7664 GCA_037140415.1 Betaproteobacteria bacterium | reverse complement strand
TGGTGCTGCTGACCTACTGGCTGAGCTTTGAATATGTCTGCGACCCGCGCCGCGCGCTCGAACCCGAGCATGCGCAGGCGGCCCTGCTGCGTGGAGCCAGTCATGTGCTGGGGCTGCTGGCGCCCTATATGGCGCAAGAGCAACGCGCCCACCTGCAGGAGCTGGCCGGTGCCTATGCCGGCAGCCCGGGCCAGCGCAACTAAATTGCGGTCTTTCCGCCCCCCTGTATGCCCGAGTCCCCCCTCCTGAACCCAGGCCAACAGGCGATCACTGTGGCGGGCGCATGCCCCCACGACTGCCCAGACACCTGCGCCCTGCTGACCTCAGTGGAGAACGGCCGCGCGGTGCAGGTACAGGGCAACCCGGAGCATCGGCACACCGCAGGCGTGCTGTGTACCAAGGTCTCGCGCTACCACGAGCGCAGCTATCACCACGAGCGGGTGCTGCAGCCGCTCAAGCGCAGCGGACCCAAAGGCAGCGGCCAGTTCACCCCAGTCAGTTGGGACGAAGCACTGGCCGACATCGCAGCGCGGCTGTCTGCGATCGCGGTGCGCGATCCGCAGGCCATCTTGCCCTACAGCTACGCCGGCACCATGGGGCTGGTGCAGGGCGAGGCCATGGCCGCACGCCTGTTCAACCGGCTCGGCGCCAGCGAGCTCGACCGCACCATCTGCGCCTCGGCCGGCGCCGAGGGCTTGACGCAGACCCTGGGCGGCAAGGTGGGCATGAAGGTCGAACACTTTGCCCACAGCAGGCTGATTCTGATCTGGGGCAGCAACTCGATCGGCAGCAATTTGCATTTCTGGCGCCTGGCGCAGGAGGCCAAGCGCAACGGCGCCAAGCTGGTGTGCATAGACCCGCGCCGCACCGAAACTGCCGACAAATGCCACGAGCATCTACAACTGCTGCCCGGCACCGACGCGGCCCTGGCGCTGGCCCTGATGCATGAATTGATCGTGCACGACCGGCTGGACCACGACTACATCGCCCGTCACACTCTGGGCTGGCCGGCCCTGCGCGAGCGGGCGCTGCAGTGGCCGCCAGAACGCGCCGCTTCGATCTGCGCGCTGCCGGCCGAACAAATTCGCCAACTCGCGCGCGACTACGGCAACCTCAGTCCAGCGGCGATCCGGCTGAACTACGGCATGCAGCGGGTGCGCGGCGGTGGCAACGCCACCCGTGCGGTGGCCTGCCTGCCAGCCTTGATCGGCGCCTGGCGTCAGCCCGGCGGCGGCCTGTTGATGTCCAGCTCAGGCCATTACCCGGTGCAGCACGCTGAGCTGCAGCGCCCGCAGCTGCGCCGCTCGGCCGCTCGGGTGATCAATATGAGCACCATCGGCGACGACCTGTTGCGCCCGACCAGCGCCGTCTTCGGCCCGCGCATTGAGGCCGTGGTGGTCTACAACAGCAACCCGCTGGCGGTGGCGCCCGAGTCGGCCAAGGTGGCTCAAGGCTTCCTGCGGCCCGATCTGTTCACCGTGGTGCTCGAGCATTTCATGACCGACACCGCCGACCATGCCGACTATGTGCTGCCGGCCACCACCCAGCTCGAACATTGGGACATCCACCTGAGCTACGGCCATACCGATGTGCTGCTCAACCGACCGGCGATTGCGCCGCTGGGACAATCGCGCAGCAACACCGAGATCTTCCGGCAGTTGGCGCAGCGCCTGGGCTTTGATGAGCCCTGCTTTGCCGAAGACGACCTGTCGCTGTGCCGCAAGGCCTTTGGCTTGCGGGTCGACTTCGAGCAGCTGCTCAGTCGGGGCTTTGCCAGCCTGCGTGTTCCCGAGGCGCCCTTTGCCGAAGGCGGCTTTCCCACGCCCAGCGGCAAGTGCGAGTTCTTCAGCCAGCGCCTGGCCGATCGAGGCCTGGACGGCTTGCCCGACCACCTGCCCAATGCCGAGGCCCCAGGCAGCAGCGAGCGCTACCGGCTGGCCATGATCTCGCCGCCGGCGCGCAACTTCCTCAACTCCACCTTCGTCAACGTTCAAAGCCTGCGCGATATGGAAACCGAGCCGGTGCTCGAGATCCACCCCCTGGACGCAGCCGCCCGAGGCATCGCCGACGGGGCCACCGTGCGCATCTACAACGACCGCGGCAGCTACCACTGCTCAGCCCGGGTGAGCGAGCGCACCCGGGCCGGCCTGGTGGTGGGGCTGGGCATCTGGTGGCGCAAGATGGGTTTGCGGGGCACCAATGTCAATGAATTGACCAGCCAGCGCCTGACTGATTTGGGTCGCGCGCCCACGTTTTATGACTGCCTGGTCGAAGTGGAGGCCGCACCGCCATGAAGCGCTGGCTTCAGGCGGGCCTGATCGCGCTGCTGCCGCTGCTCGGTGGCTGCACCACCTTGGGCTACTACTGGCAATCGGTGACCGGCCACCTGAGCCTGATGCAGGCGGCCCGGCCGATCGAACACTGGCTGGCCAACGACGCCAGCTCGCCGGCGCTCAAGCAGCGGCTGCAACTGATCGCCCGTATCCGGGACTTTGCCTCACGCCAATTGCATCTGCCCGACAACGCCAGCTACCGCAGCTATGCCGATCTGGGCCGGCCGGCAGCCTTGTGGAATGTGGTGGCCGCACCGCAGGACTCCCTGCAATTGCAGCAGTGGTGTTTCCCGGTGGCCGGCTGCGTCACCTACAAAGGCTATTTTGACGAGGCACAAGCACGCCAGGAAGCCGCGCGGTTGGCCGAGCAAGGCCTTGAGACTGCGGTGTTGCCGGTGCCCGCCTACTCCACCTTGGGCTGGCTGAACTGGGCGGGCGGCGATCCGCTGCTCAACACCTTCGCCGGCTATCCGGAGGGAGAGCTGGCACGGCTGATCTTTCATGAACTCGCACACCAGGTGGTTTATGTGGCGGGCGACACCGCCTTCAATGAGTCCTTCGCCACGGCGGTCGAGCGCCTGGGAGGCCATGCTTGGCTGGCCCAGGCCAGCGATGCGGCGCGCGCCGAGCATGCTCTGATCGACGGCCGGCGCCGGCAGTGGCGCCATCTGGCCTTGCAGCTGCGGCGCGAGTTGCAGTCCGTCTACCAAAGCAGGGCGGACGGCACCCGACCTGGTGCGCCCGAGCTGCGACAGGCCCGGAAAGACGCCTACCAAGGCTTTGTGCGCAGTTACGAGGCACTCAAAGCGGGCTGGGGAGGCTATGCGGGCTATGACCGCTGGGTGGCCGGACTCAACAATGCCCAACTGGCTGCCCTGGCCGAATATGAAGACCTCACCCCCGGCTTTGAAATGCTGCGTCAGCGCGCTGGCAGCTGGCCCGCATTTTTTCAGGCGGTGCGCCGCCTGGCCGCCCTGCCCAAAGAGCAGCGCCATGCGCTGCTGCAGCAGGGCAACACCCAAACTGCCGGCGCGCCGGCGCAGCTCTACAGCGCCCAGGCAAAATAGAGGCCTCCTTCACGGGCCCCGCCAAGACACGGACGGGCAGACCTTATGGCACAGATTCTGATTGAGCGTGAACACCCCATGGGCCTGGCGCAAGCGCGCCTGACAGCGGCGCAATGGGTCAAAGAAGCCCAGGACAAGCTGGACCTGAGCTGCGAGGTGATCAGCGGCAGGGACGGGGACGAAGTGCGGTTTTCCCGTTCGGGACTGTCGGGCACGCTTGAAGTCACCGACCAGCGCTTTCGGCTGCAGGCCCAGCTTGGCTTTTTGCTCAGCGCCTTCAAAGACCGCATCGAAGGCGAAATTCAGAAAAACCTCGACGAACTCATCGCCAAGCAAATACAACCATGAGCACTGACACTTCCTCCACCCATGGCGGGCCCCTGAGCGGGCTCAAGGTGATCGAACTGGGCCAGCTGATTGCCGGTCCCTTCGCGGCCAAAACCCTGTCGGACTTCGGCGCCGACGTGGTCAAGATCGAACCGCCCGATGGCGGCGATCCGCTGCGCCAGTGGCGCCTGGTCAAAGACGGCACCTCAGTCTGGTGGCAGGTGCAGTCGCGCAATAAGCGCTCAGTAGGCCTGGACCTCAAAACGCCGGAGGCGCAAGACATCGTCCGTCGGCTGGCCAGCCAAGCCGACGTGCTGATCGAAAACTTCCGCCCCGGCGCCATGGAAGGCTGGGGCCTGGGCCCCGAGGTGCTGCTGGCGCAGAACCCGCGGCTGATCATGCTGCGCGTCAGCGGCTACGGCCAGAGCGGCCCTTACCGCGACAGGCCCGGCTTTGGCGTGGTGGCCGAGGCCATGAGCGGCCTGCGCCACCTGACCGGCGAGCCCGGCCGGGTGCCGGTGCGGGTGGGGGTGAGCATCGGCGATACCCTGGCCTCGCTGCACGGCGTGATCGGCATCCTGATGGCGCTGCACGAGCGCAACCGCAGCGGCCAAGGGCAGGTGATTGACGTGGCCCTCTACGAAGCGGTATTTAACTGCATGGAAAGCCTGCTGCCCGAGTACAGCGCCTTTGGCGCGGTGCGCGGCCCGGCTGGCAGCGCTTTGCCAGGCATCGCGCCGACCAACGCCTATGCCTGCGCCGACGGTGGCTACGCTCTGGTGGCGGGCAACGGCGACAGCATCTTCAAGCGCCTGATGCAATGCATAGGGCGGCCCGATCTGGCGCAGGATCCGGGGCTGGCCAAGAACGCAGGCCGGGTCCAGCGGGTCGAAGAAATCGACGCGGCCATCGGTGCCTGGACCGCAAGCATGAGCGTCGATCAGGTGCTGGCCGCGCTGGAGCAGGCGCAGGTGCCCTCGGGCAAGATCTACACCGTCGCCGACATCGCCGCCGACCCGCACTATGCCGCGCGCGGCATGCTCGGGCAGGTCACGCTCGACGACGGCAGTTCGGTCAGCGTGCCAGGCTTTGTGCCCAAGCTCTCGCGCACGCCCGGTGGGCACCGCCGCAACGCACCTGCCCTCGGACAGGATACCGACACCGTCCTAAGCGAGATGGGTTTGACCCGCGAGCAGATCACGGCGCTGCGCGAACGTGGCATCGTCTTCTGAGCGAAGCGGGACCGCAGTCGAGCTAGGACAGACCGTCCACCAGCGCGATGTACTGGCCCATGGCCTGCTCGCGCGCCAAGCCCTTCAGGCCGTTCCAGGCGTCCCATTTGGCGCGGGCCACGATGTCCGAAAAACCCGGCCGAGGCTGGTCGTTGTCGCCCAGGCTGCCCTGCTTGTAGAGCGCGTAGAGCTTGAGCAAGGTGGCCTTGTCGGGGCGCTCGGTCAGCTCGGCCGTGGATGCCTTGGCCTGCTCGAACGCGGCTTGCAAAGGTGAGGTGTCGGTCATAGGACCATGCTAACAGGAACCAGGCCCAACCCAGACTGCCGGTCAAGCAAAACCATGCCCCGCAGTCGCTACTGCTTGGACCGGCCCACTATCATCAGCTCATGAGTGAAACCAGAGCGAGCGCCATCGTCATCGGCACCGGCGCCATCGGCCAGGCCCTGGTGGCCCAATTGCAGAGCCGCTACAGCCAGGTGCTGGCCCTGGGCCGGCGCAGCGATCCGGCCATCGATTTTGAAGACGAGGCCAGCATCGAAGCGGCCGCGCAGTGGAGTGCCGGGCAGTGCGAGAGCGCCGCAGCGCCACTGCGGCTACTGCTGGTGTCCAGCGGCTTTTTGCATGGCGCTGCCGGCCAGCCCGAACGTTCCTTAAAGGAGCTGCAGCCGGGCTATCTGGCGCACAGTTTTTGGGTCAACGCCATCGGGCCGGCCCTGCTGATGAAGCACTTTCTGCCCCTGCTGCCTCGGCAGGGACTTAGCAAGGCGGTGTTTTTATCGGCCCGGGTCGGCAGCATCGAAGACAACCGCCTGGGCGGTTGGTACGGCTACCGCGCCGCCAAGGCCGCGCTCAACCAATTGGTCAAAACCGCCAGCATCGAACAGAGCCGGCGCAACAAACAGTCGCTTGTCCTCGCGCTCCATCCGGGCACGGTCGACAGCCCGCTGTCGGCACCATTTGGCAAGTCCGGGCTCGATGTGCGCAGCCCGGCTGTGGCCGCCGAGCAGATCGTGCAAGTGATCGAGGCCCTGGGCGCGCAAGATACCGGCGGCTTTGTGGATTACCGGGGCGAGCCCGTGCCCTGGTAGCGCCGCCGCAACACGTGGCGCTCAGGCGCTTTAGAATGACGGGTTTCCCGATTTCCACCCAACCCCTTGCAGAGAACCCACCATGGCCAAAAAAATCCGCGTTGAAGCCGATCGCTGCGCGCCCAAACCCATTCTTGCCCCCGGCATGACCCTGACCAACCACCGTGGCCAAAAGGGCAGCCAGGAGCGCGGCACCTGGAGCCGCAGCAAAAAGAACCCCGGCAAGCGTCCGCACAAGGGCGGCTAAAAGCTTGCGGCGCAGCTGCCGCAAGCTCGGCGAAAGCCAGGCTCCAGCAAAGGCTGGCCTGAGCGCCCCCAAAAAAAGCGACCTGAAAGGTCGCTTTTTTCATGGGCGGCTCTAAAGGCTCACATATTGCGCCGGTACTGCCCGCCCACCTCGAACAGGGCGTTGGTGATCTGGCCGAGCGAGCACACCCGCACTGCCTCCATCAGCACCTCAAACACATTGGCGTTGTCGATCACCGCCTGCTTCAGGCGTTGCAGCATGGCGGGCGCCTGCGCCGCGTGGCGGGCATGGAAATCATGCAGCCGTTCGAGCTGGGTGCGCTTTTCCTCATCGGTCGAGCGGGCCAATTCCAGCACCTGCGGGGTCGCGTCGCCGTGCGGGTTGCGGAAGGTGTTGACGCCAATGATGGGCAGCTCGCCGGTGTGCTTGAGCATCTCGTAGTGCATAGACTCGTCCTGAATCTTGCCGCGCTGGTAGCCGGTCTCCATCGCGCCGAGTACGCCGCCACGTTCGGCAATTTTCTCGAACTCGGCCAGCACCGCCTCTTCAAGCAATTCGGTCAGCTCCTCAATGATGAAGGCGCCCTGGCTGGGGTTTTCGTTCTTGGCCAGGCCCCATTCGCGGTTAATGATGAGCTGGATGGCCATGGCCCGGCGCACCGAGTCCTCGGTCGGGGTGGTGATGGCCTCGTCAAACGCGTTGGTGTGCAGGCTGTTGCAGTTGTCGTAAATGGCAATGAGCGCCTGCAGCGTGGTGCGGATGTCGTTGAACTGGATCTCCTGCGCATGCAGACTGCGGCCCGAGGTCTGGATGTGGTACTTGAGCTTTTGGGAACGCTCGTTGGCGCCGTATTTCTCCTTCATCGCCACGGCCCAGATGCGCCGCGCCACACGGCCCATGACGGTGTACTCCGGGTCCATACCGTTGCTGAAGAAAAAGCTCAGATTGGGCGCAAAGTCGTCGATGTGCATGCCGCGGGCCAGGTAGGCCTCGACAAAGGTAAAGCCATTGGACAAGGTGAAGGCCAGTTGGCTGATGGGGTTGGCACCGGCCTCGGCAATGTGATAGCCCGAAATCGACACCGAATAGAAATTGCGCACGTCGTGGTCGACAAAATACTGTGCGATATCGCCCATGACCTTGAGCGAGAACTCGGTGGAGGAGATGCAGGTGTTCTGGCCTTGGTCTTCCTTGAGGATGTCGGCCTGCACCGTGCCGCGGACATTGGCCTGCACCCATTTGCGGATCTGGGCCGCTTCCTCGGCATTGGGTTCGCGGCCATGTTCAGCCTTGAACTTGTCCAGGTTCTGGTCAATCGCGGTGTTCATGAACATGGCCAGGATGGACGGCGCCGGGCCGTTGATGGTCA
>JBAXEN010000206.1:0-7676 GCA_037140415.1 Betaproteobacteria bacterium | reverse complement strand
CGCATGTGCTGCGCCAACCAGCAGCAGATGAGCCAGTCCATGCCGGTGCTGGCCGAGCGCGAACTGGTGCTGGTCGACTGGCTGCCCTGGAACCACACCTTCGGCGGCAACCACAACTTCGGCATGGCGCTCTTTCATGGCGGCACGCTCTACATCGACGACGGCAAGCCCACCCCTGCCCTGATGCATGAGACTCTGCGCAATCTGCGCGAGATCTCACCCACGGTCTACTTCAACGTACCCACCGGCTTCGAGGCGATTGCCAACGCCATGAAAACCGACGCCCAGCTGCGCAAAACCTTGCTGGCCAAGGTGCAGATGTTTTTTTATGCGGGCGCGGCCCTGGCCCAGCCGATTTGGGACAGCCTCTATGAGAGCCAGGAGCGCGAGATCGGCGAACGCATCGTGATGGGAACCGGCCTGGGCATGACCGAGTCCAGTCCCTTCGGCATCTTCGTGACCAATCCCCACGTGCGCGCCGGCGACCTGGGTGTGCCCACCCCAGGGCTGGAGCTCAAGCTGGTGCCGGTGGACGGCAAGACCGAGGTGCGCTACCGCGGCCCCAACATCACGCCCGGCTACTGGCGCGCGCCGCAGGAGACGGCCGAGAGCTTTGACGAGGAAGGCTTTTTCAAAACCGGCGATGCGGTGCAGTGGATAGACGAGAGCAATCTGCACCTGGGCCTGAAGTTCGACGGCCGCATTGCCGAAGACTTCAAGCTGGCCACCGGCACTTTTGTGAGCGTGGGGCCGATGCGCGCGCGCATCATCGCCGCTGGCGCGCCTTTCATTCAAGACGTGGTGATCACCGGCCTGAACATGAAGGAGGTGGGCGCCATGGTCTTTCCCACCCCGGCGGTGCGCAACTTAAGCGCCCTGCCCGCCGACGCGCCGCTGGCCGATGTGCTGGCCAGCGCCGGCGTGCTCGAGCGCTTTCAGGCCATCGTCGATGCCCTGGCCAAAACCGCCACCGGCAGTGCCAACCGGGTGGCCCGGCTGTGCCTCTTGGCCGAGGCGCCGACCATCGACAAGGGCGAGATCACCGACAAAGGCTCGATCAACCAGCGCGCCGTGCTCAGCCACCGCGCCGCCACCGTGGCTGCGTTGCACGAGGGCAGCCTGCCCCACATCCTCACGCCACAGCCCTCAATACCATCCTAAGGAGCACCCATGAAGATTGAAGGAACAGCCGCCTTGGTCACCGGTGGTGGCTCAGGACTGGGCGAGGCCACCGCCCGCGAACTCGCCCGCCTGGGCGCCAAAGTCGCTGTGCTCGACCTCAACGTCGAGCAGGCGCAACGCGTGGCCCAAGACATCGGTGGCATCGCACTGGCCTGCAATGTGTGCGATGAAGACAGCATGGCGCAGGCGATCGCTGCGGCCGCGGCCGCGCATGGCCCGGCGCGCATCCTGATGCAGATCGCTGGCATCGGCACGGCCAAGCGGGTGGTCGGCAAAGACGGCCGCGCCGCGCCGCTGGCCGACTTTGCCAAGGTGGTGCAGGTCAACCTGATCGGCACCTATAACGCAGCCCGGCTGTTTGCCGCCGACTGCGCAGCGCTCGCGCCGCTCGAGGACGGGGCCCGTGGCGTGATGGTGTTTACCGCCTCGGTGGCCGCCTACGACGGCCAGGTCGGTCAGCAGGCCTACAGCGCCTCCAAGGCCGGCTTGGTCGGCATGACGCTGCCGATGGCGCGCGATCTGGCCCAGCACGGCATCCGGGTCTGCACCATTGCGCCCGGCCTGTTCGCCACGCCGCTGCTCAAGACCCTGCCCGAGCCCATCCAGGCGTCGCTGGCCTCGAGCATCCCCTTCCCGCAGCGCCTGGGCAAGCCGGAAGAATTTGCCGAACTGGCGGCCCACATCGTGCGCAACGACCACCTCAATGGCGAGACCATACGTCTCGATGGCGCGCTGCGCATGGCGCCGCGCTGAACAAGGTTGGCCATGAGCAAAACCGTGGTTTATGAGGTGGAGGTGATGTTCGGCGACTGCGACCCAGCCGGCATCGTGTTCTTTCCGAACTTCTCCAAATGGATGGACGCCTCCTCGCTGAATTTTTTCAAACAGTGCGGCGTTGCACCCTGGCGCGAGCTGATGAAGACGCGCGGCATCATCGGCACCCCCTTGCTGGAAATACACACCCGCTTCATGCGCCCGGCCACCTATAGCGAAAGGCTGCAGGTCTACACCAGCGTGCAGGAGTGGCGGGACAAGGTGTTTATGCACAAGCATGTGGTGCAGCGCGGTGACACCGTGCTGTGCGAAGGCACCGAAACCCGTGCTTTTTGCATCAAGCACCCCAAGGACCCCAGCCGCATCCAGGCGATTGCGGTGCCCGAGGACATCAAAGCCCAATGCATGTAAGCAGGGCCTCTTTTTCAGCCCTTCTTCGACCCACTTCAACCCTCTTCGACTTTCATTGCCTGAACCCCCAAGGAGACCACCATGACGCAAAGACGTGCCTTTCTTCAATCCGCCGCAGCCGGCGCGCTCCTGGGCAGCGCTGCCCTGCGCAAGGCCGTGGCCCAGACCAGCCTGCCGGTCGAGCAGGTCAAGGTGCTCTACGGCTTTCCGCCGGGCAGCGCCGGTGACATCTGTGCGCGCCGCGTGGCCGAGAAGTTCGCCGCAACGCCCTACTCGCGCAACGCCGGCATCATCGACAGCCGCCCGGGCGCGGGCGGTCAGATCGCGCTCAACGTACTCAAGAGCGCACCAGCCGACGGCTCGGTGCTGGCCATGACGCCGTTTTCGGCCATCTCGCTGTACCCGCATATCTTTCGCAACCTACAGTACAAGCCCTTCGAAGACTTCACGCCAGTGGGCACCAGTTCGATGATCCATCACGGCTTTGCGGTTGGACCCATGGTGCCGGACATCGTCAAGACCGTGCGCGATTTCATCGCCTGGGCCAAGGCCAACCCCGCCCAGGCCAGCTACGGCTCGCCCGCCGCCGGTTCGACCCCCCACTTTATCGGTGCGCTGCTGGGTCTGAACAACAACTTTGACTTCAAGCATGTGCCCTACCGTGGCTCGGTGCCTGGCGTGACCGATGTGGTCGGCGGCCAGATCGCCTGCATGTTCACCCCGCACGGCGACTTCATCGCCAACCACAAGGCCGGCAAGATGCGCATCATTGCCACCTCGGGCCGCACCCGCTCACCCTTTGTGCCCGACGTGGCCACCTTCGCCGAGCAGGGCTTTCCCGAGCTCACTGTTGAAGAGTGGTTTGGCTTCTACGCGCCTGCCAAAACACCGGCAGCGGTGGTGCAGGCGGCCAATACCGCCATCAACGCCGCCCTGCGCGACAAGGCGCTGCAAGACGCCTTCACCGTGGTCGGCCTGATTCCCTTTGGTGGCTCGATCGCCGACCAGCAGCGCAGCGCTCAGGCTGAGTTCGAGCGCTGGGGCCCGCTGATCAAGCGCATCGGCTTTAGCGTGGACTCCTGATCGGCACGCCGCCCTGCCTGCAGCGCACACAGCCGCCTGCGATTGCGCGTGCGCTGCAGGCCTGTCCAACCTTTTGAGCTCAAGCCCATGGCCGACTACCAGCCCGACGTTCAAGAAGCCCTGTTTCTGCTGCAGCGGGTCGCCGGTGCCGGCCAGACCTTGCGCAGCCTGCCCGCCTATGCAGAGCTGGACGAGGCCCTGACCGAGCAGCTGCTGACCGAGGCCGGCAAATTCGTTGCCGAGGTGATCGCGCCACTGCAGCAGGTGGGCGACCGCGTGGGCGCGCAGTGGCGAGACGGTCAGGTCACCATGCCACCGGGCTTTCGCCAGGCCTATCAGGCCTTCTGGCAGGCCGGCTGGCCGGCCCTGGCGGCCGCGACCGAAGACGGCGGCCAGGGCCTGCCCTGCGTGCTCGAAGCCATGCTCTACGACTGGCTGAGCGCCGCCAACCACGGCTGGACCATGGCGCCAGGCCTGCTGCACGGCGCCTACGAGTGCATCAAGCACCATGCCAGCGAGGAGCTCAAAACCCAATACCTGACCAAGGTGGCCACCGGCCAGTGGTTGGCCACCATGTGCTTGACCGAGCCACATGCCGGCAGCGACCTGGGCCTGGCTGCCACCAAGGCGGTGCTGCAGGCCGACGGCAGCTATGCGCTCAGCGGCACCAAGATCTTCATCTCCGGCGGCGAGCACGACCTCACCGACAACATCGTGCACCTGGTGCTGGCCCGCCTGCCCGATGCCCCCCCCGGCCCCAAGGGCTTGTCGCTGTTTCTTTGCCCCAAGTTCTACGCCGACGGCAGCCGCAGCGGCGCGCATTGCGAGCGCATCGAGGAAAAAATGGGCCTGCACGGCAGCCCCACCTGCGTGATGCGCTTTGACCAGGCCCGAGCCTGGATGGTGGGCGAGCCCGGCAAAGGCCTGAACGCAATGTTCATCATGATGAACTCGGCCCGGCTGCATGTGGCCATGCAGGGCATGGGCCTGCTCGACGCCGCCTGGCAAAAAGCCCAGGCCTACGCCCATGAGCGCCGGCAGATGCGGGCCCCCGGTGGTTCCAAGGGCGCCGGCCAGGCCGACCTGATTGCCGAGCACCCCGCTGTGCGCCGCATCCTCGATACCCAGCGCGCTTGGATCGACGGCGGCCGGGTGCTGGCCTACCGCACCGCCCTCGAACTGGACCTGGCCAAACACCATGAAGACGCCGGCCGGCGCGCCGCCGCCAACCGCTGGTGCAGCCTGTTCACCCCGGTGCTCAAGTCGGCCTGGAGCGAGCAAGGCTTTTTGGGCGCCAGCGCCTGCCTGCAGGTTTTTGGCGGCCATGGCTATGTGAGTGAATGGGGCATTGAGCAGATCGTGCGCGATGCCCGTGTGGCCATGATCTACGAAGGCACCAACGAGATCCAGGCTATCGACCTGCTGGTGCGTAAGGTCGCCGCCGATGGTGGGCAGAGCCTGGGCCAGTTGCTGGGCGAGTTGATGGCTCAGCTCGGAGCGGACGGACAGGTCCGGCTGGAGCGCCTTCGCGCCATCACCGCGCTACTGCTGGCGGGCAGCGCGCACGACGCCGCCTTGCTGCACGCGGTGGCTGACGACTATCTGCGGGCGCTGGCCCTGGTGCTGATGGACTGGAGCTGGTCCCGCATCATGGTGGCCGAAGGCAGCCAAAGCCCTCGTTGGCAGCAGCCGGCGCGCGCCCTCAAGCTGCACATCCTGCCTGAATTCGAGATGCGCATGGCGGCCATCGAACTGCGTCTGGCCGAAGCCACCGCCCCGCAATAAGCCGGCCGGGCATGAGCAGCACCTCGAGCAAGCGCACCCAGCGCGCGAACCCTGTGCAGGCCGGCCCAGCACAGGCCGCCAGCGAGCAGCCAGAACCGCTCGATACCCACTACCTCGAAGGTCTGATCGGCTACAACGCCCGCCGGGCGGCGCTCACGGTCATCGGCGTGTTCTTGGAGCGCATGGCCCCCTACGGGCTCAGGCCGGTGGAGTTTTCCACCCTGTCCCTGATTCATCACAACCCTGGCGTCACCGCCCGCCAACTCTGCCACAGCCTGGGCCTGCAGCCGTCCAATATGGTGGGCACCATCAGTGCCTTTGAGCAGCGCGGCCTGATCGAGCGCCGCCCCCATCCCAAGGATGGCCGGGCCCAGGGCCTGCACCTGACGGCCCCAGGCCAGAGCCTGATGCAGCAGGCCGAGGCCACCGCCGCAGAGCTCGAAAACGAGGCTGCGCACAAGCTCAGCGCTGCCGAGCGCAAGCGCCTGATGGCCTTGCTGCAAAAAATCTATCTCTGAGCCAGCGCAGGCCCCGGCAAGCCCGGTCAAGGGCAGGCATCGGTTGGGCTTGAAATGCCCAACGCTGGCCCCATATGCATCACACCTTCGTGCGGCCAACCCTCCACAGAGCATGTCAGAAAACGAAAAAAACCAATCAAATCAAGGGTCTGAAGCCCAAACTACCGATACAGCAGCGGCTCAGCCAGCCAGCGCTGACAACCCATCCGGATCGAGCCCTGCCGATCTGCACGCTGAAATTTCCAGCCTGAAAGCCAAAAACGGCGAGATGGCAGACAGCTACCTCAGAGCCAAGGCGGAGGCCGAAAACGCCCGCCGCCGCGCTGAAGAAGAAATCGCCAAAGCCCGCAAATTCGCGGTCGAGGCCTTTGCTGAAAGCCTGCTGCCCGTGGCCGATAGCCTGGAGGCGGGCCTGCAGATCAAAGACGCCAACGCCGAGCAAATCCGCACCGGCACCGAGGCCACCCTCAAGCAGCTCAAAAGCGCTCTGGAGCGCAACAAGGTGCTGGAGATCGCGCCACCGGCAGGCACCAAATTCGACCCCCATCAGCACCAGGCCATCAGTGTGGTTCCCGCAGAGCAAGAGCCCAACACGGTGGTCAGCGTCCTGCAAAAGGGCTACTCCATCGCTGAACGGGTATTGCGCCCTGCCCTGGTGACCGTCAGCGCGCCCAAGTGAGGCGGCCAGCCCCTTGAAGACTGGCAACTTATCCACACATTCCACACAAGATCATCCACACGGTCCATCCAACCCGACCGTACGAACTGCATAACCTTCGGAGTAAGACATCATGGGAAAAATCATCGGCATTGACCTGGGCACCACCAACAGCTGCGTGGCCATCATGGAAGGCAACAACACCAAGGTGATTGAAAACGCCGAAGGTGCGCGCACCACCCCCTCGATCATTGCCTATCAGGAAGACGGCGAGATTCTGGTCGGCGCCTCGGCCAAGCGCCAGGCCGTCACCAACCCGCGCAACACCCTGTACGCGGTCAAGCGCCTGATCGGTCGCAAGTTCACCGAGAAAGAAGTCCAAAAAGACATCGACCTCATGCCCTACACCATCAGCAAAGCCGACAACGGCGATGCCTGGGTGGAGGTGCGCGGCAACAAGCTGGCACCGCCGCAGATCAGCGCCGAAGTGCTGCGCAAAATGAAAAAGACCGCCGAAGACTACCTCGGCGAGGAAGTCACTGAGGCGGTCATCACCGTGCCGGCCTACTTCAACGACAGCCAGCGACAGGCCACCAAAGATGCCGGCCGCATCGCCGGTCTGGACGTCAAGCGCATCATCAATGAGCCCACCGCAGCGGCCCTGGCCTTCGGCCTGGACAAGCAGTCCAAGGGTGACCGCAAGATTGCCGTCTATGACCTCGGCGGCGGCACCTTTGACGTCTCCATCATCGAGATCGCTGACGTTGACGGTGAAAAGCAGTTCGAGGTGCTCTCCACCAATGGCGACACTTTCCTGGGCGGCGAGGACTTCGACCAGCGCATCATCGACTTCATCATCAGCGAGTTCAAAAAAGAGCAAGGCGTGGACCTGTCCAAAGACGTGCTGGCCCTGCAGCGTCTGAAGGAAGCGGCCGAAAAAGCCAAGATCGAGCTCTCGTCGGCGGCCGCCACCGACATCAACCTGCCCTACATCACCGCCGATGCCACCGGCCCCAAGCACCTGAGCATCAAGATGACCCGGGCCAAGCTTGAGAGCCTGGTCGACGAGCTGGTCGAGCGCACCATCGAGCCCTGCCGCGTGGCCATCAAGGACGCCGGCGTGAATGTCAAAGACATCCATGACGTCATCCTGGTGGGCGGCATGACCCGCATGCCCAAAGTGCAGGAGAAGGTCAAAGAATTCTTCGGCCAGGAGCCACGCAAAGACGTCAACCCCGACGAGGCGGTGGCGGTGGGCGCGGCGG
>JBAXEN010000205.1:0-7696 GCA_037140415.1 Betaproteobacteria bacterium | reverse complement strand
CTGGCCGAGTCGGTGGCTGCAGGGCTGACCCAGTATGCCTACGCCTTCGTCGCCTTCGAGGCCGAACGCCTGCAGGCATCGAATCCCAAAGCGGCGCACGCACTCAATGAGCGCGCCCGCCGCCTTTACCGACGGGCCCACCGCCATGCCATGGCGGCACTGGCACTGTCGAACCCCGAACTGGGCCGGGCCATCGCGCAATCGCCAGCGGGGCCCTGGCCGCAACTTCAGCCCGAGCAGGTGGCGCTGGCCTACTGGGCGGCCGCATCGTGGGGCGCCCACATTGCTCTGTCCAAGGACGATCCGGACGCGGTCGCCGACCTGCCCCTGGCGATACGGCTGGCCGACTTGGCCTGGAACACCACACCCCGGTTTGGTGAGGGCGCGCTGGCCAGCTTGATGGGCCATTTCGAGGCCTCCCGGCCTGGGGGTTCAGCCGCCAAAGCCTTGTCGTATTTCGATCAAGCCACCGCGATCAGTGCCGGCCTGAACGCCGGCCCCTATGTGGCCAAGGCCGAGGCCATCGCCCTTGCGGCCGGCGACCGGCCTGCCTTTGAAGCTTTGCTACAGCAAGCCCTGGCTGCCAGTCAAAAGCGCCCAGACCTGGGCAATCAGCTCATGCGGCAACGCGCCCAGTGGCTGCTCGATGCTGCTGACGATCTTTTCTGAACGGACCTCCAAATGACTCAACCGAGTGCTGCGCGCTGGCAACGATGGCTGGCCTGCGCCGTGACGATGGTCGCAGCGCTGGGCGCGGGCCTGGCCCAGGCCAACGAAAAACCCTTGCGCATCGGCTCCCTGGTGCCCAAGAACTCTCTGTACCACCGCCAGCTGCTGGACATCGCCGACAGCTGGCGCACCGCGCAAGGCGGCGGCGCAAGATACATGGTCTACCCCGACGGCAGCCAGGGGGGAGAGGCCGAAATGGTTCGCCGCATGCGCATCGGCCAGTTGCAAGGCGCGCTTTTATCGGTGGTGGGCTTGCGGGAAATCGAGCCGTCCATCGCGGCCTTGCAGTCCATGCCGCTGCTTTTTCGCAATTGGGATGAAGTCGATCATGTGCGCGAAAAAATGCGGCCGGCCATGGAGCAGAAGTTCCTGGACAACGGCTTCGTGGTGCTGGCTTGGGGCGATGCAGGCTGGGTGCGGTTTTTCTCGAAAGAGCCTGCCGTGCGCCCGGACGACTACAAGCGCATGAAGTTTTTTGCCTGGGGCTCCGAGCCCGACCAGCAGGCCATCATGAAGAGCCTGGGTTACACGCCGGTGCCCTTGGAGACCACCGACATCTTGCCCGCCATTCAGACGGGCATGATCAGCGTGGTGCCATCGACCCCCTACTTCGCACTGGCCACACAGATCTACAACACGGCGCCCTACATGCTGGACATCAACTGGGCGCCTATCGTGGGGGCATTGGTGGTGACGCGCAAGGCCTGGGATGACATGTCTGCGCAAACCAAGCAGGCCGTGCGCGCGGCCAGCGACAAGGCCGGCAGCCACATCCGCAGCCAGGCCCGCCAAGAAGTACAAGAGGCCGTCGCCGCGATGCAAAAGCGGGGCTTGATCGTCAGCACCCCCAATGCCGAGCAAATGCGAGAGTGGAACGAGCTGGCGGAAAAGCTCTACCCCCGCATACGCGGCACCATGGTGCCCGCGCAGACCTTTGACGAAGTCATGGGCCACCTGAAGGCCTATCGATCTGGCAAAGCCAAGTGAGGTCGGCCATCCAGCGCTTCGGGCGCCTTTCTTGGCCTGCGCTGGACGAGGCGCTGGCGTCGGCCGCGCTGCTGCTGATGGTGTTGATCCCGGCCGTCGAAATCCTGATGCGCCCCTGGCTGGGCAGCGGCGTGGAGAATGCTCCGGTGGTGGTGCAGCATCTGGGACTGGTGCTGGCCATGTGGGGGGCGCTGGCGGCCGAACGGCACGGGCATCTGAGCACGCTGGCGGGCACGCGGCAGACGCAGGGCCCCGGCCTGGCTGGCCGGGCATCGGTGTTTGCCCATGGGGTGGCGGCGCTGGTCTGCGGCATGCTCGCCATGAGCAGCGCTCTGTTGGTCAGCAGCGAGCGCCAAGCGGCGCAGACGCTGGCCTATGGCCTGCCTGTCTGGTGGGTGCAGGCGAGCATGCCCTTGGGTTTTGCGCTGTTGGGGATCAAGCTCGGCGCGCGTTGTGTCCCGACGCCCGGCCCTGGGTGGCTGGCCGGATGGGTCCTGACGGCGTGCGGTGGCTGGCTGCTGGGCCGCTTCGATGGAACGCCGGTGGCTTTATGGCCAGGCGCTGTGTTGTTGCTGGCCGCCTTGCTGGCGGGTACCCCTGTTTTTGCGGTGCTCGGCGGGCTGGCCTTGGCCTTATTCTGGCAAGACGGCATGCCACTGGCTTCGATTGCCCTGTCGCACTACCAGATCACCGTCAACCCGTCGTTGCCGGCCTTGCCGCTGTTCACCCTGGCCGGCCTGGTGTTTGCGCGCACAGGTGCAGCGCAGCGGCTGGGCCATTTGTTCGTCGCCTTGTTCGGGCAGGGCACCACAGGCACGGTGCTCGCTACTGCGCTGCTGTGCTCGTGCTTTACCGCACTGACGGGCGGCAGCGGTGTCACCATCTTGGCCTTAGGCGGTTTGCTGCTGCCACTGCTGCGGCAATCGGGCTACCCGGAACGCCGTGGCATCAGCTTGGTCACCAGTGCCAGTGCGCTGGGCGTCTTGCTGGCGCCGTCGGTGCCGCTGATCATGTACGCCGTCATTGCACGGGTGCCGATCAACACCATGTTTTTGGCGGGACTGCTGCCGGCGCTGGTGATGATTGCGTTCTTGGTCATCTTTGGCGGCTACTTGCGCTCGCCGCGCCCGGCCGATGGCGCAAGCACTGTGCAAGGCCCGACCCTCAAGCCCCCGGTCTGGCAGGCCGCCTGGTCTGCAAAATGGGAGCTGCTCGCGCCCGTGGTGGCCATCGGCTCGCTGGCCGGCGGCCTGGCCACACCCACCGAAAGTGCAGCGGTCACCGCCCTGTACGCCATCACGACCCAGGCCTGGGCACACCGCGAACTCAGCCTTCGCTTATTGGGTCGGTGCCTGAGCGAGTCGGCACAGATCATCGGCGGCATCTTGCTCATTCTCGGCATGGCGCTGGCGCTGACCAATTACCTCATCGATGCCGGCATTCCCGACGCGGCCATTGAGGCGGTGCAAGGCACTATTTCCAACAAATATGTCTTCCTGTTGGCTTTGACCTTGTTCTTGTTGCTGGCTGGGGCCCTGATGGAGATTTTTGCAGCCATCGTGGTGTTGGTGCCCCTCCTGCTCCCCGTGGCCATGAGTTACGGCGTCGACCCGGTGCACTTTGGCATCGTGTTTCTCGCGGCCATGGAGATGGGGTTTTTATGCCCCCCGGCTGGCATGAACATCTACTTTTCCTCGGCCATGTTCGGCAAGCCGGTGCGCGAGGTCGCGCTGGCCGTCTTGCCCGCCCTGTTGGCCATCTTCTTGGGCACCCTGGTGATTGCCCTGGTGCCCTGGCTGGCCACTGGGCTGCCGGGCTTGTTCAAGGCCTGAGGGCACCGGGGCGCTGCTGCAGCCGGCCTGCGCCCGGGCTGACGCGCAGCGTCTCAGGCTGCAGCCCTTGGGGCGATGCGCTGGTCGATCGCACCAAAAATACTCTGCCCGTCCTTGCCCTTCATCTCAATGCGGATGCTGTCGCCAAACTTCATGAAGCCGGTGCTGGGCTGGCCGTCGAGGATGGTTTCCATCGCGCGCTTTTCAGCGATGCAGCTGTAGCCGCGCGGCCAACTCTTGCGCCCACCTTCTTCCACCGCCCGGTTGCTGACGGTGCCGCTGCCCACAATCGAGCCGGCGCGCACATTGCGCGTCTTGCACAGGTGCGCGATCAGTTGGCCGAAATGAAAGGTCATCTCGGGGCCGGCCTCGCACAGGCCGACCTTGCGGCCGTTCCAGCTCGATTGCAGGGTCAGGTGGACCCGGCCATCTTGCCAGGCCTCGCCCAGCTCGTCGGGGGTGACCGCCACCGGGCTGAAGGCGGTGGCCGGCTTGCTTTGCACAAAGCCAAAGCCCTTGGCCAGCTCGTCGGGAATCAGGTTGCGCAGCGAGACATCGTTGACCAGCATCAGCAGACGCACCGCGTCGAGCGCCTGCTCCTCTTTGCTGCCCATGGGCACATCGCCGGTGACGACCGCGATCTCGGCCTCGAAGTCGATGCCAAAAGCCTCGTCGGCGCAGACCACCGGCTCACAGGGACCGATGAAGTCGTCACTGCCACCCTGGTACATCAGCGGGTCGCGGTAAAAGCTCTCGGGCACCTGGCTGGCGCGCGCTGCCCGCACCAGCTCCACATGGTTGAGGTAGGCCGAGCCGTCGGCCCATTGGTAAGCGCGCGGCAGCGGTGCCATGCAGCGCTGCGGTTCAAAGGGAAAAGCATGCCGGGCCTTGCCCAGGTTGAGCGTCTGGTAGAGGTCCTGCAGCTGGGGTGACAAAAAGTTCCAATCGTCCAAAACCTGTTGCAGGGTCTGCGCGATGTCGGTCGCATAATGGGCCGTGGTCAGATCCCGCGAAACGACGACCAGTTGGCCGTCACGGGAACCGTCTTTGTAGCTTGCAAGTTTCATGGTGGTTAGGCCGCCTGGCTGATGCTGGCAGGCAGCCTCATGTTTGTGGACACAAAGCTCAAGCTTAACCTCTCGAAGCAGCGCGCCGGCAGGCCGCCCTGGCCGGCGGCGCTGGCGTTGACGCTGGTGGTCGTGGCGGCGCACGGCTGGCTGCTGGTGCAAGGACCGCTGTCCCTGGGGCTGGGCGCGCGCCAGGCCCAAGCGTCCAGGCTCTGGCTCAACACCCGCAGCATCGCGGCGGCGCCCGCCGCGGCCGAGCCGGCCGCTGCAAACGCCAAGCCGGCGCCTGACCCACCCCCGTCAGGCGGCACGAACACGCTGGCCATGCAAGCGCCAGCTGATGCGGGCAGCAGCTTGGCTGCCGCCGAGCCCAGCTTGCCGGTGGCGCCGGTGGCAGCGGCCGCCCCGAATCCGGTCGAAGCGCTCAAGCCAGCGGCCCCTGAGGCAGCGCCAGCGCCTTCAGCGGCAGCATCCAGCCCATCGGCACCATCAGCACCATCGCCAGCAGCGCCTGCGGCCTCACCCCCTGCACCCATGCCGGCGACAGCCAAGGCCGAGGCGGTCGAGCAAGCGCCTGCCCCAAGCGCTGCCCCAGTTGCTGCGCCGCCCAGCCCGCCAGCGGCCGAGCGGCGGCTGGCGCTGGCTGTACCGGGCTCGGCCCGCCTGAACTACGAGCTCTCAGGCCGGGCGCGCGGCTTCAACTATTCAGCCAACGGACAGTTGGACTGGGAGCACGACGGCCAGCGCTACCAGGCGCGGCTGACGGTCAGCAGCTTTTTACTGCCCAGCCGCAGTCAGACCAGCGTCGGCGAGATCGGGCCCGACGGCCTGTCGCCGCGGCGGTATGCCGATCGGTCGCGGGGCGAGTTGGCGGTGCACTTTCAGCCCGAGCTTGGCCGCATCAGCTTCAGCGCCAACAACCCGCCGGTCCCCTGGCAGCCTGGGGCACAGGACCGCCTGAGCCTGACGCTACAGCTGGCCGCTATGCTGGCCGGCGACCCAGGCCACTTTGCGCCCGGCGCGACGCTGAGCATCCTGACGGCCAGCAGTCGCAATGTCGAGCCCTGGGACTTCACGGTGATGGGCAGCGAAAGCCTGAGCCTGCCCATCGGCACGCAGACCGCGCTTCGCCTCAAGCGCGAGCCCAGGCACCCGTATGACCAGACGATAGAAATTTGGTTTGCGCCGGCCTTGGGCTATCTGCCGGTGCGCATCCTGCTCAACCAAGGCAATGGCGACCTGGTCGACCAGCGATTGGCCAGCATCGAGCGGCCTTGAAAGTGGCCAACCCGACCTCCATCTCTCCCCATCGACCCCCACACCGACAAGGCCATCACCGTGCAAATGCTTTACGACTCCGACGCTTTTGTGGTGATGCACATGGTGGCCGACGCCGATCCGGCCGCCGATGCGAAGCAACCTGCCCTGGTGCGACACGGCTTTGAGATTGTCGACAAGCGCCATGGGCGCGAGGTCTTTCTGGAGGGCTCCTGGGCCGATCTCTTTCAGGAACGCCTGCAGCGCTGGCGTGAACATGCGCCCACCCAGGACGAGATCGAGGCCACGCTCGACGGCTATGCCCAGCTCGCGCAAACCCCGGTCGCTTTGCATTGACTCTGCACGCATGCCGACAAGCATCGGGCGGCCCCGGGCGCGCTGCGTTTAGCATCGCCTCATGAATGCCGCCTGCCCCGCTCCCAAGCCTGCCCCCCGAGCGGCAGCTCCGCGCCGGCTGGCCATCGGCCTGGCCCTGCTGAGCCTGCTCTGGGGTCCCGCCCAGGCGCAGCCCCGTGCCGAGCTGTCTGCACGGCTGGCCGCCCTGCCGCAGGCGCAGGTGCTGCTGCTGGGCGAGCAACACGACGCGGCCGAACACCAGCAGATTGCCAAAGCACTGGTGCAGACCCTGGCCGCCCAAGGCCAGCTGGGCGCTTTGGTGCTGGAAATGTTGCCGGCCGGGCGCAGCAGCAAGGGCCTGGACCCCGACAGCACGCAAGAAGCGGTGCGTCAGGCGCTCGGCTGGGACGAGCGGGCCTGGCCCTGGCCGCCTTATGGCCCGGTGGTGATGGCGGCGGTGGCTGCGGGCGTGCCCGTGCTCGGCGGCAACCTGCCCAACGAGGCGCTGCGAGCCAGCATGGCGCGCAGCGAGCTGGACCAGCGCCTGCCTACCCCCGCCCTGGAGCAGCAAAAGCAGCTGATGCGCGAAGGCCATTGCGGGCTCCTGCCCGAAAGCCAGATCGGCCCGATGGCGCGCATGCAGATCGCCCGCGACCTGAGCCTGGCCGCCGCCGTGCAAAGCGCGGCCGAGGCAGCGCGACCCGGGCAGCAGGTGCTGCTACTGGCCGGCAGCGTGCATGCCGACAAGCAATTGGGCGTGCCCTGGCACTTGCCCGCAAGTCTGAGGTCGGTGAGCGTGCGCCTGCTCAGCCAAGGCAGCGATCCGGCCGGCGCAAGCTTTGACGCCCTCTGGCCCACCGCGCCCGCGCCTGCGACCGACCACTGCGCCGCGCTGCGCGAGCAGTTCAAAGGGCGCGGTGCGCAAGCGCCTGCCCGCCCCTGAAGCCGCCGCCTGTCAAGCCTGCTGAGAAATCGCTGCGGCCAGCAGATCGACCATTTGCTCAATCTGCGCCGGCTCGATGATGAAGGGCGGGCAGAGCACGATGTTGTCGCCAGCCGGGCGCACCAGCAAGCCGCTCTGAAAGCAGCGCATGAAGACCTCATAGGCCCGCCGACCGGCCACCGGCCCGGGCGCCAGCTCGATGGCCGCTGCCAGCCCCAGGCTGCGTATGCCCACCACCAGCGGCAGGCCGCGCAGGCGGCTGTGGACCGCGTCGCCGAGCAGCGTACCCATGCGGGCGGCGCGCTCGAACAGGCCTTCACTCTGGTAGAGCTCCAAGGTGGCGATGGCGGCGGCGCAGGCCACCGGATGGCCCGAATAGGTATAGCCGTGAAACAGCTCGATCGCATGCTCAGGGCTGGCGCTGTGGGCCTGCATCATGGCCTGGTAGATGCGCTCGGAGCAGATCACCCCGCCCATGGGGATGACGCCGTTGGTCACGCCCTTGGCAAAGTTGATCATGTCGG
>JBAXEN010000204.1:0-7736 GCA_037140415.1 Betaproteobacteria bacterium | reverse complement strand
GTGGTCAAGACCGGCGACATCGTCAAGGTGCGGGTGCTGGAGGTGGACATGGCGCGCAAGCGCATCAGCCTGAGCATGAAGCTCGACGCCGCCCCGGCTCGGCGCGATGCCCCCAGAGACAACCGCTTTGAAGGGGCAGGGCGCGGCCAGCGCCCGCCACCGCAGCGACAAGCGGAGCCGGCTTCGCCTGGCGCAATGGCCTCGGCCTTTGCCAAGCTGCAGGGCTTGCGCAAATAGAGGGCCGCGGGGGTCTGTCGGCCCGACAGCGCCCCTCAGATCACTCGGCCTTGATTCTGGCCGCGCGTATCACATCGCCCCAGCGCGTCCGTTCGCTGAGCAGGAACTCTTCGAAGGCAGCCGGCGGCATGGTGCGAAACGCCTCCACCCCGAGCTTGCGCAGTGCCGCTTGCGTCTCGGCCGAACTGAGCACTGCCGCCATGTCGGTGGCCAGGCGCTGGATGATGGCCTCTGGCACGCCGGCGGGCGCCACCAGCCCAAACCAGTTGGCGAAATTCATGCTCGGATAGCCTTCCTCGCGCAAGGTGGGCACATTGGGCATGTCGAAGAAGCGGGCGCTGGTGGAGACCGCAAAGACCTTGACCTTGCCACCGCGCATCAGGCCGACGGCACTGCCCGCAGGCAGCATCTGCAGATCGGTGTGGCCACCCAACAAGGAGTTCAGGGCAGGCGCTTGGCCCTGGAACGGCACATGACGGACATCGAGCCCAGCAATGCCCTTCAAGGTCTCCATCGCGATCTGCGAGGTGCTGCCCAGGCCGGCCGAGGAATAGGTGTATTTGCCGGGTTCGCGCTTGATCAGTTCGATCAACTCCTTGGTGGAGTTGGCCGGGAAATCAGGACGCGTCACCACCGCGAAGGGGTTGATCGCGAAAGGCGCAATGGCGACAAAGCTCTTTTGCGGGTCATAGGGCAAGTTGCTGCGCAGGTTCGCAGCAATGGCGTGCGTCTCGGCGCTGGCCAGCAGCAGGGTGTAGCCATCGGCCGGCGCGCGCGAGGCCGCCTCTGCGCCCAGCGTGCCTGCCGCACCGCCCCGGTTCTCCACCAGGACCGGCGAGCCCATGCGCTCAGAGAGTTTTTGCGCGATCACGCGACCGGCAGCGTCGGTGATGCCGCCCGCCGGCCAGGGCACCACCAACTTGATCGGCCGCTCTGGGTAGCCCTGGGCATGCACCCCCGCTGCTGCAAGGGCGATCACAGGCAGCAGCAGCTGCAGGATCAGGCGCCGTGTCGATGGAATCTTCGCAAGCTTGTGACGCATTTTTTCTCCTGGCATAAAAGTCAAAGCGAGCAGGCTCGCGATCACCGAGGGGCTATCAGTTCAGGTCAATCTTGGCGTTGGCCACTGTGCCACTCCAACGTGCATGCTCGTCTGAGATGAAGCGCAGAAAGGCGGCGGGGGAATGCTTGATCAGGTCGACGCCGCGGGCGCGGAAAGTGCCCTGAAGTTCCCCACCGGCCAAGGCCGTCTCCAGCGCCGATGACAGTTTGGCCACCACCGCATCCGGTGTCTTCGCCGGCGCAACAATGCCGAACCAGTTGGCCGCCACCACATTGTCATAGCCGGCTTCGCGCAGGGTGGCCACCTCGGGCATCAAGGGCGTGCGGCTTGCGGTCATGGCGCCGAGGACGGTGATCTTGCCGGTCGGGTTGACGGCGACGGCCCGGCCCACCGGCATCACCAGCAGGTCGATCTGCCCACCCAGCAGCGCGGTTTCGGCCGGCGCCGTGCCGTTGAAGGGCACGTGAACCATGTTGATGCCGGCCTGCAGCTTGAACATTTCCATGGCGATCTGGCCGGTGCTGCCCGCGCCCCAGGAGCCATAGTTCAACTTACCCGGATTGGCCTGGGCATAGGCCACCAGCGATTTGATGTCGCGCACCGGCAGCGTGGCGCGGGCCACGACCATGAAGGGGTTGATCGCAAAGGAGCCGATGGGCTGAAAGTCTTTTTGGGGGTCGTAGGGCATGCGCTTGGTCGCGCTGGTGATGGAATGCGTTTCAGCACTGGCCACCAGCAGCGTGTAGCCGTCTGGCGCAGCGCGCGCCACGGCTGCCGCGCCGATCTGACCGTTGGCGCCGGCGCGGTTGTCCACCACCACCGCCTTGCCCAATTGGTTGCCCAGTTGCAGCGCCAGCGCGCGCGAGACGGCATCGGTGTTGCCTCCGGCCGGCCAGGGCACCACCAGCGTGACCGGCCTTTGCGGGAATTCGTCGGCGGCTGCCGATGGCAAGGACAGGCCAGCGGCCAGGGCCCCGAAGACGGCGGCCAACAGGAAGGACTGAGTTTTCATGCTTCGCTCCGAAGGGGCAGGCCCAGGGCTGCGCAGGCATTCCACGCCGCGGCTTTGACGGAAGACCAGGCGGGCCGTCCGGCCTCGCGGGCAAGGGGGCCCAGCACCCCGTGCGTGGGCAGTTGGGAGCAGGCCACGAAAATCGCGTCGCTGGGCGCCTGGGCGGCCAGGCGCGCGTTATCGCTGACACGGCGCTCATCAATGGCCAGCAGCTCCTGGATATTGGCCACCTCGATGCGTTGGAAGGCGGCGATGCGCAAGTCGCTTTGGTCCAGGAAGGCCCGTAAGGCATCGTTGACCATCTCTCCGTAGGGGGTCAACACGGATACGCTGCGTGCCTGCGATGACCTCAGCGCGGCCAGCATGGAGCCGGCGGCAGACACTGTTGGAACACCTGTGATTTGCTGCAGGTCTTGGCAGAACTCGCGGTCGCCATCTGGGCCCGCAAGGAAGCCAGCTGCCGTGCAGCCCATGACCACCACGTCAGGCTTGTCTGCACGCAGGGCTTGTCCAGCCTCAGCCACCCGCTCACGCTCGGCAGGAAGGTCCTGCGGCCTAAGAGTTCCCTGGGGCCGGGTGATGCGCTTGATCGACAGCCGAATCGGGCAGGGAAACCAGGCCCGCAGTTCGGGCTCCAGGGTGGTGTTGGTGGCCGGCATGACGAGGCCGACAGTGATTTCAGACATGGTTGTTGATTCCAGGTGAATTACATCTCGAGCAGGCGGCCGTAGCCGCAAACAGGTGCCTTGATGCGCGCTTCGCGCAGGGCTTGCCACATCATGCATCCTGCACTGGAAATGGCAGGCTTGCCCAGGTCGGCCTCCAGCGCGCCGAGCACCGACAGGGTGGGCAGCCCAACGCCGCTGATGAAGACCGCCTGCGCCTCGGGGCAGTCCACCTGCCGGCCCAAATGGTAGACACGCTCTTCGGTCTCCTCGAAGATGCTCCTGACCGCAGGCAACCATTGCATGTCCGCGACCTTCAGACCATGGGACTGCAGCACCTCGCGGCTCTTGCGGCTGAGCGCTTCGTCATAGGCGGTTCCGACGGCGATGGAGTTCACCCTGAGCGCCTCGCAGGCGGCCACGACGCTGCCAAAGGTGGTGATGAAGGGAATGCCGATCCGGTCCTGAATGCGGGCCACCAGTTCAGCCTCGCGCTCCTTGCCCAGGTAGTAGCTGGTGGCGGTGTGCGCGAGCACCATGACGTCGGGCTTGACGCTGGCCAGCATCTCCACCACTTCATCGAGGTGTTCGATATGGCTGGCCGCCCGTTTGAGCAGGGTCTCCAGCGTGCCCACCGGGCCGCGTGCGACCAGGCGCCCAAAGTGGACTGAAACGCCGTCAGGCGCCAGCTCCACCATCTCGCGCTCCACCGTGGGCGTGGCCGGAGGAATCAGAAAGCCGATGCGTGCGCGCCAGCCGGCGGTCTTTGCGTAGCCGAAGCGGGGATTGGCTGGTGCCTGAGCCAAAGTCTCCATGTTGATTTTCCTTATTCACAGGCTTGTCATGAGTCAGGGGCAGTGTAAGGCTCTATTGATCAGGGCTCTGGTCCATCGCTGCCAGCTTGCTATTGAACGACAGCCAATTGGATGGTGGTTTCAAGAATTTCATGGAGAAATTCACGAGTTCTTCATGTTGGGTCCATAGACTGCATCTAACTTTTTTTAACGGAGTCATCATGTCAAGTCTGAGTTCAAGCAGGCGGAGTTTCATTATTCGTTTAACAAAGACTTCAGGGGCCCTGGCCACGGGGTCCCTTTTGTCTGCTTGTGGTGGAGGCGATGATTCGGGTCCAATGGTTCAGTTCAACTATGGCGTGGCCAGCGGAGACCCGTTGTCCAACAAGGTGATTCTTTGGACTCATGCCAAATATGAAGGTTTCAATGAGTCGGTTGCACTTGCCTACGAAGTCGCGACCGATGCTGCTTTTACGAATGTCGTTAGTCGTGGCACTACAACAGCGACAGAAGCGACGTCTTTTACTGCAAAGGTCGATGCTGAAGGACTGTCGCCTGCCACCGACTATTACTATCGATTCAAAAATGGTGTCTGGATTTCGCCGATCGGGAGAACTCGAACTTTACCAACCGGTTCAGTAGCAGAAGTTAAGCTGGCTGTATTTTCCTGTTCTAGTTTTGCCCATGGCTATTTCCATGTTTACGGTGAGGCCAGTAACTCGGATGCCCAGTACGCCGTTCACCTCGGTGACTACATCTATGAATACAAGGATGGTGAGTATCCGACAACCCCGGTGGGCGGACGCAACGTAGTTCCGGCCAATGAAATTCTGACCTTGGCGGATTACCGCACCCGCCATGCGCTGTACAAATCAGATGTCAACCTGAAGCGCCTCCATTCTCGGATGCCTCTGATTGCCGTCTGGGATGACCACGAGTTCGCCAATGATGCTTATATGACTGGCGCAGAAAATCACACCGAAGGCGTCGAGGGTGCTTTTGCAGCTCGCAAAGCCGCCGCGCTGCAGGCTTACCATGAATGGATGCCGATTCGGACTGGAGCCGACAAGTCTGTTATTTACAGGAGCTTTGATTTCGGCAACCTGCTGTCCCTGCATATGCTTGATACACGGTTGATCGGGCGGGAAAAGCAGCTTGACCAAACTGCGGTCCTCACGACGGCGGCTGGGCAGACCGCGTGGCAATCTACAACCCGTCAGCTCATGGGGACTACCCAGACATCTTGGCTGCAAACTGCAATGACGGCCTCATCAGCAAAGTGGCAGGTGCTGGGACAGCAAGTCGTCATGGCGGCAACTTGGTTGCCGCTCAGTGTTCAAATGAAGTTCCAAGCGTATTTTGGAGCGCCCAATGCCACGACCGCGGGAGCAATCGTTACTGAGGTGGATACCTACAAGGCAGCGCTGAGAAGTGCGAACCCTGCCGCTTATCTAACGGCATCGAACCCAGTAGTTCCCTACAACTTTGATGCATGGGATGGTTATCCAGCAGCTCGTGAAACCGTCCTGCAGATGTTCTCAACGATCGCGACCAACCAGCCGACCATAGGCAAGAAGTTGGTGGTTTTGTCGGGCGATAGTCATAACGCCTGGCATACCAATTTGACGCTCATCAGCGGTACCAAGGTGGGCGAAGAATTTGCCACTTCTTCAGTGACCTCTCCCGGTTGGGAGAGCTATTTTCCAAGCCTTATTCCCACCATCAAGAGCTTGTTTGAGGACACCACGTCCAAGAGCAATGTGCAGTGGATGGATGCCGCACGTCGGGGGTATCTGAAAATGACTTTCACAGCTGCACAAGCCAAGGGTGAATTCATTTTTATAGACTCGGTCTCTAACACTACATACACGGTGCAAACACCGGTTGTAGCTGAAACGCGCACCTACGCTGGGTGATTTGAGTTCAGCAGCTTCCTTGAGTCTTTGCACAAGGCTGCCTCGCGATCTTCGCCCAGGTAGGCGTTGGTGGCGGTGTGGCCCAGCGCCATGACGTCGGGGTTGACGCTGGCGAACACCTCGACCACTTCGTTGAGGCGCAACAAACGGTTGTCTGCCCTCTCAATGGCCTGCGCAGTTCAGTCGATGCGAAACACCGGCCGCAGCGCGGCCAGGGCTGGGTTGGCCCAGCCATCGTGCGGCCGCTGGAAGGCGCCGATGCGCCGCGCGGGGCGCATGCCCGCCCGCCACAGCGCCACCTGCATCTCGGCGCTCTTGGCCGCCAGCGCGATGGTGTCGAGCACCGGTGCGCCCAGCATCTCGGTGATGCCGGCCCGGTGGGCCAGTGTGGACAGGAAGGCTGGCCCCGGGATGATCACCGAGGCCCCTTCCCGGACGGCGCGCTCGGCGGTGGCGCAGAACTTGTCGAGCAATGGCCCGGGCTGGCCCAGGGAGCTGGCGATCTCCTCCTCGCTCGCATCAACGATGTACGGCCCCGGTAGGTGCCGGCCCTCAACACCGTAGCGCGTGACCTGCTCGCCATAGACCTCGCAAAAGGCGCTGGAGCTGGTGACGATGGCGAACTTGCGGCCCAGGGTCATGGCCATGTGGTAGGCCGTCTCGCTGATGCCGATCACCGGCATGTCCAGCAGGCTGCGGCCCTCGTACAGGCCCACGTCCAGCGTGCAGCCGATGACGAAGGCGTCGTAGCCTTCGGCCTCGGCGCGCCGCATATTGTTCAGGGTCTGGATGTTCTGGAAGTACTGCAGGCCGCGCCAGTTTTCGATGTCGCGCACCATCACTGGGATGCCATGCAGGTGCAGCTCGGTGTCTGCGCCCAGCACACGGCGGCACTGCGCCAGCACGGTGCGGCCGTAGTCGTCCCACACCGGCTCAAAGCCGTAGGCGCTGGCGCTTTGGTACCAGATCTTCATGCAGGGCTCCTGTCTCGGTCCGTGGCGAGGTCGGTGTCGGGGTAGCCCAGGCTGGTCTGCTGGCACCAGCAGCCGGCGGCGCGGCCACTCAGGCAGGCCTCGGCGCCTTCGACCACCTGGCCGTTTTCGACCCACACCGGCCAGTCATGGCTGGGAAACAGGCGAAAGCGGGGCGCGACTTGCATCATGCGTTTGAGCGCGGCTTTTTCCTGGCGGCGCGCGACCACATGGTTGGCCGAGGTGCCCAGGTCACGGAAGGTGGTGGTGGGCGTGAGCAACTGGTGGCGCACGCTGTAGATCAGGTCGCCGCAGAACACGGCCACGCCCTGGTCGGTGTCGGCCACCACCAGCATCGAACCCTCGGTGTGGCCGCCGGCGTTCAGGCAGCGCAGACCGGGCAACACGGTCTCGCCGCCGGTGGCTTCCAGGTCCAGCAGCCACAGCGCGCCGCGCGTGTGCAGCCGGTCGATGAAATGCTTGATGTCCTCGGGGGGGTAGGACGGGCCCGACAGGCCGCTGACGGCATATTCGAGCTCGCGCCGGTTGACCACCGCTACGGTGGACATGGGGAACTGGTCGGTCTGGCCGGCGTGGTCGATGTGCAGGTGGGTGTGCAGCACGTAGTTCACATCCGCAGGCGCCAGACCGTGCAGGCGCAGCTGCTCGATCAGGCGCTGCTGCGGCTGCTCAATGCCGCTGGCGTTGTCGCCCAGGCGCTTGAGGATGTCGGGAAAGCGAAAGCCGGTGTCGATCACTACGCGCATGTCACCTTGCACCAGCAGCCAGCCTTGCACCGGGACGCGCACCACGCCGGGCGCATCGGCATTGGCCACCATGCGCCGCTGGTTGAGCTCGACCTCGCCGAGGTCCAGCGTGTGCAGCGTCCAGCTCACGGCCGGCCCAGGCCCAGGCCCAGCACGCCGGGGTTGATCACATGGTGGGGGTCGACCGCGTCCTTGATTTGCTCGAGCAGGCCCCAAGTCGCCTGGCCTTCGAGCGCCTGGGCGAAGGGGTAGGACTTGGCCCACTGCACATGCAGCGAGCCCATCTCGCGGAACATGCGCTGCATGCGGTA
>JBAXEN010000203.1:0-7737 GCA_037140415.1 Betaproteobacteria bacterium | reverse complement strand
GGTCAGCGGGCAACTCAACTACATGTTCAGCCCCTTGCAAAATGCCCTGCCGTATATCAAAGAGGGCCGCATCCGCGCGCTGGGCGTGGCCTTGCCGCAAAGAACCCCGGCCCTGCCGCAAACCCCCAGCTTTGCAGAGCTCGGCTACAAGGATGTGGACTTCACCAACTGGTTTGCGCTGTATGCGCCGGCCGGAACGCCGGCGGCGGTGGTGAAAAAACTCAGTGAGGCCTTCGTGCAAGTGGGCCGCTCAGCGGATATGGCCGAGCGGCTGGCCAAACTGGGCTTCGAACCTTTCTTTACCTCGCCTGAAGAGGGCAACGACTTCATGCGTGCAGAGATCACGCGCTGGAGCCGGGTCGCCACCCAGGCCAACATCAAGGCGGAATGAACATGGACAAGGCTTTGCAAGAACTGCTCGACGATCTGGCCATTGCCAATCGCATCTTGGTCAACGAAGGCGTGCTCGATGGCTTTGGCCACATCAGTGTGCGGCATCCGCAGCATCCGGAGCGCTTTTTCATCGCTCGCAGCATGGCCCCCGGCCTGGTGACGGCCGCTGATTTGCTGCAGGTCGATCTCGATGGCGTGGTGCATGACGAGCAGGGGCGTCGCACCTACGTCGAGCGCTTTATCCACAGTGCGATTTATGCCGCCCGGCCCGAGGTGCATTCGGTGGTGCACAGCCACTCGCCCTCCATCATTCCGTTCGGCGTGACCAGCGCGCGCCTGCGCCCGATCTGTCACATGAGCGGTTTTCTCGGCGCGCTAACCCCGGTCTACGAGATTCGCCACAGCGCGGGTGAAAGCACCGACCTCTTGATCAGCAGCCAGGCACTGGGCCGCTCCTTGGCCCAGGTGCTGGGTTCGGCCAGCGTTGCCTTGATGCGAGGCCACGGCAGTGTGACCGTGGGCCAGAGCATCAAGCAGTCGGTGTTTCGCGCCATCTACTCCGAAAAAACCGCCCGCCTGCAAATGGAGGCGATGCGTCTGGGCGAGATCACCTTCCTCACCGATGGCGAGGCCGAGGCCACCTCGACGATGAACGACACCCACCTGCAGCGGCCCTGGGAGATGTGGAAGCGCCAGGCCTTGCGCAACTGGGACTGAGCGCTCTGCCCCACCTCGCGCTTGACGGGGGCGGGCTCCATGCACACCGGGCCGGGTGCCCATGCGATGATCGCAGCCCATGTCATCCGTGCCTGCTTCCACTGTGACCGGCCTGCAGGGCCGGCAGCGGCACCTGGCGGTCTTCACCATCTTGGTGGGCATTGCCCTGTCGGTGCTCGACACCACCACCATCGCCCTGGGTCTGCCAACCATGACGCGCGAGCTCGGCGTCAGCGCCGACCAAGCGGTCTGGATCATCAACGGCTTTCAGCTGGCGGTGTTGGTGGCCTTGCTGCCGGTGGCCCATTGGGGTGGTCGCAGCAGCTTCAGGCGTGTCTATTTGGGCGGTGTGGCGCTGTGGGGTGTGGCATCGGCCGTGGCCTGTCTGGCCGATTCGCTGCCCGTGTTGATCGCCGCGCGTGTGGCTCAGGGCCTGGGCGCGGCCGGTCTGATGGGGGTCAATATGGCGCTGGTGCGCCTGGTCTGGCCACCGGCCTTGCTGGGCAAGGGTGTGGCGCTCAATTCGGTGGTGGTGAGCATCGCCACGGTGTCCGGTCCCTTGCTGGCGGCGACCGTCCTGTCGGTGGCCTCCTGGCGCTGGTTGTTTGCGCTGAACATCCCGGCCTGTGCGCTCTTGCTGGTGCTGGGCTGGCGCGCTTTGCCTGTCAATGAACCCAAATTGGGCGCCCAGCCGCCATCGGGGACCGATGTGCTGCTCAATGCCGCCATGTTTGTGCTGATTTTTTTAGCGGCAGACAGCGTGGGCAGGGCGATCAAGTCCTCCGCCGGACTCGCTCAGGGCCTGCTGCAGGGCGCGCTTTTGTTGGCCTTGGGCTTGGCCGTTGCTGTGGTTCATGTGCGCCGGCAGTGGCGTCAAACCGAGGCCCTGCTGCCCCTGGATCTGCTGCGCATCCCTCTGTTCAGGTTGTCGATGATGACCTCGGTCGGCAGTTTTGCCGCGCAGACCATGGCCTATGTGGTCTTGCCCTTCTTATTGCTCGAGGCCTGGCACTCGACGCCGTCGCAGGCCGGGTTGTTGATGTCGTGCTGGCCGGCGGGCACCTTTGTGGCGGCGAGTCTGGCATCGCGCTGGATTGGTCGCTACCACAATGGATTACTGGGCGCGCTGGGTCTGTCCTTCATGTGTCTGGGACTGGCGTTTTTGGCTTATGTCGCACTGGCCGGGCAGCAGACCCATGCCGTGGTCTTGGGCCTGCTGCTGTGTGGGGTTGGCTTTGGTTTATTTCAGTCGCCCAACAATCACACCATCATTACCGTCGCGCCTGTGCACCGCGCGGGCGCTTCCGGCGGCATGTTGGCGACCGCCCGCTTGGTCGGCCAGAGCTTGGGGGCCACCTTGGTGGCGGTGGTCTTTGCGGCCCATGGCCAGACCAGCGTGCAGGCCCTGGGCGTGGCCCTGCTGGTGGGTGCGGCCTTGTCGGCCGCAGGAGCATGCGCCAGCTTTCAGCGCACCCGGTATCGGCTGCCCGCAGCCTGAGGGGGTTGAGCGCCCGCCACTCGCGATGGGCCGTCAGTGGCCGGCGAAGTCGACCAGGGTGAACAGGTTCAGCCCGGAGGCCTGCAGCCGCTGCGAGCCGCCGAGCTCGGGCAGGTCCACAATGGCTGCGCCTTCAATCACCGTGCCACCGAGTTTTTCCAGCAGGCGCCGGCCTGCCATCATGGTGCCGCCTGTGGCGATCAGGTCGTCGATCAGCAGCACCTTCTGGCCTGGACGCACCGCGTCGGTGTGCAGCTCCACCGTGGCGCTGCCGTATTCCAGCTCATAGGTTTCCTCGACCGTGGTGAACGGCAGCTTGCCTTTTTTGCGGATGGGCACAAAGCCCAGGCCCAGCTCATAAGCCACCACCGAGCCCAGGATGAAGCCGCGCGCATCGAGCCCCGCCACCAGATCGGGGCGCAGCCCCGGTTCCATGTAGCGGTGCACAAAAGCGTCGACCAGCACGCGGAACACCCGTGGGTCCTGCAGCAGCGGCGTGATGTCGCGAAACTGCACCCCGGGGGCCGGCCAATCGGGCACGGTGCGGATATGGCGGCGCAGGTAATCGGTCACGTTCATCGGGTTCATCCTTGCAGGAGTTTTTCTTCGGCCAAGGCCAGGGCGGGCGGGCGGCCCGAAAGCACCAGGGTGTCGCCGCCCTCGAGCACCAGCGCATCGTCGGCGGCCACGATCTGGCCGCCCGCGCGGCGCAGGTGCACCACCCGCACGCCAACGGCGTGCAGGGCCTGCTCACCGAGCGGCTGGCCCACCGCGCGTATGCCGGGTGGAAGGGTCAGAGAGCTCAGCCGTTCATGGTCGAGTTCGTCCACGCTGTCATCGTCAAGGCCATGAAAATAGCCGCGCAGCAGGCCGTAGCGCGCATCGCGCTGCTCTTGCGCGCTGCGTATCACCCGGCGCATCGGCACGCCCACCAGGGCCAGCGCATGGCTGGCCAGCATCAGACTGCCTTCAATCGCCTCGGGCACCACCTCGGTCGCCCCCGCGGCCTGCAGTTTTTCCAGGTCGTGGTCGTCCACCGTGCGCACCACCACCGGTACCGCCGGCGCATGTTCGCGCACGCTGGCCAGCACCTTCAGCGCGCCCGGCGTGTCCAGATAGGTCACCACCACAGCGCTGGCCCGCGCCAGGCCGGCCGCCATCAGCGCCTGAATCCGCGCCGCATCGCCAAACACCACCGAGTTGCCGGCGGCCGCTGCTTGCCTGACCCGGTCCGGGTCCAGATCCAGCGCGATGTAAGCAATGCCTTCCTTGTCGAGCATGCGCGCCAGATTCTGGCCGCAGCGGCCGTAGCCACAGATGATCACATGGCGGGTGGTGTTGATGGCCTTGCGCGCGATTTGGGTCATCTGCAGCGACTGCTGCATCCACTCATTGGCCACCAGCTTCATCACGATGGCGTTGGCCTGCATGATGATGAAGGGGGCAGCCAGCATCGACAACACCATGGCTGCCAGTACGGGGTTGAGCAGTTGCGGCGGAATCAGCTTGCCGTCCTGGGCCAGCGCCAGCAGCACGAAGCCGAATTCGCCGGCCTGCGCCAGAAACAGGCCGGTGCGCAGTGCCACCCCGTCACTGGCGCCCAGGCTGCGGGCGAGGATGGTGATCAGCACCAGCTTGATCAGCACCGGCACGCTCAGCAGCAAGAGCACCAGGGGCCAGTGGTCGGCCACCTCGCGCCAGTCGAGCATCATGCCGATGCTGATGAAAAACAGCCCCAGTAGCACATCATGGAATGGCCGAATATCGGTCTCCACCTGGTGCTTGTATTCGGTCTCGGAAATCAGCATGCCGGCGATGAAGGCGCCCAGTGCCAGGCTCAGACCGGCCAGCTCAGTCAGCCAGGCCAGCGCCAGCGTCACCAGCAGGAGATTGAGCACAAACAGCTCCTCACTCTTGCGCCGCGCCACCAGCGTCAGCCACCAGCGCATCACCCGCTGGCCACCGGTCAGCAGCAGCCCCACCAGCACGGCGGCCTTCAGCAAGGCCAGCGCCAAGGCGCTCAGCAGCTGTTCGGCCGGTGAGCCCAGGGCGGGAATGAGCACCAGCAGCGGCACCACCGCCAAGTCCTGAAACAGCAAAATACCCATCACCCGATGCCCGTGCTCGCTGTCGAGCTCGAGTCGGTCTGACAGCAACTTGACCACCAGCGCGGTGCTGCTCATCGCTGCGGCGCCGGCCAAGGCCAGCGCGCCTTGCCAGGACAGGTTCCAAAACCGCGGCGCCAGATAGCCCATCAGCAAGCCGCCGGCCAGGATCAGCACCATCGTCAGCACCACCTGCAGCAGACCCAGGCCAAACACATGCCGGCGCATGGCGCGCAGCTTGCCCAGGTTGAATTCGAGCCCGATGACGAACATCAGAAACACCACCCCGAATTCACCGAGGTAGTGAACGTTTTCTGCGTCTTGCGCCAGCGCCAGCGCGTTGGGGCCAATCAGCACCCCGACGGCCAAGTAGCCGAGCATGGGCGGCAGCTTGAGCGAGCGGCAGACCACCACCCCCAGCACCGCAGCCAGGAGGTAAAACAAGGTGAGTTCCAGCCCGGACATGCGGCCATGGTAGCCGATGCCCTGCCCTGGCCGCACTGGCGCATCAGGTCCGTGCAAGGCGCTGACTAGAATGTGAGCATGAGCTCTTCCACCGGCCTGAACCCTGAGCAATGCCTGGCTCTGGCCCGTCAAACCTTCGGCATCGAGGCGGCGGCCGTGCAGGCGCTGGCCGAGCGGGTGGGCCAGCCTTTCGTGCATGCTGTAGAGCTGATGCTGGCCTGCCGCGGCCGCGTGGTGGTCATGGGCATGGGCAAGAGTGGCCACATCGGGCGCAAGATCGCGGCCACCTTCGCGTCGACCGGCACACCCGCCATGTTTGTTCACCCGGCCGAGGCCAGCCACGGCGACCTGGGCATGATCACCGAGGTCGATGTGGTGCTGGGTATTTCCAACAGCGGCCAAAGCGAGGAAATCACCCTCTTGCTGCCAACTTTGCGCCGCCAGCGCGTGGCCCTCATCGCCATCACCGGCGGCCTGGATTCGGCGCTGGCTCGCCATGCCGATGTGGTGCTCGACAGCAGCGTCTCGCAGGAGGCCTGCCCGCTCAATTTAGCGCCGACGGCCAGCACCACCGCGCAGCTGGCCTTGGGCGATGCGCTGGCGGTGGCGCTGCTCGATGCGCGGGGTTTTCGCGCCGAAGACTTTGCGCGCTCGCACCCTGGCGGCGCACTCGGGCGCAAGCTGCTCACCCATGTCAGCGACGTGATGCGCTCGGGCGCGGCGGTACCGCAGGTCCATGCGCAGGCGACGTTTTCAGAGCTGATGCGAGAGATGAGCAACAAAGGCCTGGGTGCATCGGCGGTGGTCGATGCGCAAGGCGCGGTGCAGGGCATTTTTACCGACGGCGATTTGCGCCGGCTGGTGGAAAAAGGCCGGGACCTGCGCGGCCTGTGCGCTGGCGATGTGATGCACCCCGGCCCGCGCACGGTGAGAGCCGATGCGCTGGCTGTCGATGCGGCCGCACTGATGGAGCTGCACAGCATCACCAGCGTGCTGGTGGTCGATGAGCAAGGTGCGCTCGTTGGCGCGCTCAACAGCAATGACCTGATGCGCGCCAAGGTGATTTGATGAGCCAGCCCCTTTCCAGTGATTTGCTCACGCCGGCCCTGCAGATTGCGCCCGAGCTTTTGCTGCGCGCGCAGGATGTTCGGGTCGCGTTTTTTGACGTCGACGGTGTGCTCACCGACGGCGGCCTCTACTTCAGCGAACGCGCTGCTGCCTCTGGCTTGGCCGATCCAGCAGCCGGCGCGGCAGAGACCATCAAGCGTTTTCATACGCTCGACGGTCATGGCCTGAAGATGCTGCAGCGTGCCGGCATCACACCGGTGGTCATCAGCGGTCGCGACAGCCTGGCCCTGCGCGCCCGGGTGCAGGCGCTGGGCATTGCGCACGCACACTTCGGCACCGAGGACAAGGTGCCGGCCGCCGAACAAACCCTGGAGGCCCTGGGTCTGCAGTGGGGGCAGGCGGCGGCCATGGGCGACGACTGGCCCGATCTGCCAGTGATGCGGCGTGCCGCCATCAGCGCGGCGCCGGCCAATGCCCATGTGGAGGTGCGGGCCCTGGCCGACCATGTGACCGAGGCTGCGGGGGGCCATGGGGCGGCGCGTCAATGGTGCGATCTGTTGTTGGTGGCCAGCGGCCGCTATCGGCAGCTGCTGCAAGAGTATTTGAAATGAGTCGCACGGGCCTTGCTGCCCCGCTGGCCCCGGCCGCTGCGTTGGCGCGCCGCAGCGTGCGCTGGCTGCAGCAGGGCTGGGAGGCCACGGCCATTTACCTGCCTGTGGTGCTGATGGGAGTGCTGGCCTTGGCCACCTACTGGATGGTGCAGCGCACCCCCTCCTTGCTGGAGCCTCAGCAGGCTCCCAAGGTGCGCCCCCATGAGGTGGACTTTTCCATGCGGGGCGCCGTGATCAGGACCTATGATGGGTCGGGCCGCTTGCAAAACGAGCTGGCAGGCACTGAAATTCGCCACTACGGGGACAACAAGACCTTGGAAGTTGATCAGCCCCGGCTGCTTTCGGTGAGCCCAGAGGCCCGGATTACGCAGGCCAAGGCGCTGAAGGCACGCACGCAGGACGATGGCTCACAAGTGGAGTTGATGGGCCAGGCGGTGGTGGTGCGCGAGGCCACCCGAGAGCCCGGCGGGCGGCAGTCACCCCGCCAGGAATTGCGCGGCGATCTGCTGATCATTGATACCCGCGAAGATGGCCTGCGCTCGCCCCTGCCGGTGGTGCTGATCAGCGGGCAGGACCGCTTTTCTGCCGACAGCCTGAGCTATGACCATCGCAGCGGCGTGGCCGAACTCGTGGGCCGGGTCAAGGCGACATTGGCGCCGCACTGACATGAAAAAGCCTCGCAGCCAGGGGCTGCGAGGCCATATTGTTCAAGGCACCCGGTCGGGCGCCTCAAGCCGGTGAGGGCTCAGTAGCCGCCGCGGCCACCGCCGCCGCCGCCACGGCCGCCGCCGCCATAGGGGCTGCGAAAGCCACCATCGCTGCCGCCGCCACCGCCACCGCCGCCGTAACCGCCGCCGCCCGAGCGACCACCGCCGCCGCC
>JBAXEN010000202.1:0-7799 GCA_037140415.1 Betaproteobacteria bacterium | reverse complement strand
ATGTGGGCAAGGCGCCGCAGTTCTACATCTATGGCGAGGCGCAAAAGCCCGGCCCACACCGGCTGGAGCGCGGCATGACCGTCAGGCAGGCCCTGGCCACCGGCGGCGGGCCGACCGCGCGCGGCAGCCAGAACCGGCTGCGCCTGCACCGCAAGGACGAGCAAGGCCGTCTCAGCGAGAGCACACCGGCCATGAGCGATGTGGTGCGCCCTGACGATGTGTTCCATGTGGACGAGAGCCTGTTCTACATCTATGGCGAGGCGCAAAAGCCCGGCCCGCACCGTCTGGAGAGCGGCATGACCGTCCGGCAGGCCCTGGCCGCCGGCGGCGGGCCGACCGCGCGTGGCAGCCAGAACCGGCTGCGCCTGCACCGCAAGGACGAGCAGGGGCGCCTGAGCGAGAGCGCACCGGCCCTGAACGATGTGGTGCGCCCTGACGATGTGATCCATGTGGGCGAGAGCCTGTTTTGAAGGAGCCAGCCATGACCCTGCACCAATTTCTCCTCATCGTGCGCGCCCGCTGGCGCTTGAGCCTGGCTGTGACCGCATTGACGGTGGCCTTGGGCCTGGTGCTCTCGGCCGCGATGCCGCGCAGCTACAACGCGCAAACCGCCTTGCTGGTCGATGTGCGCGCGCCCGACCCGGTGGCCGCTGCCCAGGGCGTGACCGGCGTCATCGCGCCCAGCTATATGGCCACCCAGGTCGATCTGATCGCCGGCGAGCGGGTCGCGCAGCGGGTGCTCGAATCGCTCAACCTGGCGCACGACCCGGCCTGGCAGGCGCGCTGGCAAAAGGCCACACAGGGTCAGGGTTCCTACAGCGAATGGCTGCTCGACACCTTGCGCAAGGGCCTGGATGTACGACCAGCGCGGGAAAGTCATGTGATCCAGATCGTCTACAAGGCGCCCGAGCCAAAAATGGCAGCCGATGCAGCCAATGCCTTTGCGCAGGCCTATGTGGATACGGTGTTGGCCCTGCGCACCGAGCCGGCGCTGGTCTACGCCCAGTGGTTCGACGAGCAGGTGCGCAGCTCGCGCAATCAGCTGGAGCAGGCGCAGGCCCGGTTGTCGGCCTATGCCCAGCGCGCTGGACTGGTGTCCACCGACGAGCGGCTCGACCATGAGAGCACCCGTCTGGCTGAGCTGTCCTCGCAGCTGACGGCGGTGCAGGGCCAGAACACCGACGCGCAGAGCAAGCGCTCGGCCCGCGCCGAGACCGTGGCCGAGGCCATGCAAAGTCCCTTGGTGGCCACGTTGCGCGCCGATGTGGGCCGCCTGGAAGCGCGCCAGCGCGAGCTGGCCGTCAACTTGGGACCCAACCATCCGCAGATGCAGCGTCTGCAGTCCGAGCTGGCCGCCTTGCGTGCGCAGCTGCAAACCGAGACGGCGCGGGTGGGCACTGCCATCGACACCAGCTGGAACGTGGGTCGCGAGCGTGAGCGAGAGCTGCAGGCGGTGCTGGCGGCCCAAAAGGGCAGGGTGATGGCCATCAACAAGCAGCGCGACGAGCTCAATGTGTTTCGCCGTGACGTCGAGGCTGCCCAGCGCGCCTACGACGAGGTCAGCAAGAGCGCATCGCAGACCCGTCTGCAGAGCCTGAGCAACCAGACCAACATCATGCGACTGGACAGTGCCGCCGCCCCGCAGCGGCCGGCCGGCGCCAGCCGCACGGTGATCGTGTTGGTCGCAGCTTTTGGCGGCGCCCTGTTGGGCATAGGCCTGGCGCTGTGGCTCGAGCTGGCGCACCGGCGCGTGCGCTCGGCCGACGACATCGTGCAGGTGCTTGACCTGCCGGTGCTGGCTCGCGTCAGCGGCCGCGCAGGGCAGTCCCACCCAAGCTGGCCGAAGCTTCCCCGCGGATCGGACTCGGCGCCGCTGGCGCTGAGCCACGGGAGCTCAGCATGAAGGGCCACCCCGCACCGCAGATTCAAGAAGGCGTTCTGTTTGAGCGCAGCGAAATCGCCACCGGACGGCTGCCCTTGGGTCAGATCCTGGTGGAGGCCGGCCGTCTCCTGCCGCAGGAGGTTGTGCAGATTCTGGGTCATCAGAGCGGCCGCAGCCAGCGCTTCGGCGAAGCGGGCCTGGCCCTGGGGCTGCTCACCGAAGACGATCTGCGCTACGCGCTATCGGTGCAGTTTGACTACCCCTATCTCGGACCCGACAGCCCGCTGGCGGCCGAGTTGGTGGCCGCGCACCGACCCGACAGCGCGCAGGCCGAGCAGTGGCGCGCGCTGCGCAGCCAGCTGGCCTTGCGCTGGTTGCGCGGCGCTGCGCCGCCGCACGCGTTGGCGGTGCTCAGCCCGGACCGGGGTGAGGGCCGGTCGAACGCGGCGGCCAATCTGGCCATCAGCTTCGCTCAGCTCGGACGCCGAACCTTGCTGATGGACGCCGATCTGCGACAGCCGCGCCAGCATGAGCTGTTCAAGCTCGGGCGTGGCGGCGGGCTCTCTGACCTGCTGGCCGAGCGGGCCAGGGGCGAGGTGATCGCGCCGGTGCCCGATTTGCGCTGCCTGGCGGTGTTGCCTGCCGGCACGCCAGCGCCCAATCCACAGGAGCTGTTGGGCCGGCCGCAGTTTGCGCAGCTGCTGCACGCCTTGGCCCAAGAGTACGAGCTGATCGTGGTCGATACCCCGGCGGCGTCGTTGTATGCCGATGCCCATACCGTGGCACAGCGCTGCGGTGCCGCCTTGCTGATGGCCCGCCTGAACGCCACCTCGCTGCCTCGGCTGGCGCGTTTGCGGCAGGGCTTGCAGGACTATGACGTAGCGTTGGTGGGCAGCGTGCTCAACGAGGTCTGAGGATGTCAGCCTGGGTGCCCATCCTTGAGCGCCTGCAGCCGGTGCACAGTGAGATTGCTGCGCGCGCCTTGCTCAGGCGCCTGGCCAAATCGGCGCGGCAGGCCCGCAAGCCCCGGGTGCTGGCTTTCGTCAATGCCCATGCGCTCAATCTGGCGGCTGAATCGGCCGCCTTCGCGCGCGCTCTGAGCACGGCCGATGTGCTGCTGCGCGACGGCGCTGGCCTGGCCCTGTTGCTGCGCCGCTGCGGCAGGCCGGCCGGCGTCAACATGAATGGCACAGACTTTATTCCCCAGTTGCTGCGCGCCTGCGACGGGCTGCCGGTGTCGGTGCTGGGCACCCGTGAGCCCTATCTGGAGCGGGGGCTGACACGCATGCAGCGCGACTTTGTGCCGCGCAGCGCTGTCTGGGGTGTGGACGGTTTTCAGCCGTCGACGACCTATCTGCATCTGCTGCGCGAGCGGCGGCCCAGCCTGGTGCTGCTGGCCATGGGCATGCCCCGGCAGGAGGAGTTGGCGCAGTGGCTGCGCAGCCATTTGGATCACGGCTGCCTGCTGGTCTGCGGCGGCGCCATCGTTGACTTCCTGGCCGGCCGCACCCGCCGCGCCCCGGCCCTGCTGCAGCGCCTGGGTATGGAGTGGCTTTGGCGCCTGAGCCAGGAGCCGGTGCGTCTGTTCAAGCGCTATGTGATCGGCAACCCGTTGTTTTTATGGCGCACCTGGCAATTGAGGCTCGACCGCAGCAGCGCCGACAGCCGCCGTCGCTGAAGGGCTGCGTCGGGCTGCTTGGATGTGTTATTGGGGTGCAGTTTTTCGGCGCAGGCTGTTGTAGCTGCGCCCTTGCAGCGATGCGGCGCATGATCGGCCGCAGGGGCGGATCGAAGGCCCTGTCGCGCCGAGGTCGGGGCTCCCACACAAGGCGCCAGCACCTGATACAGCTTGTGGGAGCTGCGCCCTCGCAGCGATGCAGCGCATGCACGATCATCCCATCTCGAAGTATCGCCTGTGCAAGGCAGCGATCTGGTTCTGGAACTGGGCCATCGAAAAGCGCTGGGCATAGAGCGCGCGCCCGGCCTGTTCGAGCCGGCTGCGCAGGGCCTCATCGCCCAGCACCTGCTGCAGTTGATGCGCCAGCGCGGTTGGATCACCCGGCGCGACAAACAGGGCTTGTTGGCCGCCCTCGATCACCTGGCCGATTTCGCCCACCGGCGTGCAGACCACCGCCACACCCTGGGCCATGGCTTCCAGAATCACCAGCGGCAGGCCTTCGTCGTAGGAGGGCAGCACCAGCACATCGGCCTGGGCCATCTGCTGGGCCACCTGGGTCTGGTCGAGCCAGCCTGTGAACTCGACCCAGTCGCCCAAGCCCAGGGCTTGCGCCTGGCCGCGGTAGCTCTCGACATCGCCACCGCCGGCCAGAACCACCCGAGTGTGCTGACGGTGCCAGCCGGGCAGACTCAGCGCTTGCAGCAAGTCGCCCACGCCTTTGCGTTGCGACAAATTGCCAACAAACAGCACCCGCTTGTGCGCGGCCGGCAGGCGCCGGGGTACGCTGGGGTCAGGTACACCGTTGAGCACGATGCTCACCCGCTCGGGCGGCACTTTGAGTTCCGTGGTCACGAAGTCCCAACTGCTTTGACCCAGCACGATCAGGCCCTGCGGCAGGCGCAGCACACTGCGGATCAGCCAGCGCGCCGGCGCGGGCAGCCGCCGGTAGAACTGCGGGAACTGCGCCGCATGCAGGTGCACGATCATCGGCAGGCCCAGGGCCCGGCAGGCCAGCATCAGCATGCCCTTGCGCACCAGGCTCAGCCGCTCGGCCATGTGAATATGCACCCCAGCCAGATCGCCGCGCAGCCGACCCCGCAGAACAACGCCCAGGGCGCGCATCAGCACCGGGGCTGAAGACAGGGCCGAGCCCTGGCCGCGTGTGTCCAGGCCTTCGAGCCGCAGCTCGGCGTTGCCGGGCGTGGCCTGCGCCTTGTGGTGGGCGATCAGGTAATCGACCACCCGGTACATGCCGCCGCCCACCGGGCCCCAAGGGCAGGCCATCAGGATGCGCTTGGCTGCGGCCGTTTTGGCCTTCAGAAGCAGGGGGCGATCAGGCAGTGGGACTGACATGGGCAAGTTGCGGGTTGGTTGAGGGTGCCTGGCTCTGGGGCGCGCAGGCGACGGCTGGTAGGGGCTGCACCAGCCGGCTACTGACGGCCTGAGCGGCTGGCCGACGCCGACGCAGCAGGCCGCGCAGGAGGCCCGCGCTGTTGCAATGCCAGGCCACCAGCGCATACAGGCCGCGCTCGAAAGAGCGCTTGCGCCAGCCCATGGCCAGCACCAGGGCTGCGGGCAGCGCGGCCACGCTGACGAGCTTGACGGCCAGCGCTGGTGCGATCGGCAGGGGCGCCAGCAGCCACGCGATCAGCAGCAGCCAGCCCAGCAGCAGGCCCAGGTAGAGCCGCACCTCATGCAGGCCAAGTACTGCGCGCAGGCGCTGGGGCGAGCGCCAGCTGGCGCGCAGCAGCTCGCCGATGCCCAGGATGTAGCCGCTGCGCCAGCGCCGCATCAACAGGCGGTAGGGCGGCGTCTGGTGGCCCTGGTGGCTGACTGCGTCCAGCGGCAGGCGCCACAGGGTCCAGCCTTGCTCGCGCAGACGCAAGCCAAGTTCAAACTCTTCGTAGCTGTGCAGATTGCGGTCGGCCAGATAGCCCACCGACTCGATCGCACTGCGCCGGTACAGGCCGCCGCCGTCAAGCCGGTCCACAGCGCCCACCGCTTGGCGCGCGGCCGGGTTCTCGGCGCGGGCCCGGTATTCCAGATGCCCGCTGTTGAGCTCAAGCACCCGCCCGCCCACGCCCCCTACCGTGGGGCGCAGGTGCATGAGTTCGAGCGCAGCGGGTAGAAAGCGCGGGCTCAGTTGCATGTCGCCGTCCATCAGGTAGATGAAGGCGCCGCGCGCGTGTTCAAAACCGAGCTGCGCGCCGATGCCGCAGCAGCGCTCCTCGGGATGGGCCAGTTGCACGATGCGCACCGGGTAGCGCTGTGCGATCGCCACCGTGGCATCGCTGGAGCCGGAGTCGGCGAGCACCACCTCGCCGCCGATGTCGGCCAGCGCCTGCAGAGCGCTTTCGAGGCAGGCGCCGATGCGCTGGGCCTCGTTGTAGGCCTTGATGACGATGGACACCGGGCCGGTGGGGGGGGCTTGGGACATGGCGAGTCAGGTTGGGCTGGGGGGATCGCGAGGGTCGCGGAGGTCGGCTGCTTGGGCTGAACCGGCTGAGCTGGCCCTGCGCTCGCGCCAGCGCAGGCTGCGCTCGGTCCAGCTGCGGGGCATGCAGGTGACCATCAGCGCCGTGAACCACCAGCGGCGCCCGCTCAGGGCTGGCCAGGCTCTGAGCAGCCAGGACAGAGCCTGCGCCCTGTGGCCCGCTTGCAGGGTCTCACGCGCCAGGCTGAGCTCGTGCTGGGCGATCAGCCAGCGGGTGTCGCTGCGCATTTGCCGGCTCAGGCGGCCCGAGCGTACGCGCTCGCGCAGCCGCTCCAAAAATGGGTAACGGCGCTCCCTCGGATGGCCGCTGCTCAAGCTGCCGGCCACATCGACCCGGTAGGCGACCAAGGGCTTGTGGGCCAGCGCCACCGGTGTGACTTCGGCCAGGCGAAACCACAGGTCCAGGTCCTCGCCCAAAGTCTCGCCGGGCGCAAAGCAAGGCTGCAGGGTCAGCAAGCGGCTGCGCAGCACCGCCACTGAGCTGCTGCTCAGAGAGGGGCCGTCCATCCAGCGCCGTGCCAGCCGTTCGATGAGCTCCACCGGTGCCGGCCCGTCAGCCACCGGCCAGGGCGGTGGCCAGGGGCCGGGCGCGTCGGGCACACGCAGGAAGTCGGCCGCCACCACCTCGGCCTCCGGGTGGCGCTGCTGCGCCTCGATCAAAGTGCTCAGATAGCGCGGGTGCAGCCAGTCGTCGGCGTCCAGAAAGCACACCCACTGCCCACGCGCGGCCTCGATACCGCGATTGCGCGCCACTGCCACGCCGGCATTGGTCTGGCGCAGCAGGCGCACCCGCGGGTCGGTGCAGCGGGCCACGATCTGCGCGCCCTCGTCTTGCGAGCCGTCGTCGATCACCAGCACCTCAAAGTCGGGGCAGTCCTGTGCCAGCACCGATTGCAAGGTGCTGTCGATGTAGGGCGCCTTGTTGTAGAGCGGGATAAGCACAGAAAACATCATGCGGCTTGGCCCTGCCTGGGGCTTTCGTGCCGTGCTTGCTGTGGCTCGGTGGCCGGCTCCCGGCGCTGAGCGGCCAGGGTCATGAGCAGCATCAGGTGGGCGATGAGATCGGGCCCGTAGCCCATCAGCAGGAGCGGCACTTCGCTGCCGGTGCGCATCAGCAAGGCCAGCAGCAGCGCCAGCGACAGGCCTTGGGTGGCACGCGCACAGCGCAGCGCCAGCCCACCGAGCACGGCCAGGTAAGCGAGCAGGGCCACCGCCCCGACCAGACCGGCGCGTGAGAGGGTGTCCATGAACTGGTTGTGCGCATGGGTGGCATTGCTCATGGCGATGGACCGGCGGTAGGCCTCGCCCCAGATCTCCGGGCCCCAGCCGAACACCGGATGGCTCTGCCACTCCTCCCATGCGATGGCCCAGATGCGGTCGCGCCCAGTCAGGGAGCTGAGCTGGCTGCCTTCGCTGCTGAGCAAAAAGCGCTCGAGCCGCTCGCCGGGGTTGGCCAGGGCCATGAAGAGCAAGGCCGCAACCGTGGCCAGCATGCCCAGCCCGATCACGCTCATGGCGGCAGTAGGCTGGTGCACCTGCCCCAACTGTTGGCGCCAGTGGGGGGCGCGCCGCACGGCGATCACGATGCCGCTGCACAGCACAAAAGCCAGCCAGGCCGTTTTGGACTGGGCCAAGACCAGGACACTCAGGCCCACCAGCCAGGCGGCGCGATTTGCCCAACGGTTTTGCAGCGGCCGGGCCAGCAGCAGCAACAAAGCCAGTTGGGCCAGCAGGCCGGTGGACAC
>JBAXEN010000201.1:0-7831 GCA_037140415.1 Betaproteobacteria bacterium | reverse complement strand
CTACCGCCCACAGGGCCTATGTGCTTGAACTTGGGCGGCTGGTTCTGGAAGGCAAGGCCTCTGAGCTTGCGAGCGATCCGCGCATGGCTGAGGCTTACCTGGGTGCTTGAAACTTCAATGGAGTGACTGATGAAAAAACGTTTGATCGTGATCGCCGGCCTGGCTGCCAGCTTGGTCGCGCCCTCTTGGGCCCAGGAAATTGTGCTGGGTCTGTCCCATGCCAAAACCGGGCGCTATTCGGGTGTGGCTGTCGGCACTGAAATTTCAGTGGACATCGCCGTGGCCGAAATCAATGCCGCGGGCGGCATCAATGGCAAGAAAATCCGCGTCGAGAAATTCGATACCGGCGGTGACCCGAAGAACGCACAGGTGGCCGTCCAGAAGTTCGCTGAAGATGCCAAGGCCCTGGGCATCATCGGCCCCTTCTCCAGCCAAGAGGCTCAGGTCGGCTTTGCCGCTGGCGAACGCCTGGAAATCGTGCAGATCCCCAACGCCGCCTCCGCCCCGGGCCTGACGAAGGACCGCAAATGGGCCTTCCGAGTGACTGAGGACGAGGGCAAGCAGTTCGGCCGCCTGCTCAAGACCATGGGCACCAAGGGCGGCGTGAGCAACAAGACCGCCGCTGTGCTCTACCCCAGTGACGAATTCGTCGGCAAATCGCTGGCCGGCTGGATGCCCAATCTGCTGGAGGCCAATGGCTGGAAGATGGTGATCCCGGCCGAGGGCTTCCCGACCAATGCCACCGACCTGTCGCCACACATCACCAAGCTCAAGGGCAACACCCCCGGCGTGCTGGCCTTCGCTGGCCTGCCCGAGGGCACGGCCAAGGTGATGAAGGAGCTGCGCCGCCAAGGCCACAACAGCATGCTGATCGGTGCGCAGATTTTTGCCGACCCAGATATTGCCAAGATCCTGGGCCCAGACGGTGAAGGCGCAACCTTTGTGTCCTGGTACTGGTGGGACACCAATGATCGCACCCGTACCTTCGAGCGCAAGTTCCTGGACGAGGCCAAGAAGCGCGGCGTCAACAAGACTGGGGCCCACCATGTGGACGCATCGGCTTATGACATCGTCTATGTGTTTGCCGACGCGATGCGCCGCGCCAATGTGAGCGGCGATCCGGCCAAGCTCAAGGCCGAACGCACCGCCATCCGCGACACCCTGCGCAGCACCCAGCTCAGTGGTGTGACCGGCAACATTTGCTTTAGCAAGGACAACGACTCGGAGCTGCCGGCCTACATCATCCGCATCAAGGGCGGTCAGCGCACGCTGCTCGACAGCCACGCGCCTGACGCCTGCAAGTGATGAGTGCATCGGTGTGGAACCCGCAGGCCTTTGCCGGTCTGCGTCTGGTGCTGGCCGGTGGCTGTGGCGGCATCGGCCGCCACTTGGCCGGCCAGGCTGCCGCGCTCGGGGCGCAAATTCGGGTGCTGGACCTGCCGGCCTCGATAGCGCGCCACGGCCAGTCGCTGCCGCCATGCATTGCCATGGACGCCAAGGACCCGGCATCGGTCGATGCGGCCATGGCGCAAGCGGCCAGCGAGCTTGGGGGCATTGATGCTTGCGTCAACCTGGTGGGCTATATGAGCGAGGCCAAGGCCCTGCAGCAGACCGCCACCGAGGTGTGGCAGGACATCATGCGCGGCAACCTGGATGCGGCCTTCTTCATCTCACGCGCGGCGCTGCCCCATCTGCACCGCAGTGAGCGCGCCAGCTTGCTGCACGTGGCCTCGGGCCTGGGCGCCTGGGCGCGGCCGATGTTTGGCGCCTACGGGCCGGCCAAGGCGGGCATGATCTTGATGGTGCGCGAGCTGGCACTGGAAAACGCGCCCAAGGTGCGGGTCAATGCGGTGGCGCCGGGTGCGGTGGACACCGCCTTTCTGAGGGGTGGCACCGGTCGCTCGGACGAGTCGGCGGCGCCCACCCTGGATCCAGCCGGCTATGGCAGGGTGGTGCCTCTGGGCCGCATTGCGCAGCCCCAGGACGTGAGTGACCCCATCTTGTTCTTGATCAGCCCGGCGGCGGCCTACATCACCGGCCAGACCTTGCAGATCAACGGCGGCACCTATATGCCATGAACCAGCCGCCGCGCAGCAGCGCGGCGGCCTCATCCTAGAGTCCTTCCGAGGCCTGATATGACTGTGATGCGCCCCTTCGCCCCCTCCCCTGAACTCGTGCAGCGCGTGGTGGCGCGACGGGGTCGCTTGCATGCCTTCGAAAAGATCGAAGCCAGCCGCACCGCGCTGGTGGTGGTGGACATGCAAAACAGCTTCGTCCAGCAAGGAGGCGGTCATGCCTGGGTGCCGGCCGCTGCTGCCACCTGCCCAGCCATCAATGACCTGGCCAACGGACTGCGCAGCGCCGGCGGGACGGTGGTCTGGATCCTCAACACCTACAGCCCCGAGTCTGACCGCACTTGGTCGCACTTTCATCAAGAGCTGTCGACCCCGAAAGGCTTTGACCTGCGCTGCCGCAGCATGAGCGAAGGCACCACGGGCCACGCCCTGTTTGCCGACCTCAAGGTCGAGCCCGCCGACTGGCAGGTGCGCAAGAGCCTGTACAGCGCCTTCATTCAGGGATCCAGCGATTTGCACCAGCGCCTGCAAGCCCAGGGCATCGATACCGTGCTGATTGCCGGCACCGCCACCAATGTGTGCTGTGAATGTTCGGCCCGCGATGCCATGATGCTCAATTACCGGACCATCATGGTCTCCGACGCCTGCTCAGCCATGAGCGTGGACGAGCACGAGGCCTGCCTGTCTGGTTTCATCTTCAGCTTTGGCGACGTGCAGACCACCCAAGAGGTACTGACCCGCCTCGGCCACCCAGCCTAAGGTGCCTTGACCATGGTCGATCGCAGCGCGATGCCTCAAGCGGCCAACGAGCGTCCGCCGTGGGAGCACGGACACGACTTTCACATCGATGCAGCCGCCGCCGAGCGCGGCACCCGCGCGGTGGTCTGGATCACCCTGGCCACCATGGTGGTGGAGATCCTGGCTGGCTGGTGGTTCAACTCCATGGCCCTGCTGGCCGACGGCTGGCACATGAGCTCCCACGCGGTGGCCATTGGCGTGAGCGCGCTGGCCTATGCCGCCGCTCGGCGGCTGGCGCAGGACGCCCGTTTTGCCTTTGGCACCTGGAAGATCGAGGTGCTGGGCGGCTTTGCCAGCGCCATCTTGCTGCTGGGCGTGGCCCTGGTGATGCTGGCCGGATCGGCTGAACGCCTGTTGGCGCCGCAGTCCATTCAATACCGCGAGGCCATGCTGGTGACCGTGCTCGGCCTGCTGGTGAACATGGTGTGCGCCCTCATCCTGCAGCGGGCCCACGGTCATGACCACAACCATGACCACAACCATGACCACGACGCTCACGGCCACCACCATCACGGTGATGGGGCCGAGGGCGACCTCAATTTGCGTTCAGCCTATACCCATGTCCTGGCCGACGCAGCCACCTCGGTGCTGGCCATCGTGGCCCTGGCCGGCGGCTGGTGGCTGGGCTGGTCCTGGCTGGACCCCGCCATGGGCATCGTCGGCTCGGTGCTGGTGGGCAACTGGGCCATGGGTTTGGTACGCGACAGCGCCGGCGTTTTGCTCGACAGCGAAATGGACCATCCGGTTGTGCAGGCCACCCGCAAGGCGCTCGATTTCACAGATGCGCCTGGCGCCACAAAGCTCACCGACCTGCACGTCTGGCGCGTCGGCCGTAAGGCCTGGGCCTGTACCGTGACGCTGGTCACCGGCGATGCCGCACTGACTGCAGCCCGGGTGCGCGAGCGGCTGTCCCAGGTGCCGCAGTTGGCGCACAGCACCATCGAGATCCACCCTATTGCTGATGCAGCCAGCCCGGCTCAGCGCTGAAGCCGGCTATCAGGGTTTTTCCCTTTTTCCTGGCGTCCAGCCTGGGTTAACTTACGGCCTTGCGTCAGTTCAATAAAGAAAGCGATGCCCGTCATCGCCCGCTCAGGAGGAGACACCGTGCCCACCAGCAGCCCATCGGCCAGCCCCGACCCATCCCTTCTTTTGGGTACCTGGCACCTGCGGCGCTGGGAAATTGCCTACAGCGACGGCCGGCCGAGCACCCTGCCCTTTGGGTCCGACGCCACCGGGCTGATCATCTACACCCACGACGGCACCATGTCGGCCTGCATTGCCCGCTCTGGCCGCCCGCCTCTGTCGGGCCAAAGCACCCGCTCGGTGCCCGAGGCCGAACGCCTGGCCGCCTTTGAAAGCTATTTTCAGTACGCTGGCCGCTACCACACCCGACTCCACGAAGGCCGGGCGCAGGTGGTGCACCAGGTCAGCCATGCGCTCAATCCCAACTTTGTCGGCAGCGAGCAGGTGCGAAATATGGACTTCGGCGAGGACGGCAGCCTGACCCTGTCGGCCAGCGATCCCCTGCCCGGCAGCACCACCGTGCTGCGTCATCACCGTCTCATCTGGCAGCGCAAGGAGGCCGCATGAGCCTCTACCAGAAGCACCTGCCCTTGCTGGAGCGCGCCCGGCAAGCCTGCCGCGAGCGCCACTGCTGGAGCCCCTACCCGGAGATGCCGGCCAAGTACCCCGACGCCGAACGCGCCCAGGCCCTGGGCCTGCAGGCCTTTGAGTCGCATCTGGGCAGCCCCGAGGGGCATCGCCCATTCGCGCTGGAGCAACCCGGCCAGATCGGCTGGCTGGGCCAGGAAATCTCGCCCTACACCCAGCAGCCGCTGGGCATCGTCTACCCGCAAAGCGATATCGACGCGCTGTTCGCGGCGGCCGAGCAGGCCATGCCGGCCTGGGCCGAGGCCGGCGTGGATGAACGCCTGGGCACCCTGATGGAGGTGCTCGATGTGATCTACCGAGAGCACCTGTTCGAGATGACCCAGTCGGTGATGCACACCGCTGGCCAGAGCTACAACATGGCCTACGCCGGCTCTGGGGTCAATGCCTTGGACCGCGGCATTGAGGCGCTGGTCTACGCCGAGCAGGCCATGCGTGCGGTGACGCCCTCGGCACGCTGGGAGCGCAGCTTCGGCCCCTCGCAGATCCGACTGGACAAGACCTACCGCCTGGTGCCGCGCGGGGTGGCGGTGTGCTTTGCGTGCGCGAGCTTTCCCACCTGGAACGCGTGGCCCTCCATGATGGCCAGCCTGTCCACCGGCAATGCGGTCATCGTCAAGCCCCACCCAGCCACGGTGCTGCCCATGGCCTTGACGGTCAGGGTGTTTCGCCGGGTGCTGGAAGCAGCCGGCTTCGATCCCAACCTGGTGACCCTGGCCCTGGACAGCCAGGCCGAGCCCATCGGCAAGCAATTGGTCAAACACCCCAAGACCGCGATTGTCGATTTCACCGGCAGCGTGCAGTTTGGCCAGTGGGTCGAGCAAAACGCCTATCCGGCCCTGGCCTATACCGAGACCGCTGGCAGCAATACCGTGGTGCTGGAATCGGCCGAAGACCTCGACGCTGCCCTGCGCAGCCTGGCTACCACCTTGTGCATGTTCAGCGCCCAGATGTGCACCAGCCCGCAAAATATTTATGTACCGCGCCAAGGGGTCAGCACGCCCAGCGGCGTGGTGCCTTTTGAAGAGGTCGGCCGGCGCCTGGCCGAGGCGGTGGCCGCCGTCACCAGCGAGCCCAAAAAGGCCGCCATGATCCTGGCCGCCATACAGTCGCCGCAGACCCTGGCGCTGCTGGCCCAGTTGCAGGCCGAAGGCGAGCGCCGCGGCAAAGTGCTGCTGGCGCCTCGGCCCTACCCGCATCCACAGTTTGCGCAGGCCCGCACCAGCACGCCGCTGATGCTGCAGCTGAGCACCGCCGAGCGCGACCTGTATGCCGGCGAGCGCTTCGGGCCGGTGAGCTTTGTGATCGCCTGCGACAGCGCCCAGGACGCGCTGGCCCAGGCCAGCGGCGATGTGCGTGAATTCGGCGGCCTGACCGCCTTCCTGTATTCCACCGACGAGGATTTCATTGCGCAGGCCGAGCAGGCCTACGCCCGTGCTGGCGCCCAGCTGACCACCAACCTGACAGGCGCCATGCCGCTCAATTTTGCAGCGGCCTACAGCGACTACCACGTGACCGGCTTGAACCGGGCTGGCAATGCCAGCCTGACACAGCTGGCCTTCGTGAGCAGCCGCTTTTGCATCGCGCAGTCGCGCCGGCCGGTGCGTGACGCGGCCTGAATATGTACCTGTCCACCAGCACCCTTTAGCAGGAGACCATCATGGGCACCAATGACATCCCCGTCCTCAACGGCGGCTTTGCACCGATCGAGCAGGAATACACCATCGAGCTGACCGATGTCGAGGGCGAAATCCCAAAAGACCTGACCGGCATGCATGTGCGCAACGGCCCGAACCGGCGCTTTGAGGCACAGGGCCGCTACCACTGGTTTGACGGCGACGGCATGCTGCATGCGGTGGAGTTTGAAGGCGGGCGGGCCCGCTACCGCAACCGCTGGGTGATGACCCAGGGCCTGCAGGAAGAGCTGGCCGCCGGCCAGGCGCTGTGGCAGGGCATCAAGGACCCGCCCCGCAAGGACAGGCCCGATGCGCCGCTGAAAAACACCTCCAACACCGACGTCAAATACTACGCCGGCCACCTGATTTCTATGTGGTACCTTGGCGGCAGCGTCTACAAGGTCAGGCCCGACGACCTGTCGACAGCCGGCATGCTCGACCTCGATCCACGCCTGAAAAACCTGCCGATCTCGGCGCATTCCAAGGTCGACGAGCGCACCGGCGAGTTCCTGTTTTTCGCCTATGGCAAGAAGTCGCCTTATATGCACTACGGCGTGATGGACCGCCACGGCGCACTCAAGACCTTCATGCCGGTACAGCTGCCCGGCCCGCGCCTGCCGCACGACATGGCGATCACGCCCAACTACAGCGTGGTGCATGACCTCCCGCTGTTTTATGACATGGAAGCATTCGCCGCCGGGCGTCACAAGCTCAAGTTCTATCACGAGACGCCCTCGCGCTTTGGCGTCATACCGCGCCACGGCACGCCTGAGCAGATCCGCTGGTTCGAGGCCTCGCCCACCTACATGTACCACGTGTCGAACGCCTGGGAGGAAGACGACGGCCAGGGCGGCACCGAGATCGTGATGACAGGCACCCCCTTCAGGCTGCCACGCGACTGGCGCGGCAATGTGGATGTGGACCGTTTTCCCAAGATGCTGGCCAATCTGGAACATGACTTTATGTTCTACGAATGGCGCTTCAATTTGCGCACCGGCCAGACCCGCGAGCGTGTGATTGATGACATCATCAACCAGGAGTTCCCGGTCATCAATTCCTGGATGCAGGGCCACAAAACCCGCTACAGCTGGAATGTGCTGATGGGTCGCAGCAACCAGCCTGAAGACCCGCGCTTTTGCGGCTTCGTGCGCTACGACCTGCAAAAAGACAGCTGCACCAGCTACCACGAAGGGGTGCACAAGTGGTTCAGCGAAGCGCCGTTTGCCCCAGCCGATAACTGGAAGAACGAAGACGACGGCTATCTGGTGGGCTTCATGTGGGACGATTTGGCCCAGGCCTCCTTCGTCACCGTTTTCGACGCCCGCGACATCAGCCGTGGGCCGGTGGCCCGCATACGGCTGCCTCAGCGGGTGCCCAATGGCTTTCATGCCACCTGGGTCAGCGGCGAGCGCTTGAAGCGCGGATGGTGAAGCGGCAGCGCAGATGATCCTGGTCGATCCGCAGAAAATGACTGCCTACACCCAGGCAGGCTGGTGGGGCGAGCGCACGCTGTGGGACCTGTTTTGCGAGCATCTACACAAGAAGCCGCAGGCCGAGGCGGTGGTCGATGCCTGCAACCGGGCCGACTTCGCCCACGGGCTGCCCCGGCGCCTG
>JBAXEN010000200.1:0-7845 GCA_037140415.1 Betaproteobacteria bacterium | reverse complement strand
GCTGGGGCTGCGCGACATGGTCAGCGTCGCGCCGGGCATGGCCGCCTGGGGCCTGATGACCGGCGTGGCCACCGCCAATTCCGGCCTGAGCGGGATAGAGGTGATCCTGCTGACTGTGCTGGTCTACGCTGGCAGCTCGCAGTTGGCGGCGCTGCCGCTGATCGCCGCCGGCGCACCGCTGTGGGTGGTGCTGGCCACCGCGTTTTGCGTCAATCTGCGTTTTGTGGTCTTCAGCGCCCACCTGCGCAATTACATGATGGACCTGCCGCTGGCCATGCGCCTGTTTCGCGGCTACGCCACCGCCGATCTGTCTTACATGTTGATGATTCGGCGCTGGCCACAAGCAGCAACCGATGCAGCGGGGCGGCAGGCGCAGCGCAATTTCCTGGCCGGCACCAGCTTGCTGGGCTGGCTGAGCTGGGTCGGCGCCAACCTGCTGGGCGTGGCCTTTGCCAGCTCCATTCCGATGAATTGGGGCCTGGGCTTTGCCGGCACCATGGCCTTGGTGGGCATTTTGTGCGCCCTCACCAACACCCCCCTGCGGGTGGTCTCGCTCCTGGCGGCCGGCGCGGTCGCCGTCGCCACGCTGGCCTTGCCGCTGCGGCTGAACATTCTGGTGAGCATCGCGGTGGCCGTCAGCGTCTGTCTCGTTCTCGAGCAGTGGCTGCCGCCGGCCGACACCGAGGAAAGCTGATGCAAGATACCGACGCCTGGACACTGGCGGCCGTCGCGCTGCTGACCCTCAACACCGTGGTCACCCGCAGCTTTTTCTTCATTTCCAGCAAAAAGTGGTCGCTGCCCCTGTGGGCTCGACGCAGCCTGGTCTACGCGCCCATCGCCGCCTTGGCGGCTGTGGTGGTGCCCGAGGTGGTGATGACCCAAGGCCAGTTGATCACCACCTGGCAGGACCCCCGCCTGTTTGCGGTGGCGGCAGGCGCCAGCTGGTACTACCTGCGCAAGGGCCTGCTCGGCACCCTGGTCTGCGGCATGGCGGTGTACCTGCCCCTTCGGCTGGGCCTCGGATGGTAAGAATGGTTAAGACGGTGGGTTCATAAAGCCCGCCCCGACCTAAAATCATTGCCGATGCGACCGGTGTGCCCGGCCGGCGCAGCGCCTTGTGCCCACCCTCCGGCCCGACGCGGCCCGCCCCAAGACCATGAACTTCATCCGCTTTTCTGATTTGCTTGAGCAGGCCCGTGGCCGGCGCGTTTTCATCCGGGCCGACCTCAATGTGCCCCAGGACGACGCTGGGCGCATCACCGAAGACACCCGCATCCGCGCATCGCTGGCCTGCATCAAAATGGCGCTCGATGCCGGCGCGGCCGTCATGGTCACCAGCCACCTCGGCCGGCCCACTGAAGGCGAATTCAAACCGGAAGACTCACTGGCGCCAGTGGCTCAGCGCCTGGGCGAGCTGCTCGGCCGGCCCGTGCCGCTGGTGTCCGACTGGGTCGACGGTGTGAGCGTCAAGCCCGGCGAGCTGGTGCTGCTGGAGAACTGCCGCATCAACAAGGGCGAGAAGAAAAACAGCGAAGAGCTGGCCCGCAAGCTGGCCGCGCTGTGCGACATTTTTGTGCACGATGCCTTCGGCACCGCCCACCGGGCCGAGGCCACCACCTACGGCATCGCGCAGTTCGCGCCGGTGGCCTGCGCAGGCCCCTTGCTGGCCGCTGAAATGGACGCCATCTCCAAAGCCCTGTCCGCGCCCAAGCGCCCGCTGGTGGCCATCGTGGCCGGCTCCAAAGTCTCGACCAAGCTGACCATCCTGCAAAGCCTGGCCGACAAGGTGGACCAGCTGATCGTGGGCGGGGGCATCGCCAACACCTTCATGCTGGCGGCGGGCCTGCCCATCGGAAAAAGCCTGGCTGAGGCCGATCTGCTCGAACAGGCTAAAGCGGTGATGGCGGCCATGAAGGCGCGCGGCGCCGAGGTGCCGATCCCCACCGATGTGGTGGTGGCCAAGCGCTTTGCGGCCGACGCACCAGCGACCATCAAAAAGGCCAGCGAGGTGGCCGACGACGACCTGATTCTGGACATCGGCCCCGAGACCACCGCCCGCCTGGCCGCGCAGCTTGAGGCGGCCGGCACCATCGTGTGGAATGGCCCGGTCGGCGTGTTTGAATTCGACGCCTTTGCCAAAGGCACCGAAGGCATCGCCCGCGCGATTGCCAGCAGCAACGCGTTTTCAATTGCCGGCGGCGGCGACACCCTGGCGGCGATTGCCAAATACGGCATCGAAAAACAGGTGGGCTACATTTCCACCGGCGGCGGCGCCTTCCTTGAAGTGCTCGAAGGCAAAACGCTGCCGGCGTTTGAAATCTTGCACAAGCGGGCGGCGGGCTAAGCCGGCCGGTCAGTTAAGCCGGAATCATCACACGCCGGGCAGTGGGGCCTGACTCTCCGGAATCAGCGCCAGCAAGTCGGTCACGCCGACGTCCACGCCAGACTGGTACAACAGCGTCGTGACCTGGCCGCGGTGGTGCGTCTGGTGGTTGAAGAAGTGCTGGAGCAAGAGGCCGAAGTCCTTGCGCATACTCACGCCCGCCATGCTGTTGTAAGAGACGGCCTCGGCAAGATGCTCGGGCCTGATCTCGGCCGCCCATTGGGCTATGAGTTCATCAAGCCGCAAGCGGTAGTCGGCCAGCCCAGCCAGATCGGAGGCGATGGTCTGGCGCAGTGAGGTCGGACGCTTGAATTCAGACAAGTCTGCCAGCGCCTCAAACCGATGGGGATGCTGGGCAAAGCGATGCAGCCAGGCGGTGTCGCCCACGGCCAGGTGGTTGAGCGTGCCCAAAATGGAGCCGAAGAAAGCGCCTTTGTCGGCCATCAGCTCAGCCGCATCGAGCTTGGCCGCGGCCTCAAAGATGCGCCGGTTCATCCAGCGGCTGTATTGCGACATCAGAACGGCGGTTTGAGGGGTCATGGGCTGGTGTCTACAGGGCGAGGGCTCAGGCTTTACCCCGGGGCGTGAAATGCGAGCGCTTGTCAGGCGTTCTCCCTGGCAGCCGAGCATACCTCTGCCCGGCAATGGCGATGTTTAACTTTGCACCGTTCAACGCCGCGGATCATGCACCCACAAAGTCCATCCAAGCCGAGCGGATCGCTCAGCCCCCGAGGCCTTAAAAGCTCGACCCCGGCGTCGCCAGGAAGGCCAGTTCTTCCGGCGTGGATGTTCTGCCGAGGATCTGGTTGCGGTGGGGGTAGCGGCCGAAGCGGTCGATGATGTCTTTGTGCCTGAGCTCGAACTGGTGGCTGTCTTTGGAGGCGCGCGCCTTGAACAGCTCGTCGGCCACGGCATGGATGCGCGGCGATTCGCTGTGCATATAGGGCATGTACAGAAAGGCTCGCTCGGCTTCGCTCAGGGTCAGGTCGTCACCGGCGGCCACAGCGGTCTGGGCCAGGGCCAGCGCCAGCGGATCGGCCTCGAAGGCGCGGGGATCGCCGCGGTGGATGTTTCTGGAGAACTGGTCGAGCACGATCACCTCGGCCAGGCGGCCGCGCGGGTCGGCCCGCCATGCATAGAGCTCGGCCTTGCAAGCCTCTTGGTGCAGCTCGCCAAATCGCTCGGCGATCAGGCGGTCAAAAGCGGGGTCGACCTTCCACCATTGGGCGGGGGTGATCTCATGAAACCAGAACTGCAGGACGGCTTGGAACATTTATGAGTCGCTTGTGAACAGGCCGCATGATCGCAGCAATCGGCCAGAGGCGTGCTAAGACGGGTCTGACATCAAGGGGCTGGCCAGGCCCTGCTCATGCATCGGCGTGCCTTGCATCTGAGCCAGCCAGGGCATGGCCGACTGGCCCCAGATCTGCAAGGACGGGCTTAGCTGCGCCCTTTCCTTGATGCAGCCCAGCCGCAGGTTCATCGTCTTGGGCTGATCGGCCTCGGTGGCATACAGATGGGTGCCACATTCCGGGCAGAAGGCCTGCACGCGGCGGTTGCCGCTGGCGGCCACCTTGATGTAGTGCCGGGGCTGGCCCGAGACTTGAACCTGCTCGGCCGGTGTGGGCAGGACGGCGCGATAGGGCGCCCCCGAAAACTGCTGGCAATCGGAGCAGTGGCACACGAGGACTTTGCTCGGGTCGACCAGGGCGGTGAAGGAAATCGCGCCGCAGTGGCACTGTCCGGTCACTTGGAGAGAGGTGTTCATGGCGGAGTGTGGCGGTTGATGACTGGCCCCGCCGCAGACGCGGCAGGCCAGCAGGGGCAGGTGCTCTACTTTAAGCGCAGCGTCAGCAGCTTTGAGGCCAGCGACCGCGCAGGCTCCTGCGCTCGAGCAGCACTGGGGGCGCCGTCATGGGCGCGGCTGCGTGCAGGGCCTCGAAGACACCTCTTGATGCAATCGATGCGATTTGCTCACTGACGGCGAGGACTTGGGCTTTTAAGCTTGCACGAGCCGGCCGGCTCGCCCTTGCAAGAGGGCGCACGCCGAGCCGGTGTTCATCAACCCCAAGAAGGAACTCAGCCATGTCCCGTCCCACGAATCTGACCCCCATCGCGCGCACTGCCGCGCTGATTTTGAGCGCATCGGCCCTGGCCGCTTGCTCAGGCATGTCGCAGCAGGAAAAGAACACCGCCATCGGCGCTGGCGTGGGCGCCATCGGCGGATCGGTGCTGACCGGCGGCAGCGCAGCGGGCGCCATCGGCGGTGCTGCTGTGGGCGGCGTGATCGGGCACGAAATCGACAAGAGCAAAAAGTGAGCTCGCGGCAGTGCCTGAAGCACTGCCCGCCGCTGCCTCTGCATCGATGTACGCGAAGGTGCCCAGGTAACAAGTGGGTAACACCGCCGCAGGCCGTGTGTGAGAATCAAGGCGCTTAAGCCCTCCAGGAGACTCACCCATGCCCAGCCGCGCCACCAAGATCGTTGCCACCCTCGGGCCGGCCAGCAGCGACCCGGACATGCTGGAAAAAATGATCCGCGCCGGTGTGAATGTGGTGCGGCTCAATTTCAGCCACGGCAAGGCGGAGGACCACACCCAGCGTGCCGAATTGGTGCGGCAGGCGGCCCAGCGTGCCGGCCGCGAGGTGGCCATCATGGCCGATCTGCAGGGCCCGAAGATCCGCGTCGGCAAGTTCGCCGAGGGCAAGGTGATGCTCGAGCCGGGCGCGCACTTTGTGCTGGATGCCTCGCGCACCGAGCTGGGCGACGTGCATGGCGTGGGCCTGGACTACAAGGAGCTGCCGCGTGACGTGAAGGCGGGCGATGTGCTGCTGCTCAATGACGGGCTGATCGTGATGACGGTCGACGCCGTCAAGGGCGAGCAGGTGCACACCACCGTCAAACTCGGCGGCGAGCTCTCCAACAACAAGGGCATCAACAAACAAGGCGGCGGGCTGACCGCGCCGGCGCTGACGGCCAAGGACATGGAGGACATCAAGACCGCCATGAACCTGCAGGCCGACTATGTGGCGGTGAGCTTTCCGAAAAATGCGACCGACATGGAGATGGCACGCCAGCTGTGCAATGTGGCCGGATCGGCCTTGCGCCACAAGCCGGGGCTGATCGCCAAGATCGAGCGCGCAGAGGCGATTCCCAACCTGGAGGCGATCCTGCGCGCCAGCGACGGCATCATGGTGGCCCGTGGCGACTTGGCGGTCGAGGTGGGCAATGCCACCGTGCCAGCGCTGCAAAAGCAGATGATCCGCATGGCCCGCGACGCCGACAAGGTGGTGATCACCGCCACTCAAATGATGGAGAGCATGATCGTCAACCCGGTGCCCACCCGCGCCGAGGTCAGCGACGTGGCCAATGCGGTGCTCGACGGCACCGACGCCGTCATGCTCAGCGCTGAAACCGCTGCAGGCCGCTACCCGCTGGAGACGGTCGAGGAGATGGCCAAGATCTGCCTGGAGGCCGAAAAGGCCAGCGGCCATGAGATTGACGCCGACTTCACCGGCAAGACCTTCAACCGCATCGACCAATCGATTGCCATGGGCGCCCTCTTTACCGCCCAGCATTTGGGCGCCAAGGCCATTGTGGCTCTGACCGACAGCGGCTCAACAGCACTGTGGATGAGCCGCCATGACATCGGCATTCCGATCTACGCCCTCACGCCCAAGCTGAGCACGCAGCGCAAACTGGCGCTCTACCGCAATGTGCGCCCGCTGCTGATGGACACCTCGGCCGACCGCGATACCGCGCTCGAGCAGGCCGAGCGCCATTTGCTCAAGCGCGGCATCGTACAAACTGGAGACATTTACGCCATCACCTGCGGCGAGCCCATGGGTGCGCCCGGCGGCACCAATATGCTCAAAATCTGCAGGGTGGGTTGAGCCGCTGCGGCCGCGGTACAAGCTGAGTAGCGCACTCAGCTATGGTGTGCTGCGGACGCGTTCCTCGCTAAACTAAGCGCAGTTACCAACCGGTTACCTGCGCCGGGCCGGTCTTTCTCAAACCCATCCCCAGGACACCCCATCATGGCCCTCGTCTCCATGCGCGAACTGCTCGACCACGCGGCAGAGAACAATTACGGCATCCCCGCCTTCAACGTCAACAACCTCGAGCAAATTCAGGCGGTGATGACTGCGGCCGACGAAGTGGGCGCGCCGGTCATCCTGCAAGCCAGCGCAGGCGCGCGCAAATACGCCGGCGAGGCCTTCATCAAGCACCTGATCCAGGCCGCCGTCGAGCAGTGGCCGCACATCCCGCTGGTCATGCACCAGGACCACGGCAGCTCGCCCAAAGTTTGCCAGGGCGCCATTGATCTGGGCTTCGGCTCGGTGATGATGGACGGCTCCCTGATGGAAGACGCCAAGACCCCGGCCTCTTTCGACTACAACGTCGAGGTCACCCGCAAGGTGGTGGACATGGCCCACAAGATGGGCGTGACCGTCGAGGGCGAGCTCGGTTGCCTGGGCAATCTAGAAACCGGCGAGGCCGGTGAGGAAGACGGCGTGGGCGCCGAAGGCAAGCTCGACCACAGCCAGATGCTGACCGACCCGGAAGAGGCGGCGGTTTTCGTCAAAGCCACCCAGCTCGACGCCCTGGCCATTGCCATTGGCACCAGCCACGGCGCCTATAAATTCAGCCGCAAGCCCACCGGCGACATCCTGGCGATTTCGCGCGTCAAGGAAATCCACCGCCGCATTCCCAACACCCATCTGGTGATGCACGGCTCCTCCAGCGTTCCGGCTGAGTTGCTGGCCATCATCAACCAGTATGGCGGCAAGATGAAGGAAACCTACGGCGTGCCGGTCGAAGAAATCCAGGAAGCCATCAAGCACGGCGTGCGCAAGATCAACATCGACACCGACATCCGCCTGGCCATGACCGCCGCAGCCCGTAAATTCCTGGCGGAAAACCCCGACAAGTTCGACGCCCGCGAATGGCTCAAGCCAGCCCGCGAGGCGGCCAAGCAGGTCTGCAAGGCGCGTTACCTGGAATTTGGCTGCGAGGGCCAGGGCGGCAAGATCAAGGTGCAGGGCGTGCAGATCATGGCCGCCAAATACGCCCGTGGCGAGCTGGCGCAGCTGGTGCACTGAAACTGCGGCTGGCGCCCCGATAATGGAAAGCTCGCTCCCTCTTGGCAGCGGGCTTTTTCATTTCAGGCTCAGACCATGACCGCCAGCTCCGCCCTGCACACCTCCTCCCTGCATTCCCTGCCCCTGCTCGCGCGCGGCAAGGTGCGCGACAACTATGCCGTCGGCAGCGATCGGCTGCTGATGGTGGCCAGCGACCGCCTGAGCGCTTTTGATGTGATTCTGGGCGAGCCGATTGCTGGCAAGGGCAAGATCCTCACCCAGATGGCCTTGTTTTGGTTCGATAAGCTCGGCCACCTCTGCCCCAACCACCTCACAGGCCAGGCGCCCGAGAGCGTGGTCAGCGCCGATGAGCTGCCGCAGA
>JBAXEN010000199.1:0-7902 GCA_037140415.1 Betaproteobacteria bacterium | reverse complement strand
CACGTAAAAGCCCACGGATTGCAGGGCACGGAGCGCACTCTCGCGGCCCGAGCCGGGGCCACTCACCATGATCTCCAACGTCTCCATTCCGTGCTCGCGGGCCTTCTTGCCAGCGTCCTCGGCGGCCATCTGGGCGGCATAAGGCGTGCTCTTGCGGCTGCCTTTGAAGCCCTGCGTGCCCGACGAGGACCAGGAGATCGCGTTGCCCTGGGCATCGGTGATGGTCACGATGGTGTTATTGAAGGTGGCGAGCACATGGGCCACACCGGAAGAAATGTTCTTCCGTTCCTTCTTGCGCGGACGAGAGCCGCCGGCAGTTGCTGCGCGTGCCATATTACTTCGTTACCTTCTTCTTGCCGGCGATGGCCACAGCCTTGCCCTTGCGGGTACGCGCATTGGTATGCGTGCGCTGGCCGCGAACAGGCAGACCGCGGCGATGGCGCAGGCCTCGATAGGCCGCCATATCCATCAGCCGCTTGATATTCATCGCAACTTCGCGGCGGAGGTCGCCCTCCACACGATAATCGCGGTCGATCGTTTCACGCAGCTTACCGATTTCCTCATCGGTGAGCTGGTTGACACGGCGTTCAGCGGGGATGCCCAGCTTCTCGCAGATGTCCTTGGCGTTTTGAGGGCCAATGCCAAAAATATAGCGCAGCGAGATCAGCACGCGCTTGTTCGTGGGGATATTCACGCCGGCGATACGCGCCACTTGGCTGCTCCTGTCTCAAAGTCGTGCGGTGGAGGCCCAATGGCCCGCCACCGTTTTGGAATGGGTTAAAACGACAATGCGGCGCGCAAGCGCCGTTGCCGAAAGAAGCGGGGCACTACACCCCGGTGGAAAAAGAGTCAACGCCACCTTCACAGTTTCACGATAGACGACAACGCAGCAAAGACGCTATCCATCGCTGCCATCCCATCTACCGCAGACAGCTTGCCTTGCGCCCCGTAGAAGGGCAGCAGAGGCGCAGTCTGACGGTGATAGGCTGCGAGCCGCGCTGCCACCGTCTCCGCCTTGTCATCAGCCCTACGGCTGAAATCCGAGCCGCCACAATTGTCGCAGACGCCAGCGACTTTGGGCGTCTTGAACGTATCGTGATAGCCAGCACCGCATTGCGCGCATGTGTATCTGCCGGAGATGCGGCCCACTAACGCGGCGTCATCCACCTTCAACTCGATCACATGGTCGAGTTGAAGGCCCTTCTCGGCCAGCATCCTGTCCAGCGTCTCGGCCTGCGGCACGGTGCGCGGGAAGCCATCGAGGATAAAACCATTGGCCGCATCCGCCTGGGCGACGCGGTTCGCAAGCATCGTGGTGATGATGCCATCGGGCACCAGGTCACCACGTTCCATGATCGCACGCGCCTCAAGCCCAATCGGTGAGCCGGCCTTGACCTCGGCGCGAAGCATATCGCCTGTCGAAATCTGCACCAGGCCGAAGGCCTCCTCCAGGCGCTTTGCCTGTGTGCCCTTGCCCGCGCCCGGCGGGCCCAGCAGGATCAAGTTCATCAACGCACGCCCCCCCTCTGACCTCTGCCGCCGAGGCGGGCCTTTTTAATGAGACCTTCGTATTGGTGCTGGAACAGGTGCGATTGCACCTGCGCCACTGTATCCATCGTCACGGTGACGATGATCAGCAGCGACGTGCCACCAAAATAGAACGGCACGCCATAATTCGAAATCAGCAACTCCGGGATCAGGCACACCACGCAAAGATAGAGTGCACCAACCGCGGTAAGACGTGTCAACACGCGGTCAAAATAGTCTGCCGTATTGGCTCCCGGGCGGATACCCGCCACGAAACCACCATATTTTTTTAAGTTATCCGCAGTTTCCACCGGGTTGAACACCACGGCGGTGTAGAAAAAAGAGAAAAAGATGATCATCGCCATGTAAAGCAACATATAGGCAGGCATACCATGGGCGAGTTGGTTAGCAACCCACTGCAGCCACGTGTCTGCCGTAGCATCGGTACTAAACCCAGCCACCGTCGCCGGCAGCAGCAGCAGCGACGAAGCGAAAATAGGTGGAATGACGCCGGCGGTATTAAGCTTGAGCGGCAAATGGGTGCTCTCGCCGCCGGTCATCCGGTTACCGACCTGGCGCTTGGGATACTGCACGGGTATCCGGCGCTGCGCCCTCTCCACAAACACCACCAGCGCGATCACCGCCAGGGCGGCAGCCAGGAAGAACAGGATGAAGAAGGTGGAGAGCGCACCAGTCCGGCCGAGTTCCAGCATCGAGATCAATGCCGAGGGTAGGTTGGCGACAATGCCAGCAAAGATGATCAGCGAAATTCCGTTGCCGACACCCCGCGCTGTGACCTGCTCACCCAACCACATCAGAAACATGGTTCCACCCACAAGGGTGATGACGCAGGAGAGCCGGAACATCATTCCAGGGTCCACCACCGCAGCACCGGCTGAGCCGCGAACACTCTCGAGCCCTACCGCAATACCGTAGGCCTGCACGATCGCAATCGCCAGCGTAAGATAGCGGGTGTACTGGTTGAGCTTCTTGCGGCCGCTCTCGCCCTCTTTCTTCAGGGCTTCCCACGACGGAATCGCCGCGGACATCAACTGGACGATGATCGAGGCCGAGATATAGGGCATAATATTGAGCGCAAACACGGTCATCCGACCGAGCGCGCCACCGGTGAACATGTCGAACATGCCGAGGATACCGCCGCCGTGCTGGCGCAGCATCTCACCCATGACCGCTGCATCGACGCCCGGCACAGGCACATAACTGCCAATGCGGTAAACGATCAGCGCTCCCAGGGTGAACCAGAGACGGTTCTTGAGTTCGGTGGCTTTCGCCAGCACACCGAAATTCAAACTGGACGCGAGTTGCTCAGCCGCCGAGGCCATCGCCTAATCCCCATGAAAACGGCGCCCAGACAACAAGCCGGGCGCCGCCCCATATTACCGCATACCTCGCGCGAATGCGCGAGGTGGAAACATCAAGCCTCCGGCGCTGCTTCCGCAGGCGCGTTCAGCAGCGTGATCGACCCACCAGCGGCCTGAATGGCTGCAATCGCCGTCGCCGAAGCGCCGGAGACAGTGATGGTGACCGCACGGGAGATGCTGCCCTGGCCGAGAAGGCGAACGCCCGAAAGCCGGGCCTGCGAGCGCACCACGCCGGCCGCCTTCAACATCGTCTCATCCAGCGGCTGGTCACCAGGCAGGCGACCCTCACTGATCGCCTTATCCAGCGCTCCGATGTTGAGCGGAGCATATTCCTTGCGGAAGATGTTGACGAAGCCGCGCTTGGGCAGACGCCGATAGATTGGAAGCTGACCGCCTTCGAAGCCGTTCAGCGACACGCCGGTACGGGCCTTCTGGCCCTTCACGCCGCGGCCCGAGGTCTTGCCCTTACCAGAACCAATACCACGACCAATGCGCTTGAACTTCGGGCGCGCGCCGTCGTTATCCTTGAGTTCGTTCAGTTTCATCTTACGATTCCACCTTGATCAGGTGCGCGACCTTCTTGATCATGCCGCGGACACTGGGGGTGTCCTCTAGCGTGCGCACCCGGTTCATCTTGTTAAGACCCAGGCCGATCAGCGTTTCGCGCTGACCCGGCTTGCGGCCAATGGGCGAACCTGTCTGGCGCACCGTGACGGTCGCCTTTGCATCATCAGACATTGGCACCCTCCACCGCAGGCTCTTCGCCCTTCTTCGTGCCGAGCAGATCGCCCACTTTCTTGCCACGGCGGCTGGCCACGCTGCGCGGGCTGGCAGCGCGTGCCAGGCCAGCGAAGGTTGCCTTCACCATGTTATGCGGGTTGGTGGTCCCTGTGCACTTGGCCACCACGTCACCCATCCCCAGCGTCTCGAACACGGCGCGCATCGGACCGCCGGCAATGATGCCGGTACCAGCGGGCGCCGCACGCAGATACACGCGGCCCGCACCGAATTCACCGACCACATCGTGGTGCAAGGTACGGCCCTCGCGCATCGCCACGCGGATCATGGTGCGCTTGGCGCGCTCGGTCGCCTTGCGAATCGCCTCGGGCACCTCACGTGCCTTGCCAGCACCCCAGCCTACACGCCCTTTTTGATCGCCAACGACAACCAATGCGGCAAAGGAGAAGCGACGGCCACCCTTCACCACCTTGGCCACGCGGTTGATCGTGACCAGCTTGTCCTTCAGGTCATCGCCCTGCTCGGTCTGCTGTTGGCGGTTATCGTCGCGGCGGCCACGGCCACGGCCACGACCCTCGCGCTCACCACCACCTTCGCCACCGCTGCGCGGTTCACGTGCCATATCGAATGCCCCTTAGAATGCCAACCCGCCTTCGCGGGCGGCATCGGCCAGCGCTTTCACGCGGCCATGGTAGAGATAGGGACCGCGGTCGAAGACCACGGCCGAAATGCCAGCTGCCAGGGCGCGTTCTGCCACCAGCTTGCCCACGGCAACCGCCGCATCCTTGTCGGCGCCGGTCTTCAGCGCCTCGCGCAGCGGCTTCTCGAGCGAGGAGGCGGCAGCAAGCGTGCGCCCCGCAGCATCGTCGATGATCTGCGCGTAGATGTGCTTGCCCGAACGGAACACCGAGAGGCGCGCGCGCCCACCGGATTTCTGACGGATCTGGTAGCGAAGACGGGCGCGGCGCCGGGCTTCGAGGTCGAGTTTCTTGAGGGCCATTACTTCTTCTTACCCTCCTTTCGGAGGATCTGCTCGTTCTCGTACTTCACGCCCTTGCCCTTGTAAGGCTCGGGACCGCGATAGCCACGGATTTCAGCTGCAACCTGGCCGACCTGGCGCTTGTCCATGCCTTCCACCTTGATGGCCGTGGGCTTCTCGCAGGTGATCTTGATGCCCTGAGGAACCGTATAACGGATCTCATGGCTGTAACCCAGGTTCAAAACCAACTCTGGCCCCTGCACCGCGGCACGGTAACCGGTGCCGGTGATTTCCATGGACTTGGTGAAGCCCACCGAAACGCCCTTCACCATACCATTGATCAGGCTGCGGGTTGTGCCCCACATGGTCCGGCTCTGCCGGTCCTTGCCGCGCGGCTTCACCGCAACCGTACCCGGCGCGATATCAAGCTCCACGGACTCGGAGACGGGCATGCTCAGCTCACCGAGCTTGCCCTTAGCCACCAGCGTGCTGCCCTGCAGCGCCAAGGTGACGCCAGCGGGAACAGGCACGGGATATTTGCCAACGCGTGACATTCTGCTGGCCCCCTTAGAACACGCGCGCCAGCACTTCGCCGCCGACATTGGCGGCCCGTGCTTCAGCGTCGCTCATCACGCCCTTCGGCGTGGACAGGATGGAAATACCAAGGCCCGAGTAAAATTTCGGCAGCTCCTTGATCTTGGAATATACCCGGCGCCCAGGCTTGGACACGCGGCTCACTTCCTTGATAGCGGGCTCACCCTCGGAATATTTCAGCTCAATCTCCAGCTGGGCGACACCGGCACGAAGCTCGGACACCTTCCAGGCACGGATATAGCCCTCACGCTTGAGGACCTCGAGCACATCCGCCTTCAGGCGGCTGGCCGGGGCCACGCAACGCGACTTGCGGGCATGCTGGGCATTGCGGATGCGGGTGAGCAGGTCACCCACGGGATCGGAAAGCGACATGTGGTGCTCTCCTCCTTACCAGCTTGCCTTGACCACACCGGGCAGTTGCCCGCTGTTGGCCATCGACCGCAGCATGTTTCGGCTAAGCTTGAACTTGCGATAGTTGCCACGCGGGCGCCCGGTCAGTTCGCAGCGCAAACGCACACGAACCTTGGCTCCGTTGCGGGGCAGCTGCGCGAGCTTGATGGTCGCCTCGAAGCGCTCCTCAATGGGCGCCTCGCGGTCCATCACCACACTCTTCAAAGCCGCACGCTTCTTGGCATGCGCCATCGAGAGTTTCTCGCGGCGGTTGTTCTTCTCGACGGACGAAGTCTTCGCCATATCGTGTCTATCCTCCGGAACCTGCGGGCAACTGCCCGCGGTTTTCCAATTGCCTCAGTTCGTGAAGGGAAGTTCAAACGCCTTGAGCAGCGCCTTGGCTTCCTTATCGGTCTTCGCCGTGGTGACGAACACGATGTCCATGCCGCGAACGGCCTCCACCTTGTCGTACACGATCTCAGGGAACACGATCTGCTCTTTCAGACCCATGGCATAATTGCCACGGCCATCGAAGCCCTTATTCCCCGCCAAACCACGGAAATCACGCACGCGCGGCAGCGCGATGGTCACCAGACGGTCGAGGAACTCGAACATCCGGACGCTGCGCAGCGTCACCTTGCAGCCGATCGCCTGACCTTCGCGAATCTTAAAGCCCGCGATGGCCTTCTTCGCCTTGGTACGCACTGGCTTCTGGCCAGAGATCAGCATCATCTCGCCAACAGCGCTATCGAGCTTCTTCTGGTCACCGGCAGCTTCGCCAACGCCCATGTTGATGACGATCTTGGTCAGCTTCGGCACTTCCATCGGGTTCGTGTAACCGAATTCCTCGATGAGCTTCTTCCGCACCGCGTCCTTATAGAACGTGGCGAGACGAGGCACTCCCGCGGAAGCAACGGCGGCACCAGCGGCGGCCGGAACCGTGCTCTGGCCGCGGCCTGTGCCCTCGCCCTTGACCGGGGCGCCAGCGCCGCCGCTCTTGGCATTCTTTGCTGGCGCCTTGCCCTTGGCGGCGCCCTTCTTTGTCCCGCTCATGCGTCGAGAACCTCACCAGATGCCTTGGAGACGCGAACCTTGCGGCCGTCTTCCAGAGTCTTGAAACCAACCCGTGCGGGCTTGTCGCTCTTCGGGTCGATCAGCGCGATATTGCTGAGGTGGATAGGCGCTTCCTTGGTGGTGATGCCACCCGGCTTGCCCATGCCCTGCGGCTTCTCATGCTTCTTGACCAGGTGGATGCCCTGAACCAACGCACGCGTTTCGGTCGGGAACACGCGCAGCACTTCGCCGCGCTTACCCTTGTCACGACCGGTCAGAATGACAACGCGGTCGCCCTTCTTGATCTTGGCGGCCATGTTTACAGGACCTCCGGCGCCAGGGAGATGATCTTCATGAACTTCTTCGCACGCAGTTCACGCACCACCGGTCCAAAAATGCGAGTGCCGATCGGCTCGTTGGACTTGTTGATCAACACCGCCGCATTCTTGTCGAAGCGAATGGCCGTGCCATCTGCCCGGCGCACTGGGTACGAGGTCCGCACGATCACCGCGCGCTCCACCGAGCCCTTCTTTACCTTGCCGCGGGGAATAGCTTCCTGGACGGCAACCACAATGATGTCGCCCACCGAGGCGAAGCGGCGCTTAGAGCCCCCCAACACCTTGATGCACTGCACCCGACGCGCGCCGCTGTTGTCAGCGACCTCAAGATTGGCTTCAACGCCGATCATGCCGGAACTCCTTCAGCAGCGACCACGAGGCCCTCAGGCTTCGCGACCGGCTCGCCATTGCGGGCGATCAGCACCCAGGTCTTCCGCTTGCTGATCGGACGGCACTCCTCGATGCTCACGAGGTCGCCCTCCTTCGCCAGGTTCTCTTCGTCATGCGCGGCGTATTTCTTCGAACGCCGGATGAACTTCTTGTAGAGCGGATGCATCACGCGACGCTCGATCAAGACGGTGACCGTCTTGTCCTGCTTGTCGCTGGTGACCCGCCCGGTGAGGACGCGCTTCGGCATAACCGGGGTCTCCTCTTCAGGTTTGGGGTTGGGCCGAGCGGGCACGCTCGGTCTGGATCGTCTTCACCCGCGCGATGTCGCGACGAACAGCCTTGATGCGGTTCGTGCTTTCCAGCTGGCCCGTGGCCCGCTGGAAACGCAGGTTGAACTGTTCTTTGCGCAGGTCCAACAACATGGCCTGCAGTTCATCGGCGCTCTTTGCGCGCACGTCAGCAACCTTGGTCATATCAAGCGTCCCCACCCAGGCGAGCAACGATCTTGGTG
>JBAXEN010000198.1:0-7924 GCA_037140415.1 Betaproteobacteria bacterium | reverse complement strand
GCCGCCAGGCTTTGCGCCTCCAGGCGCAGCGGCCGCAGCAAGCTGCCCAGGTTGCGCGCGCCATCAATGGTGCCTACCGTGCCGGAGACGAGGCGCACATCTTGCCCACTGACATGCGTCACGCCATCGTGATAGATGCGCTCGGAGGCCAGGATTTCTCCGCTGGCCGCCTGCAAAGTCAACGCGCCGTTGGCGCCCTCGCCGCTGGAAGCCACAGTAGCCAGCCACAGGTCGCCAGTTTGTTCCTGTACGTTGACCAGGCCGGCAGCACTGAGGTTGAGCACACCCGGCATGAAGCCGGTGGTGGGCTTGGGCTCGCCCTGCTCACCGATCTCGATGCGCAGCGCCGCACCATTGGCCATGGCGATACGACCGGCCAGAGTGCTGTCCTCGGAGGAACCATCGGCCAACAGACTCATGTCACCGCCCGAGCGCAGCAGCCAAGCGCGAGGGGCGCTGCCCAGAGCCGTGATGGCGCCGCCCGCGGCCAAGCGCATGCGAGCGCCAGCATCAATGCCCGACAAGTCGGTGATGCTGCGGCTGCCCTCAGCAATGCGCAGATCGTCCTTGGCACGCAGCACCACATCGCCCAAGGTCCTGACCGCCACATCGCCGCTGGCGCTGATGTTGATGTCGTCGATGACCTGCAGCGTCACGCTCAAAAGGTCACGCCGGTTTTCCACCCACTGGCCTTTGACCACATCGGCAATGCCGTCGCTCGAAGCGAGCACCGGCAAATTGGCGGGCGCTCTGGCTGTGGCGCCCACCTCGCGCCACAGCAGCGCGTTGTTGAAAGTGCCCACCGCCGACAAATCCACCGTGGCCTCGTCGCCTATCCATTCATAGCGGCGGTATTGGGTTTCAATGACATCGGCCGCACTGGCCTGCGCGAGCAAGGCCTTGTTGGCTTCCGACAAACTGCCGAAGTCGCTCGGATTGTTGATGCTCACCCGATCGGACGAACGGCCCACGCCGTATTTGATGCCGGCGGTCAAGCCTTCTGACAGCAGAACAATGTTGCGGCCCTGAACGTTCAGTGCCTCGCCGCCGCCGCTGTCTCCCTGGCCGAGCAACTCTTCATGCGGCAGCAGGGCCTTGATGAGGTCGGGCGCCATCGCATAGCGGGCCCGCTCCATCAAGTTGGCTTTGCTGCTGATGCCTATGGCTTGCAACTGCTCGTCCGTAAAGCCCGAGGCCTGGAGCGCCTCCAGGCTGTCGCCCACATTGGCGGTGGCCCTCTCGAGCGCGCCGTCGACGATGGCGCCGCGCTTGACCGTCAGGCGCACATCGTTGCCGCTGCCCCCGCCCTCGCCTTGCGTGCCTGTCGAGAGGACCGAAGCGCCGTTCCAGCCCTCGGGCGCAGCCAACACCATGTCGCCCAGCACCTCGGTCAAGGTGATGCTGCCCTTGGCCCGCGCCGCCAGACCCCCCTCACCCAGCACATTGCTGTCGACGGTGGCGCGGATCGAGCCCGCGCCGCCATCGAGCTCCACATATTCACCGACGATGCGCGAGGTCAGCACCGAGGCGTCTTCAATGCCATAGACCGAGCGTATGGTCACGCTGCCCGCTGTGGCAACCACACCGTCGACATAGGTCGCGGCAATCACCTGGCCGATCTTCAGGCCCCGATTGCCCAGCAGCGGGTCGTGGTCACGGTCTTGCAGGTGGTTGACCACCACATTGCCGGTGGCGCGGATGTTGAGCTTGCCCACCGGGTCCTTGACGGTGATGGTCACATCGCTGTTGGTCTGGATGTCGGGCAAGGCGCCGCTGAGCACCACATTGCCGCCCACCTCCATCGCATTGGCCGACAGGGCCAGGGGCGTGAACTCAGCATCTGGATCCTCGGGCGCGGTGACCGCACCGATGGAGATGCTGTCGCGCAGAAGCAGCTTGCCGGTGGTCTGCACATTGATGGTGGGCTTGCTCGCCCCGATCAGGGTGGAGACGCGCACCGGCGCATCGGCCCGCAGTCCGTAGGTGTAAAAGTCCTTCAGACCGGTGACGGTGGTCTTCTTGGTGGTGATGACCTTCTCGCGCAGCCAGCCGCCGCCTTCTTCGGTGGGGCCATCGATGGTGATTTCCTGGTTGGCAAAGTCGCTCTCGAAGGTGTCGTTGGCCTTTTTGGGCGTCCAGTCGACCTTCTTGCCCGAGGTGTCGGTCATCTTGATCGGCAACTCGCCGGTGGCCTTGATGATGTCGCCGGTCAGCACCTGGGCCGGATCGGGCATGGCCTTGCCGCCGGTCAGCTGCTCGGTGAACTTCCAGGTCTTGGTGTCGCTGAAATCGGCCACCGGAAACTGCACCTTGCCGCTGTCGGCCACATAGGTGTAGAGCTTGTTGGTCCGCACGTCGCGCACCAGCGACTTGTCCTTGACCATGTCCACCGCCGCGTTGCGCTTTTGCATGTACTGCACGAAGACAGCCGGCAGATCGGGGCGGCCCAGCAGCTTGGCCACCTCGGCGGCGCTGTAGACCAGCTCCGACTCGAGCAGCGGCGCGCCGTCGGTGTAGCGGGTGTCGCTGAGCTTGGCCGCGGTGTCGGGCACCAGGAAGTCCCAGTCCCAGCCCAAGAGGTTGAAGCTGCGCTCCTCGTAGATGTTCAGTGTGGTGCTGGTCTTGGCCTGGCCCTCGGTCCAGACGTAGTAGCGGCCGGCTTCGGGCCGGTAGATCAGGCTGCCCGCAATGTCGGCCACGCGGCCACCGGTCAGGCCCCGGTCGTCATAGCGGATGCTGCTGACACCGCCCGGGATGCCCGGGGGCACCAGCGTGCCCTGGAACTGCTGCTGGGTATAGCCGCCATTTTCAAAGGTATAGACCTCGCGCTTGAGCGTGGTGCTGTCGGTGACGGTGATCTTGCCAACGCGGTTTTCTGAGGCATCGATCAGGCCCGCGGCCAGCGCGTAGCGGCTTTGGTTGTTGATGTTGATCGAGGCATAGCCACTGGCCACCTTGAGCGCACCGTTGCCGGTGCTGATGATGGTGCCGGTCAGGTTGATGACACCGGCCGTCGGCTTGATGTCATCGAGCACGATGGTGCCGCTGTTGGCATCAAAGAAACCGTCGACGGTGGCAAAGCCGGCCGGGCCGCAGTCGATGCCCTTGAGGGTTTTGCCCAGGGCGTCGGTGAAATTGGTCGAGCGGCTGGGCGCAAAGTCCTGCGCGATGTTCAGGGTGATGTTGTCCACCCCGCTCTGTATCGTGCCGTCGATATTGAGGTAGCGCGCATTGATGTCGATCGCGCCCATGGCAAAGATGGTCTTGATCGGCTCGGCCTGCGGCGGCGTGAACACCGCCTTGATCTTGTAGGTGTTGGGACGGTGGCTGTACTGCACCTGCCACCAGTAGTCCTCGTCGACAAACTGATCGGTCTTGGTCAGGTCGACCTCGCGCTCCTTGCCCTTGATCGGGTTGCCTTCGCCGCTGTCGTCGTAGACGTAGACCTTGTCGTTGACCAACACGGTGTCGCCGGGCTTGATCGTCTTCTTGCCGTCGGAGATGGTGTAGGTGTAGCCGGGCGTGGTGGCCGGGTTGGACGGCGTGGTGGCCGGGTAGGTGCGCACCGCGCTGACGCGCACGTAGTAGTCACCCGCCGCACCCACGTTGAAGCTGTAGCTGTTGGTGCGGCCGGTTTGCACCGTATTGAGCACCTTACCGGTGCTATCGAGGAGCGAGAGCTCGTAGTAATTGGGCGTGCTTGCCGCACTCAAGCCGGTATCGAGTGCCACCGTAACCCGGCCGGCGCCCGCTGTGGAGAGCTTGAAGAAGTCTTGGTCAAACTTGGTTTGCAGCGCGGCGCTGATGGCCACATCGCTGCTCAGCAGATCGGCGTTGGCGCGGGTACTGTTGCCCTCCTCCTCTTTGGTCTGCGGTATGGCGCCGCCACTGGCCGCAGCCAGCAGGGCCTGAACCCGCGGGTCGGCGGTGCCAAATAGTGAAGTGCCAGCCGTGCCGTCTTCACGGTACACATCACGGCCGAAGACTTTGTTGAAGTCCAGGTACTGGCGTGGGTCGGCGCCGGTATGCAGCCAGTCTTCGGTCGACAGGTTGAAGTCGCCGGCGGCGTTGATGTTGACCGCGCCGGCGCGGATCTCTCCAGTGACGTGGATGCTGCCTTCGCGGTTGGTCAGGTTCAGCGTGCCGTCGGCATTGCTGATCTTGCCGCGCACATAGAGGTCTTGCGGGCCACTGGGCGCATTCAAGGCGCCCAGGCTGCCGTTGACGCCATAGGCCTCCTTGGGGAAGGCGTCTTGCGTGATGTTGATGACGCTCTGGCCGCCCGGGCCCGGCTCATTGAGCGCGATTTTGTTGAGGTAGGTCGCGCCTGCACTGAGCGTGACCTGCGCGCCGTTGAGCGTATCGACCCGGCTGGCCTTGAGGATGCCGACGTTATTGATCTCCAGACCAAACGGCGTCTCGTTCTTGATCGTGATGTTGGCGTCGGCATGGGCGAGCAAGCGGCCGCTGCTTTGCGCCAGTCGGATACCGGCCTCCGACGTGCTGTCGCTCAGGATGTTGATCAGGCCGGCCGAGGCCTCGACCTTGGGCAGGCGCAGGAAGATCTGGTCGAACTGGCTGCGCGGCACGACGACCCCGCTGTTCTTGGAGGCCAGGCCCATTTTTTCGAGCTGGGCGTCGATCTTCTCCAGCAGCGCCTGGTAGCGCGCAATCGCCTCGGCATTGCCGGCGTGGCTGGACATCCAGCCGACGATCTTGGCGCGGTCTTCAAACAGCTGGTTGGCCACATTGGCATAGACCAAGGTGGGCAAGGCCATGGCCTTGGGCTTGACCACATAAAAGTCGTCGCTGAGCTCGCGCGCCAGGATCTTGCCGCGGTCGCTGGTCTGCACCTGTATGGCTTGCCAGCCCGAGCTGTTGAAGCTCTCGGTGGCCGCATCGATGGTCACCGCATCGCCGGTGCGGCGCAGCCAGCGGCCGTCGCTGGTGCGCACCAGCTGGGCCTTGGCCACCAGGTAACTGCCCGTGGTGCCCAGCCTGTGGTCCGCTTCAATGCGCGTCCAGCGGCTGGCGTTGGTGTAATCCTCCAAGTCCAGCACCAGGTTGAGGTCGGCCATCGAGCCCGGTGCAAGCTGGTAGGCCGCGCCCGAAACACCCTTGCCGTAGTCCTGCCCCACCAGCTCAACGATGGTGCCAGACCCGATGCTGACGGCCACCTGCTGCATCTCCAGCGCCACATACTGGTAGGACTGCAGCTCGTCGAGGCCCAGCGCCTCTTTTTCTGCTTTGCTCAAGTCCACGCCGGCTGCGCCGGCCTGCTTGATGGCCGTCAGGCGCGCCGATTGCGCGCTGCCCGCTTCGCTGTGACCGGCCAGGTTGGGCTTGCCCGAGACGGTGTAAGGCTGGATGCTCAGCACCGTCTTGTAGTTCATGCCCGCTTCGATGCGGGCCGCATTGCTCACCCTGACCTCGTTGCTGCCGGTCAGGTTCTCGTCGCCTTTCGGGAAAAGACCGGTGACCAAGGCGCCCGGGCTGATGTTGACCACCGAGCCGTCAAGCTTGGCCCGGCCCAGACCTTTTTCGGCCAGCAGGTCGACGCTGCCTATGGCACGCACCTCGCTGGCCCCATCGAGCACCACACGGTTTTGCTCATACAGGTTGACCGAGCGCACCGGCACTGTGACGCCGTTCAGCGCAATCATCGCCATGTCGGCGCGCGCCTTGCCCAAGAGGATGTTGGGCACCCGGTCGCGGCTTTGGCCGGCCATGACCTTGACGTCACGGCCCACCAGCTCGGCATCGGTCAGCACGATGTCGTTGTTGGCATTCAAATTCACCAGCGCGGTGGCGTTGGAGACACCGAAGGCGGCCAGCGAGAAGGTGTTGGCGGTGGCCAGCACATCGGCGTCGGTGCGGGTGGCCATCATCAGATCGCCGCTCAAGTTGCGCAGCGAAGCGCCCTTGCCCACCCGGATGGTGGAGACCGAGTCGGTGGACTGGGTGGCCAGCGCCACGGTAAAGCCCAGACCCGAGATGCCGTCGACCCGCACCTTGTCGATGAGCTTGACGCTCGAGAGCGTCTCGACCCGGAACACGCCGGTACCGGCACTGTCGACGGTGAGCGCCGCATCGTCGGCAATATCGACCACCGAGCCAAAGCGGCTGCTGGCGCGGCCCACGTTGGTGGTGCTGGCGATTGCGCTGATCGAAGCGCCGCTGACAGAGAAGGACTCGAGCGAATTTTCGAGCGCGCTGTACTTGTTTTTGACCGCCTGGTTGCTGGCGTAAATCAAGATGGACTCGGCATCGACCTGCGCGCCCTGGCCGATCTTCACATCGGCAGTGCCGGCCACCAGGTTGGTCACCAGCGCGCCGCTGCCGGCAAACAGGCCCACGGCCAGGTTGAAGGCCTGCGAATCAAAGTCCTGGTCGCGGTGGGCGATCAGGTCGACCAGGCCAGCCTCGACCGTGGCGTTTTTGCCGATGCCGGCCACTGTGCTGCCCACAATGCTCAGGTTGGACAGGGCGCCGGCACCGGCGATCAGGCCGCCGCTGGAGGCCGAGGACTTTTGGTAGATGCGGTCATAGGCTTTGGCGCTGACGCGCAGCACGCCGGCCTGCACCTGGGACAAGTCACCCACAGCCGCGTTGATGGCGCTGGTGTCGATGGTGGTGACCGAGGACACCCCCACCGAGACCGACAAGCCGCCGCTGATGGCCAGCGCATTGGAGCGGGCATTGGCGTCTTGGTCGGCGCGCGCAGAAATCAGCACCGTGCCGGGCGACTTGACCTCGGTGGCAGCGATGAAGGCGTCAACCACCGGCGAGAGCGTGTTGCGCGTCTGCGTGCCGGCGGCGGCAGCCGCCACCACGCCAAAGCTGGCCGCTGCGGCCTTGACCACCGCATTGGCGGTCGAGGCACTGAGCGCATTGACAGTGATGTCTTCAAGCGCATACAACTCGCTCAGCCCGGTGATGCTGTTGACCACCTTCTCATCGGTGCTGCGGCCCGACCAGGCCCGCGTGGTGGTGTCGATGGTGTTGTAGGCATTGGCGCCGCCGCCAGCCACCGCCGCGCCAACGCTGACCGACAAGGCCACCGCCACCGCGGTAGAGGAGGCATCGATGCTGGCCGATTCGCGGGCGTCGATGGTGATCGAGCCCTCGGTAGAAAACAGCAAAGAGCGATCGGTGAAGGCCTCGACCGTGCTCAGGATGCTGTTGTCCGAGAGCGAGACACTGACCGCCACAGACACGCCAGAAGCGCCAAAGGACGCAGCCACCGAGACCGCAAACACCGAGGACGAGATGCTGGCGCTGTCGCGCGCGGTGATGGCAATGTCGCCGTCGACCTTGATGCCGCGGTCGGTGGTGTTGGCCACATAAGCGCGGGTGGTCGAGCCTATGCGGTTGACCGCGCTGCCGCCGGCGCCACTGAGGGCCACCGCCGCCGCGCCGCCGCCCGAGGCGGCGACCGAGCCGGCAAAGACGGTGGAATTGATGGTCTGCTGGGCCAGCGCCGAGACCGTGAGGTCCAGCGTGCTGTCGAACACGTCGGCCATCTTGCCCACCGACGATTCGGTGATGAAGGCCTCAATGCGGTTGGCCGCCGGGTTGGTCAGCTGCTCCCACTTTTCGGTGTCCGAGAAGTCCTGGCTCAGGATCAGGTCGATCGGGTTGCCATCGTCGTCGTCCTTGCCCTCCAGGTCGTCGTCGCCGATGTATTTGTAGACCTCGTTGGCGCGCGCGCCCGAGGCCGCGCCCAGGCGCACGATCTGGCCGTTGCTGATGCGGTTGGGCTTGTCGGTGCCCGAGACATAGCTGACCGGGCCGGTGTAACCGGTAGGGTCGTAGCCCACGTAGTTGCGCGCCAGCGAGATGCCGATCGATGCGCCAAAACCGGCCCCACCACCGGCACCCACGCCGATGGAGGCCGAGATGATGGTGGCCTTGATGCGGTTGT
>JBAXEN010000197.1:0-7972 GCA_037140415.1 Betaproteobacteria bacterium | reverse complement strand
GGCCGTGATCTTAAAGCCTGCGGGCTTGCCTTCAGGTGGCGGCCAGGCGCTCGACTTGTTGCTCGGCCAGGCGGCGCAGGTGGCGGCGCAGGCGCACGATGCCCATGTCGTGGGCGTACAGGTGCTCGCGCTGGTTGGCATCGGGCTCCATGTTCTCCACCGCCACCCGGTCTTGCTCCAGCACATTCCAGTGGCGTTGCTCAAGCCGGTTCTTGTAGAGAAAGCGCCAGGTGTCGCGCTGCCAGCCACTGACTGGGCGGCAGCGCCAGTGAAACACGGCGGCGGTTCGCGCATCGATCGGGGTGTAGCTGCCGATGATGGTGAAGTTGCCGCCGGGCCCGCCGGTCTTGGGGTAGGGGATCTCCAGCCGCATGATGTGGATGCCGCTGTCCATCCATTCGGTCCAGTCGAAATTGACGTCGCGCTGGCCCTTTTTTTCGAAGATGAAGCCCTGGGGCAGCTCGCGGATTTGGAACTCGGCCGTCATGTCGCCTTCGGCCATGGTGTGCGACTGCTTGTGCAGATAGGCGCCATGCATCGGGTCCATCACGTTGTCGATGACGTAGCGGTACTCGCAGCCCCATTCGGTGTAGCACAGGAAGGAGGACCACTCGGGCGAGGTCAGCTGCTCGGGCAGTTGCAGCGGTGGCGCCTCGCTCAGGGCCGGATCGCTGGCGTTGAATACAAAGATGGCGCCGTTGCTCTCAGCGGTGTGGAACATGCGGGCAGCGCGCGAGCCCTCGAGCTTGCAGCCGGGGCTGCCAGGCACCTTCATCACCGTGCCGTCGCAGCGCACCTGCACGCCATGGTAGGCGCAGGCCAGGCGATCGCCCAGGTTCACCCCCAGCGACAGCGGCGCACCGCGGTGCGGGCAGTGGTCTTCCAGCGCGTGGACCTTGCCGCTGGCGTCGCGCCAGAGGGCGATCTTGTAGCCCAGGCGGCGCAGCGAAACAGGGCTGCTCTGCACAAAGCCCGAAGGGCAGATCGGGAACCAGAGGTCCTTCAGGCCCACGGCCAAAGCGGCATCGATGGGGTCGGCCTGGGTGGCGATCAGATCGTTTTTCATGGCGGGGCTCTCCGGTTTTGCGTCACGCGCTCAGGCGCGCCATTTCTTGCTGGTAGCTCTGGGCGGTCCAGGGCTGACCGTCGGGGCCCACTTGCCCCGAGGCATTGAGGTAGCGAACCAGGTCTTCAAGCTCCCGCACGCCAGCCGCAAAGGCGCGCTCAATCGCGTCGCCCAGCAGGTTTTCATAGGCGGTGGGGGCCGCGCTGCGGCTTTGATGGGTGTCGTTGTAGAGCGTTGCCATGGCGATGTCCAATTCAGGTTTTGGGCTTGTCGGTCATGAAGCGCCCGCTGGGCGCTTCGGCGTCGAGCTGGCGGCGGGTGTGGCCGTCGATGCCGCCCTTGACGGCCCACTCGGCAAAGGCGGTGGGGCCGGGCGTGAATTCGCGCGGCTGCCAGGCTTCGGTCAGCTCGTCCTCGTCGGTGTAGTACTCCACCAGTGCGCCCGCTGGGCTCACCACGTACCAGAACAGGGCCGAAGAAATCGGGTGACGACCCGGCCCGAGCTCGGTTTTCCAGCCCTGGCGCGACATGTGCAGGCCGCCGCCGATCACCTCGTGCAGGTCGCGCACGGTGAAGGCCACATGGTTCAAACCCTGGCGTGGCTCGGGCGGCTGCAGCAGGAACAGGTCATGGTGGCCGCCGCGCGCTGCGCAGCGCAGGAAGTGGCCGCGGCCGGGATAGCGGTCGGAGATCACAAAGCCCAGCACCTCTTCGTAAAAGCGCGAGGTGTTGGCCAGGTCACGGGTAAAGAGCACCACATGGCCGACTTCGACCGGTTGGGCGCGCTCGTAGGCGGGCGAGGCCTGGTCCACCCGCGGCCTGTGGCTCCAGGTGTTGGTGTTGGCGCAGGCCAGCGCTATGGCTTTCTTGCGGCTGACCTGAACGCCGACCGACAGCCCCATCGGATCCTGACACAGCACCCGGCCGTCTTGCTGCTGCCAGCCGGCCGCGCCGCGCATGCGCTCGCTGCATTGCGCCAGCTCTGCGGGGCTTGCGACCGCCCAGATCACCTGGCGCAGGGTCGGGTCGTCTTCCAGTCCCGCAGGCAGGCCGGGGCGGTCGGGATGGGCGACGACCACCCGGCAGCCATTGAGGGATTCAAACACCAGCTCCTGCGCCGATTCCTCCACCAGCGCCAGGCCCCAGTCGATGAAAAAGCGGCGGCAGCTCGGCAGATCGGCCGCGCTGAGGGTGATTTCGTCGATGCCTCGTATGCTCATGAACGGGTTGCGTTGGGTTTTTTCGTTTCACAGGTAAGATGGAGTTTCCATACAGAAACACCGTGATGATGCGCGCAAGCTTTTCAAAGGTCAAGAGAGTTTGCCATTGCAAAGTCGCTGAAGGACGGCTGAGCATGCGGCGAGCTGCGTTGCACAATGCGGGACATGGATTCAGTCAACAAGCGCGGCGCCAGTGACCGTGAGCTCGGCCGGGAAGCTGGCATTTCGCCAGATGACCACCAGGCCATTCGACTGTGGTTGCGGCTGCTCGCCTGCAGCACCCAAATTGAGCAGTCCATTCGGACTCTGCTGCGCTCGCAGTTTGGCACCACCTTGCCCCGTTTTGACTATCTGGCCCAGCTCAGCCGCTATCCGCAGGGCCTGCGCATGAGTTCGCTGTCCAGCCATCTGATGGTCACCGGCGCCAATGTGACCGGTCTGACCGATCAGTTGGTGGCCGAGGGCTGGGTGGAGCGCCTGAGCGATCCGAGCGATCGCCGCGCCCTGATTGTGCGCATGACCCCGGCCGGTCAGGCTTGGTTCGATCGCATGGCGGTCGAGCATGAGAAATGGCTGGCGCAGCTGCTCAGCGGCCTCAACGGCCGTGAGATGTTGCAGCTCCATGAGCTGCTCGGGCGCCTGCGCAAAGGCATCCCAAGCTCACCCGACTGAGGGCCGGACCCGGCCCTGTTTTGGCCGCCCTGGCCCCCAAGCTCAGAGCACTTCGCTGGCGAAGTCGGCCAGGCGCGAGCGCTCGCCGCGCGCCAGGGTGATGTGCCCGCCGTGCGGCCAGCCCTTGAAGCGGTCGACCGCGTAGGTCAGGCCGGAGGAGCCTTCGGTCAGGTAGGGCGTGTCGATCTGCGCCAGATTGCCCATGCAGATGATCTTGGTGCCCGGGCCGGCGCGGGTGATCAGCGTCTTCATCTGCTTGGGTGTGAGGTTTTGCGCCTCGTCGATGATCAGGTACTTGTTCAGGAAGGTGCGTCCGCGCATGAAGTTCATGCTCTTGACCTTGATGCGCGAGCGGATCAATTCGTTGGTGGCCGCGCGCCCCCATTCGCCGGCGCCGGTGTCGTTCTTGGCCAGCACCTCTAGGTTGTCGTCAAGCGCGCCCATCCAGGGGCCCATTTTTTCTTCTTCGGTGCCGGGCAAAAAGCCGATGTCCTCACCCACCGAGACGGTGGCGCGGGTCATGATGATTTCGGTGTAGCGCCGGTCGTCGAGCACCTGGGTCAGGCCGGCGGCCAGGGCCATCAGTGTCTTGCCGGTCCCTGCCGTGCCGGTGAGGGTGACGAAGTCAACCTCCGGGTCCATCAGCAGGTTCATCGCGAAGTTCTGTTCGCGGTTGCGCATGGTCACGCCCCAGATTGCGTGCTTGAGGTGGGTGTAGTCTTTGAGCGTCTTGAGCACGGCCGTCTTGCCGCGAATTTCGGTCACCCGCGCATACAGCGGCGGCTCGCCGGCCGCCTCAAAATAGGCGAACTGGTTGATCAGCAGGCTGTCGACGATGGGCCCGCTGATGCGGTAGAAGGTGTGGCTGCCTTGCTGCCAGCTCTCGACGGTTTTGCTCTGGCGCGTCCAGAAGTCGGGCGGCAAAGCGAGGGAGCCGCTGTAGAGCAGGTCGCCATCGTCGAGGGTTTTGTCGTTGCGGTAGTCCTCCGTCGACAGGCCCAGGGCGCGGGCCTTGACCCGCATATTGATGTCCTTGGACACCAGCACCACTTCGCGCGGGGCCAGTTCTTTGCGCAAGGCCTCGACCACGCCCAGGATCTGGTTGTCGGCCTTGCCCTGGGGCAGGGCCATCGGGAGCTCGCCGTTGAGCGGCCGAGTCTGAAACAGCAGGTGGCCTCCGGCCTCGCGGTGGCCGGTGCTGCTGAGCACCAAGCCCTTGGCAATGTCGCTGCCTTCGGCGGCCAGCGCATCGAGCGTGCGGCTGGTTTGGCGCGCATTGCGGGCCACCTCGGTCATGCCTTTTTTGTGACCGTCGAGCTCCTCGAGCACGATCATGGGCAAGAAGATGTCGTGTTCCTCGAAGCGAAACAGGCACATCGGGTCGTGCATCAGCACATTGGTGTCCAGCACAAACAGCTTGCTCGGGCCGGTGCTCTTGCGCCCCTTGGCGCGCGCCGGGCTGCGTGTCGCTGGTGCCGGTGCCGCTGGCGCCGGTGCTGCTGATGGTGCTTTCGTTATCGCCGTGACGGACTGAGGCTGCGGCGCCAGCGCGTTCGCTCCCGTGGGCTCGGCGGGGCTGGGCGCGCTCTTTCTGCGGCTGCGCTGGGGCCGCTCGCCCTGTTGCGGCCGGTCCTGCGTGCTGTCGGCAGCAGCGTCGGCTTGGATGGCTGCAAGCGCCGGTGCAGAACCAGCCCCGCGCCCGGCAGCCAGTTTGTCTGAGCCGCGGGCCTGCCCCCCATAGGCTTGCTTGGACAGGATGCTGGCGCGTTGGGTTGGGGCAGGAGGCAGGGGCATGATGGGAAGGGGGTCAGGGGGCGGGCCGTGGACGGATCAGCTCAACAGCACAGCCGCGAAAACAACAAAGCCGCCAGGAGGGCCGGGCGGCTTTGTGGAGACTGTCGCAAGCTGCGTTCAGGGGCATGAAATCATTATGCACGACCCCCGTGACAGAAGGCGCAAGGGCAGGTCAGCCGGCTTTCTTGAGCGCTTTGACGGCCAGCAGCACCTCGTCGACATGGCCGGGCACCTTCAAGCCCCGCCATTCTTCCTTGAGCTGACCATCGGCGCCAATCAAGAAGGTGCTGCGCTCAATGCCCTTGACCTTCTTGCCGTACATGATCTTGTTTTTGACCACACCGAACATGTGGCACATCTTCTCTTCGGTGTCAGCGATCAGCTCGAAGGGCAGCTCGAGCTTGGCTTTGAAGTCTTCATGGGACTTCATGTTGTCGCGTGAGACGCCAAACACCATCGCGCCAGCCTTGACGAAATCTTTGTACTTGTCGCGAAACTGCATGGCTTCGGTGGTGCAGCCCGGGGTGTTGTCCTTGGGATAGAAATACAGCACCACCAGCTTGCCCAAATGGCTGTTCTGGGTGACCTTGATGCCACCGGTGGCCAAGGCTTCGAATTCGGGAATGGATTTGTTGAGGACGACTGCCATGCTGCGGGGACCCTGTCGAAAGTGGTGTTTGGCCTGTCGGCCTGTCTTTGTTGTGGTTTCTCGATGGCTCTGGCGCTTTGGCGGGCACCTGCCCAGCTCGCTGAAGTCGGGCCTGCCCTGGGGGCCAAAACACGCAATTTTAGCCTCAAAGGTCAGGATGAGCTTTCGGGCTCATCCGGCGGGGGCCTCCAGAAGCAGTGCTGCGACCACGTGGCGGCCCTCGCCAGCCAGGATGTTGTAGGTTCGGCAGGCGGCCACCGTGTCCATGGTCTCCACGCCGATGCGACGGCTCATCAGCGAGCGCAAGAGAGCCGGAGCCACAAAGCGCAGGCGCGTCCCGCTGCCGAAAACCACCAATTCCGGCGCCAGATCGGCCAGGCGATCAAAATGCGCCGCGCTCAGCTGCTCGAAGCGGGTGCACTGCCAGTCCAAGTGCTGTCCGCGCGAATCGAGCACCAGGCTGTGCTGAATTTTTTGTGCCACACCCTGGTGGCCTATGCCTATCCAGTCATCGCCATAGCCGAGGATGGTGGGGGCGTCGGAGCGATCAGGCTGCAGTTTCATGAGGTAGGGGGGCTTGCGGGCGTTTGGCGGTCACCCGGACACATTGCGCTGCGAAGATGCGCGGGTTTGTGTGGTCAAATTATAGGTTTTCACTCGGTTTCGCTCGCCGCTTTGCGGGGGCGGGGCCCTTGCCCGACTGTGTTTTCTCCTTTGTTGCCATGAAGCCCATCACCAAATCCGCCAAGCTCGCCAATGTCTGTTACGACATCCGGGGTCCCATCATGGACGCGGCGCGCCGCATGGAGGAAGAGGGTCACAAGATCATCAAGCTCAATATTGGCAACCTGGCGCCCTTTGGCTTCGATTCGCCCGAGGAAATTCAGCAGGACATGATCCGCAACTTGCCCACCTCGGCGGGCTACTCGGACAGCAAGGGCATCTTTGCGGCTCGCAAGGCGGTGATGCACGAGACCCAGCGCCAGGGCGTCAAGGGCGTTACCTTGGATGACATTTACCTGGGCAATGGCGCCAGCGAGCTGATCGTGATGGCCACCAATGGCCTGCTCAATGACGGCGACGAGTTGCTGCTGCCGGCGCCCGACTATCCTTTGTGGACCGCGGCTGCTTCGCTGTCTGGCGGCACACCAGTGCACTATTTGTGCGACGAGTCCAACGGCTGGATGCCCGACTTGGCCGACATTCGCCGCAAGATCACGCCCCACACCAAGGGCATTGTGATCATCAACCCGAATAACCCGACCGGGGCCCTGTATTCGCGCGAATTGCTCGAGCAGATTGTGGCCATTGCCCGTGAGCACCAGCTGGTGATCTTTGCCGACGAGGTCTATGACAAGGTGCTCTATGAAGACGCGGTGCACACGCCCTTGGCCAGCCTGTCTGAAGACGTGCTGACTCTGACCTTCAACTCCCTGTCCAAGAGCTACCGCTCCTGTGGCTACCGGGCCGGCTGGATGGTGATTTCTGGCGACAAGAAAAACGCACAGGATTACATCGAGGGCCTGAACATGCTCTCGAACATGCGCCTGTGCTCCAACGTGCCGGGCCAGTGGGCCATACAGACCGCCCTGGGCGGCTACCAGAGCATCCGCGAGTTGGTGGGCGAGGGCGGGCGCCTTCGCCGCCAGCGCGACCTGGCCCATGAGCTCATCACCGCCATACCGGGCGTGAGCTGCGTCAAGCCCAGCGCGGCGCTGTACATGTTCCCCAGGCTGGACCCGGCGGTCTATCCGGTGCTTGACGACCGCCAGCTGTTTTTAGAGCTGCTGGAAGAAACCCGGGTGATGCTGGTGCAGGGCACCGGTTTTAACTGGGCCACGCCCGACCATTTCCGCATTGTGTTTTTGCCGCATGAAGACGACCTGCGCGAGGCCATAGGCCGGGTGGCCAAATTCCTCGAAGGCTGGCGCAAGCGGCATGGCACCCGCAAGACTGCGGTCACGGCCTGATGGCGCTTGGCCCTGAGCAGGCGGGCCGCCAGTCGGTGAACAGCCGGCCCCATCGTCATTTTGGAACACAGACATCATGAGCAATAAACCTTTGGCACCCCTACGCGTTGGCCTGTTGGGCATAGGCACTGTCGGTAGCGGCGTATTCACCGTCTTGCAGCGCAATCAGGAAGAGATCATGCGCCGCGCGGGCCGCGGCATCGAGATCGTGTCGGTGGCCGACCTCGATGTCGAGCGCGCCCGCAATCTGGTGGGCAGCCAGGTTCAGGTGCTCTCTGATGCCCGGGCGGTGATCGCCGATGCCAGCATCGACATCGTGGTCGAGCTGATCGGCGGCTACGGCATCGCCAAGCAACTGGTGCTCGAGGCGATTGCTGCCGGCAAGCATGTGGTGACCGCCAACAAGGCCCTGCTGGCGGTGCATGGCACCGAGATCTTTGCCGCGGCGCAAAAGCAAGGCGTGATGGTGGCGTTTGAGGCGGCGGTGGCCGGTGGCATTCCGATCATCAAGGCGCTGCGCGAGGGCCTGACGGCCAATCGCATCGAATGGATCGCCGGCATCATCAACGGCACCACCAACTTCATCCTCTCCGAGATGCGC
>JBAXEN010000196.1:0-7989 GCA_037140415.1 Betaproteobacteria bacterium | reverse complement strand
CCCCCTCCTGAAACCCGAAAGACCCCCTTATGTTGAAAGCCCTGATTTTTGATGTGGACGGCACCTTGGCCGACACCGAAATGGCACATCTGAGCGCCTTCAACCAGGCCTTTGCCGAGTTGGGGTTCAACTGGCAATGGGATGTGCCGCTCTATACACAGTTGCTGCAGGTCTCTGGCGGCAAGGAGCGCATCAAGGCCTGGTGGTACAGCCAGGCTGACAGGCCCCAGGTGCTGGACGCGACCGCCATGGACCAGACCATAGACCGCATCCACGAGCTCAAAACCGCCGCCTACGAGCAGGCGGTGCAAGACGGTCAGGTGCAGATGCGCCCGGGCGTGCTCGCCCTGTTGTCTGCGGCAGCCGATGCTGGCCTGCACCTGGCCATTGCCACCACCACCTCGCCCGTCAACATCGCCGCCCTGATGCGCCGCGCCATCGGGGCCGACTGGCGTTATCACTTTGCGGTGATCGAAGACGCATCCACCGCACCGCGCAAAAAACCCGACCCCATGGTCTATCGGCAAACACTGAAGCATCTTCACCTGCCCGCCTCGGCCTGCCTGGCCTTTGAAGATTCAGGCAATGGTCTTAAAGCAGCGCTAGGTGCCGGTCTGGCCACGGTGGTGACACCCAACCAGTTCACACTTGATCATGATTTTTCAGGTGCGTTGAAGGTTTTGCCCAGCCTGGATGGCATCAGCCCTGCGATGATCAAAGCATGGCACGGCGACGCTGTGCCGGCATTGCGCCATTGAGGCCTCAACACAGACTTTGCCCTGAACCCAACCCACCCTTTGCTCTGGCCTGACTCGCCAGCACGACCATGTCTTTGACCCCGCGCACATCGCCCACCCTGACCCAGTTTCTGATTGAGGAGCGTCGGCGCTTCCCGCAGGCCAGCGGTCAATTCAACGCCCTGCTGCTCGACGTGGCCATGGCCTGCAAGGCGATCGCCAAGTCGGTGGCCTATGGCGAGCTCGCCGGCATGCTCGGCAAGCATGACGAGCAGGGCAACAGCGTCAATGTGCAGGGCGAGACCCAGCAAAAACTCGATGTGCTGAGCAACGAGTTGTTCCTGCGCATGAACGAGCGCAACGGGCATCTGGCCGGTATGGTCTCGGAAGAAATGACCGAGCCCTACCCGATCGCCGAGCCGCTGCCGCGTGGCAAATACCTGCTGGTGTTCGACCCGCTCGACGGCTCCTCGAACATCGACGTCAATGTGTCGGTGGGCAGCATCTTCAGCATCCTGCGCGCGCCCGACGAGGTGCTGGACGGACGGCCGCTGACGGCTGAGCACTTCCTGCAGCCCGGCACCCGCCAAATCGCGGCTGGCTACGCCCTCTATGGGCCCTCGACCATGCTGGTGATCAGCGTGGGAAATGGGGTCCACGGCTTCACCCTCGACCCCATCCTCGGCGAATTCACCCTCACCCACCGCAACCTGAAGGTGCCGACCGAGACCCAGGAATTTGCCATCAATGCCTCCAACGCCCGTTTTTGGGAGGCGCCGGTCAAGCGTTATGTGGACGAATGCCTGGCCGGCAAGACCGGCCCGCGCGGCAAGGACTTCAACATGCGCTGGATCGCCTCCCTGGTGGCCGAAGCCCACCGCATCCTGATGCGCGGCGGCGTGTTTATGTACCCGCGCGACACCAAGGACCCCAGCAAGCCCGGTCGGCTGCGCTTGCTCTATGAAGCCAACCCCATCGGCTTTTTGATGGAGCAGGCCGGCGGGCGGGCCAGCACCGGTCGCCAGGCCATGCTCGAAGTGCAGCCCGACAGCCTGCATCAGCGCATCGGTCTGGTCTTCGGCTCCAAGAGCGAGGTCGAGCGCATCGAGCACTACCACGCCCACCCTCCCCGCCGCGAGAGCGACAACCCCCTGTTTGCAGAACGCAGCCTGTTTCGCGATTGAACTTCACCCGCCCACCATGTCAGAACGCCATCCCATCATCGCCATCACCGGCTCCAGCGGCGCCGGCACCTCTACCGTGACACGCACCTTTGCCGGCATCTTCCGCCGCGAAGGCGTCAAGGCCGCCATCATCGAAGGCGACAGCTTTCACCGCTATGACCGCCAAGAAATGAAGGTGCGCCAGGCCCAGGCCGAAAAGGAAGGCAACAAGCACTTCAGCCATTTCGGGGTCGACAACAACCTGTTTGGCGAGATCGAAAATCTGTTCAAGGCCTACGGCCAGACCGGCCAGGGTCGGGCCCGCAAATACCTGCACAACCACGAGGAGGCGGCGCCCTACAAACAAGAGCCGGGCACCTTCACCGCCTGGGAAGATCTGCCCAGCGATACCGACATGCTGTTCTACGAAGGCCTGCATGGGGCGGTGGTCACGCCCGAGCACAACATCGCACAGTACCCAGACCTGCGGGTCGGGGTGGTGCCGGTCATCAACCTGGAGTGGATCCAGAAACTGTGGCGCGACAAGCACCAGAGGGGCTACAGCACCGAGGCGGTGACCGATACCATCTTGCGCCGCATGCCCGACTACATCAACTTCATCGTGCCGCAGTTCGCCCACACCCATGTGAACTTCCAACGCGTGCCCATGGTCGATACCTCCAACCCCTTCATCGCTCGCGACATCCCCTCGGCTGACGAAAGCATGGTGGTGATCCGCTTTGCCAACCCCAAGGGCATCGACTTTCAGTACCTGCGCAGCATGATCCATGACGCCTGGATGAGCCGGGCCAACACCATCGTGGTGCCCGGCGGCAAGATGGAGCTGGCCATGCAGCTGATCTTCACCCCCTTTGTCTGGCGCCTGATGGAGCGGCGCAAACGCTCGCTGGGGCTGGCATGAGCGCCCTGCCCTGGCAAGCGGTGCTGTTCGACCTGGACGGCACCCTGATCGAGACCGCGCCGGAAATCACGGACGCGGTCAACGACACCCTGACGCTACTTGGGCTGGCGCCGGTTGAGCAGACTTTGGTGGATGCTTGGATCGGTCACGGCACCGGCGAACTGCTGGTCAAGGCCCTGGCCCACCGCCAAAACACGAGCCCTGAGGCTGTGCGCCTGAACCCGGAACTGGCCACCATACGCAGCACCTTCAACGGCCACTACCAAAGCCGCTGCGGCACCAGCAGCCAACTCTATCCGGGCGTGCGCGAGACGCTCCATGCCTTGCGTGAAAAAGGCTGCCGGCTGGCGGTGGTGACCAACAAGGAAGGCCACTACACCGAGATCGTGCTCCAAGCCCACGGACTGCTGCCGCTGTTCGACCAAGTGATCTCGGGCGACAGCCTGCCGACCAAAAAACCCGATCCGGCGGGGGTACTGCACTGCCTGCAAAAATTTGGCGTCCGGCCGGAGCAGGCGCTGTTCGTGGGGGACTCGTCCATCGATGCGGCCACTGCCCGCAATGCCGGACTTCCGGTCTGGCTGCTGCCCTATGGCTACAACATGGGCCAGCCGATCGAAGATTGCCAGCCTGACCGGGTGATCAGCGGCCTGCCAGCGCTTCTGGGACCTGCTCTGCCCAACACGCCCTGACCTGGCGTGCCGGACATTGAGCCATCTGGCGTTGACACACAGAACGCCACATGGGCATCGATTCAAGGCGTTGTGCTCCCCCGGCGCAAGGCGCGCCATCTGCGGCTGAGGACTTTGATTTCATCCCCTCACGTTCAGGTTTAAAGGGGCTGGGATGCGACCGGTGTTCGGCCACACGCCCTGACGATTTGATTTATGGCGTACCCTAACGGGTTCTACCCCTCGCAGGAGTCCTCATGAAGCGTCGCAATTGGATCGTCAGTGCCCTGTCAGCGCCGGCTGTACTTTCAAGCGCAAGCAGCTTGGCCACCGAGCCGGCGCCGCAGGCGCGCATCACGGTACTGTTTGACGCACTGTGCAGTGATCCCAACCTGATCAAGGACTGGGGCTACGCAGCATTGGTCGAACTCAACGGGCGGCGCATCCTCTTTGATACTGGCAACAACGGTGAAACCCTGGCACACAACGCCCGCGCTTTGGGCGTGGACCTGAGCCGGCTCGACATGGTGGTGATGTCGCACCGGCACGGCGACCACATGGGTGGCATGGCTCACCTGCTGAGCGTCAACCCAAAAGTCAAAATCTACGCCCCCAAGGAAGGCTTCGGCGTTTACGGCGGCGACCTGCCCGGAAGTTTTTACCGCAAGAGCGAGTCCCTACCGCCCCAGCGCCGCTATTTCGATGGCAAGCCACCAGCGACCCTGCATTTTGGCTCTGCATGGCCCGGCGCGAACATACAGCTTGTGGACAAAACCACGGAACTGGCCCCGGGCGTGCATCTCATCAGCCTGGTGTCGGACAAGCCCGGCACCCTGGAGCTGCGAGAGCTGTCGCTGGCCTTGAGCACGCCGCAGGGCCTGGTGCTGGTGGTCGGATGTTCCCACCCCGGAATCGAACGCATCCTGGAGGCGGCCACCAAAATTGACCCGCGCATCCATCTGATTGCAGGCGGCTTGCACATGGTGGTCAATAAAGACGAAGAGATAGCGGGCACCATCAATGTCCTGCAAAACACATACAAGGTCGCCTATTTAGCGCCGGGGCATTGCACAGGCGAGCCCGCATTCGACGCAATGAGCCAAGCTTTTAACGAGCGCTACCTCTATGCAGGCGTTGGCACTCGGCTGAGCCTGGGCCTCAAGCCGCAGGCTCAGGCCTCGGCAGGCAGCAGCGCGGCGCAGCACGCGGGTTTGAGCGAAGCTGACCGGCAAAGTTACCGCGAGCTGTCCGCGGCCAATGACCAGAGGCGGCGCAGTCTGTTTGCTGACCTGGCGCCCTCAGGGCTGCCCAACGGGGCTTACCTGGGCCAACTGCGTCGCAGCATGATGGCCTGTTGCTAAGTTCAGCCCGAGCGTACGGCCCGACTACTCCACTCGGCTGATGCGCTGGGGCTTGAAGCCCAGATCGGCCACCTTGCCCTTCTTAGCCCGTGCGGCGCGGGCGTTGTTCAGGCTGCGGATTTCCAGGGTTTCTTCGCGATCTTTGCCGCCCCGGCCTGTGCCCGAAATTTTGACGCTGCGGGTATAGGCGGCTGCACCGGCCAGGCTGTCCTTGGCTTCAAGGTCGATCAGCATCAGGCCCCGACCGCCTTTTTCCATCAGCTTGAGTTCGTCAATGGCAAAGGTGAGAATGCGCCCGCCGGTGCTGGCACAGGCCACATGGGTGGCCGCCGGCAAGGCCGGCTTGTCCGGCGCGGGGGTAGCGTTGCTGCCGCTGACATGCGAGGGCGGGCACAGGCTCTCACCGTCGGCGATGCTGACGAAGGCCTTGCCGCTTTTGTTGCGCGAGACCATGCTCTCGACCGTGGCCAAAAATCCGTAGCCGCCTGAGCCCGACAGCAGCAGCGTGGCCGTCGCCGGTCCCGCAAAGTAATGCAACAGCTGGGTGGCGGTTTCGAGTTCGATCAGGGTGGTGATCGGCTGCCCGTCGCCGCGCGCGCCCGGCAGCGCAGACACCGGCACCGAATAGACCCGGCCGTTGCCCCCGAAGGCCAGCAGGGTGTCGACGGTGCGGCATTCGAAGGTACCGTACAAGCCGTCGCCGGCCTTGAACGCAAAGCCTGCGGGGTCATGCCCGTGGCCCTGGCGGGCCCGCACCCAGCCCTTCGATGACACCACCACGGTGACTGCCTCGTCGATGACCTTGACCTCCAGCACCGCCTTCTTCTCGGCCTGTATCAGGGTCCGGCGCGGGTCGGCAAACAGCTTGGCGTCGGCCTCGATTTCGCGCACCATCAGGCGGCGCAGGGCGGTGGGGCTGCCCAATATTTCTTCGAGCTTGCCCTGCTCCTCGCGCAGCTCCTTGAGCTCCTGCTCGATCTTGATGGCTTCCAGGCGGGCAAGCTGACGCAGCCGAATTTCCAAAATATCTTCAGCCTGGCGCTCGCTCAGCGCAAAGCGCTCCATCAGGGCCTGCTTGGGCTCGTCGGCCTGGCGGATGATGCGGATGACCTCGTCGATGTTGAGCAGCACCAGCTGCCGGCCCTCGAGAATGTGGATGCGCGCCAGCACCTTGTCGAGCCGGTGCTGCGAGCGGCGCTGCACGGTCTGCTGGCGAAAGGCGATCCACTCCTGCAACACCAAGCGCAAGGATTTTTGCATCGGCTTGCCGTCATGACCAATCAGGGTCATGTTGATCGGCGCCGAGGTCTCCAAACTGGTGTGGGCCAGCAACGTGTTGATCAGTTCGCTCTGTTCAATGCGGCTGGTCTTGGGTTCAAAAACCAGCCGCACCGGCGCATCTTTGCTCGACTCATCGCGCACCACATCGAGTACCGACAGCACGGTTTGCTTGAGCAGCACCTGGTCGGCGCTCAGCGCCTTCTTGCCGGCCTTGACCTTGGGATTGGTCAACTCCTCGATTTCTTCGAGCACCTTTTGGGTGCTCACGCCCGGCGGCAACTCCCCCACCACCAGTTGCCACTGGCCGCGCGCCAGCTCCTCGATCTTCCAGACCGCACGCACCTTGAGCGAGCCACGGCCACCGGCATAAGCCGCCGCAATGTCGGCCGGCCCGGAGATGATCTGACCGCCGCCGGGATAGTCAGGGCCGGGGATGATGCCCAACAACTCCTGGTCGCTGAGCTGGGGGTTCTTGATCAGTGCGACGCAGGCATCGGCCACTTCGCGCAGGTTGTGGCTGGGAATCTCGGTGGCCAGACCCACCGCAATGCCGCTGGCGCCGTTGAGCAGCACGAAGGGCAGGCGCGCCGGCAGTTGGGAGGGCTCTTCGGTCGAGCCGTCGTAATTCGACACAAAATCCACCGTGCCCTCGTCAATTTCGTCGAGCAGCAAATTGGTGATGCGCGCCAGCCGGGCCTCGGTGTAGCGCATCGCGGCTGCGCCGTCGCCGTCACGCGAGCCGAAATTGCCCTGCCCGTCGATCAGGGGATAACGCTGGGAGAAATCCTGGGCCATGCGCACCAGCGCGTCATAGGCCGCTTGGTCACCGTGGGGGTGAAACCGGCCCAGCACATCGCCCACCACCCGCGCGCTCTTGACCGGCTTGGCACCGGTGGCGCCATTGGGCCCACCAAAGCCCAGACCCATGCGCGACATGCTGTAGAGAATGCGCCGCTGGACCGGCTTTTGACCGTCACAGACATCGGGCAGCGCGCGGCCCTTGACCACGCTCAGGGCGTATTCCAGGTAGGCGCGCTGGGCGTAGGCGGCCAGACTGTCTTCGTCGGCTGCAGGCTCGGCAGGTACAGGCGTGAACAAATCCATGGTGTCTATCGTGCAAAGATCTCAGTTGCGGCCAGCCGGCAAATTCAATGGGATGCCCGGTGGCGCCAACAAAATACCGCGCGCAACCGCATCGGCGGCTTGCGGCGAAAGCCAAGTGGTCGGCGGCGGCGCAGCAACCGGTGCGGCTGCAGCCAGCCGGGTGGTGGGCTCCTCCAAGCGGGGCGCGGCCGGCGCAGGGCGCAGATGAGCCAGCAACTCGGTCACGGTGCGCACATAGTTTTGCGTCTCGGGGTAGTCCGGAATCCGCAGGCCAGCGCGCATCACCGCGCCGGGGCCAGCGTTGTAGGCGGCCAGCACCAGATCGATGCGACCTGGGAACATCAGCAGCAGATCGCGCAAAAACAAGGCGCCTGCCCGCACATTGGTCTCGGGGTGCATCAGCCGATCGCGCTGACTGGTCTGGGTGTCGGCACGCACGCCGTAGCGCTCGGCGGTGCCCGGCATCAGCTGCATCAGGCCGATCGCGCCCTTGGGCGAGACCGCGCGCGGATCAAAGCCCGACTCCGCCGCAATCAAAGCGACCATCAACTGGGCATCGAGACCGAGTTGGCGCGCCACGTCCTGCACCAAGGGCAAGACCCTTTTGTAGGCCGGCGAATTCTCCAGCAGGCCCAAAAGACGTGGCCGCGGCACAGCGCTTGAAGCCGGAACAACAACACCGGCCTGCCCCGCTGGCACCACTGGCATCAATGTGCCAAGGGACGCTGCAGGCGGGGCCGCCGGAGGGGG
>JBAXEN010000195.1:0-8003 GCA_037140415.1 Betaproteobacteria bacterium | reverse complement strand
TGCCCGGCCGGCTCATGCTGCGAGTACACAGAAATCGCCGGCCGGGCATACCCCTCACACGCTGGGGGTGGCATCGAATCTCCCAGAGCTCCCTCTTCGAAATCCCGCCGATGTCTCCAGCGCGCTCGGGGGCTTAGGGGCCGGGCCGATTTCTGCGTACCTCCGCAGCATGAGGACCGGGCCCTGAGCCCCTGAGCGAGCCATCCCTGTCAGTGGTGCAAGATCCGATCGAGAAAGCTGCGGCAGCGCTCGCTGCGCGGGGCGCTGAAAAAGGTCTGGGGCGGCGCCTCTTCGACCACCTTGCCCTGGTCCATGAACACCACCCGGTCGGCCACCCGACGGGCAAAGCCCATTTCATGGGTCACGCACAACATGGTCATGCCCTCGCGGGCCAGGCCTTCCATGACGCCAAGCACCTCCTGGATCATCTCTGGGTCGAGTGCCGAGGTGGGCTCGTCAAACAGCATGATGCGCGGACGCATGCACAGCGAGCGGGCTATGGCCACCCGCTGCTGCTGCCCGCCTGAGAGTTGGCCCGGGAATTTGTCGGCCTGCTCGGCAATGTCCACCCGCTCAAGGTACTGCATGGCCAACTCGCGCGCCTGCTCGCGCTCCAGGCCGCGCACCCGCATGGGCGCGAGCATCAGGTTATCGATGACCGACAGGTGGGGAAACAGGTTGAACTGCTGAAACACCATGCCGATCTCGCTGCGCGCCTGAGCGTCGCGCGAGGCCTCGGAGCCCACCGCTATGCCATCGACCCAGATCTGACCTTCGTCATGGGCTTCGAGCTGGCTCAGGCATCGGATCAGGGTGGACTTGCCCGAGCCTGAGGGCCCGCAAATCACGATCTTTTCGCCGCTCGCCACCGTCAGATCGACCCGATCGAGCGCCTTGAAGCTGCCAAAGGACTTGCTCACCGACTGCATCCGGATCAAAAAATCCGCCGGCGCGGCCGAATCACTCATGGAAAACACCTCAATGGGAATGTGTACAGACCATTATCATTGAAGCCCATGCGACTGACCCATACCCGCTGGCCGCAGGTGTTGCAGTATCTGCAGCGCTGCCGAGGCATCATCATTCCCACAGGCTCGACCGAGCAGCATGGCCCCATAGGCCCGATCGGCACCGACGCCTTGCTGGCGCAGGCCATTGCGGTGGGCGCTGCTGAGCGGGGGGACTGGCTGGTGGCTCCCACCCTGAACCTGGGCCCGGCCCAATTCAACCTGGGCTTTCCCGGCACGGTGGCTTTGCGGGCCAGCACCCTGATGGCGGTGGTCGGCGATGTGCTCGATTCTCTTGCGGTCCAGGGCTTCGAGCGCTTTTACTTTCTCAACGCGCACGGCGCCAACATTGCGGCGGTCAACGCCGCCTGCCAGGATTTTTATGCCCAGTGGAGCTTGGGCCGGCGTAGCACGGCAGTACCCCAATGCCGCCTGCGTTCCTGGTGGGACTACCCCCATGCCGACCAGATGCGCAAAGCACTCTATGGCAGCTGGGAGGGCATGCACGCCACGCCCAGCGAGCTGGCCATGGCCATGGCCGTGCTCGGGCCCGACTATCCCCATGACGCCGAGGCTCAGGCACAGGTCAGCCAACCACCACTGGCCCTGCCCGAAGGCTTTGCCCGCCTGCACGGCGGCGACAACCACCTGGACAGCGCCAGCCACAGGGCGCAGTTTCCGGACGGCCGGGTGGGCTCACATTCGGCCCTGGCCCGCATCGAGGACGGCCAGGCGCTGATGGAGGCGGCGATTGCCGACGCCCAGCAGGACATCGCCGATTTCTTCGCATGATCATCCTCTACGGCCTGCCGGTCTCGACCTACACCGCCAAACTCAGGCTGGCCCTGCATTGGCGTGGCATTGCTTATGAGGAGCGCGAGCCTGATGGCGGTTACCGCTCGCAGTCCTGGCGGCACAAGGTGCCCATGGGCACGATTCCGGCCATCGAACACGAGGGCTTTTTTCTCGCCGAGTCTGAGGCCATCCTGGAATACTTGGAAGAGGTGTTCCCGCAGCGCCGGCTGCTGCCCAATGGTGCGCAGCAGCGCGCGCGGGTGCGCATGCTGGCCCGCCTGCACGACCTGCATGTGGAGCCCCGGGTGCGCGCGCTCTTCCCCTTGATACGCCAGCGCGAACTGCGCCCGCAACTGCCCGCCTTGCTGGAGGCGCTGCAGGACAAACTCGAGCGCCTGGGTGAGGTGGTTGAGGCTGGCCCCTACATCGCCGGCGCGCAGCCCAGCTTGGCCGACTGCGGCTTTGCGGTCAGCCTGCCACTGGCCCAGAGACTGCTCGAGGTGATGGGCCAAAAGCTGATCCTGCCAACGGCCCTGGCCCCCTGGGCCGAGGCCCTGGCCCGAGACCCGGCCGCGCAAGCCGCCTTAACCCCTTGGAGAATCGCCACCGAATCATGGCTGGAGGCAGCCAGCCCTTCTTCTTGAGTTGAAAAATGAAAGACGACATCAGCCCCTTGATGCATGCCGATTGGCAGTATGTGGACAAAAAAAGCCTGGAGGAATTCAGCCGGGCCGACTGGCAAACCGTGCTGGCGCAGCGTCAGGTCTACTACCGCGAGCAGCAGGCCAAGCAAGTGCTGCGCATGCTGGCCGACTCCAAGCATGACCCCACCTTTGGCTACCGCGTCAACAACTACCGGCATTGCCTGCAGTCGGCCACCTTGGCCCTGCGCGACGGCCTGAGGGAAGAAGACATCGTGGTCTGCCTGCTTCATGATGTGGGCTTCATCACCTGCCCGGACAGCCACGGCGAGTTTGCGGCCGCCCTGCTCGGCTGCTATGTGTCCGAGCGCAACCACTGGATGCTGCAGCGCCATGCGTTTTTCCAGGATGCACACTCCCCCCACCACCCGGTGGCCAATCCCCAGGAGCGCGAGCGCTGGCGCGGCCATCCCCACTTCGAGTGGGCCGCCACCTTTGTCGAGCGTTATGACCAAGCGGCCATCGACCCGCACTATGAGTGCGCCCCCCTGTCCGCGTTCGAACCCATGGTCATGCGCCTGTTTGCGCGCACGCCCCGGGTGCACCCCTTGCCCTGATTTTTTGGAGAAGCACTGATGTCTGCCTGGATACACATGATCCCGCTGGAAGAGGCCCAAGGCCCGCTGGTGGCCGCCTACGAGAAGGTCAAGACGCCGCATGGGACGGTCGACAACGTGATGAAGGCGCACAGCCTGCGCCCGCACACCATGGAAGGCCATGTCGCCCTCTACCGCAGCGTGCTGCACAGCCCGGACAACACCCTGCCCTTTTGGTTTCTGGAAGTGGTGGCCTCCTATGTGAGCATGCTCAACCGCTGCGACTACAGCCTGAGCCACCACTTTGCCAATGCGCGGCGCCTGATGGCCGACCCGGCGCGCGCTGAGGATGTACGTCTGGCCCTGCTCGATCGCGCGCCTGAGCGGGTTTTTTCAGGCAAGGAACTGGAGCTGCTGCGCTACGCGGGCAAACTCACCACCGACGTGGCACAGATGGTCAAGAGCGACATCGACGCCCTGCACGCCGCAGGCTGCAATGACGGCGAGATCCTGGAAGTCAACCAGGTCTGTGCCTACTTCAACTACGCCATCCGCCTGCTCAACGGCCTGGGCTTGACTACAGCGGGCGACGTGATCGGCTACTACAAGGACGACGCAGCCCAAGCCTGAGCCGCGCGCCCCCAGCGTTTGTCCCTTGCCTTACTCGGCCTTGAGATTGGCCACCTTGGCGGCGCGGGCCATGGCCTCGTTTTCACGCGCGATCACCTGCCCGTAGGCCTGCGGGCCGGCACCGACCGGATCGATCACCGCGCTGGCCAGGGTTTTGATCAACTCAGGATGCTTGACCGCCTCGGCGATTTCCTGGCTGATGCGGTTGATCGCCGCCGGCGGCGTACCGGCGGCCGCCATCACGCCAATGACCACCGAGAAATCAAAGCCCGGCACGACTTCGGCCAGGGTCGGAATTTCTGGCGCCTGGCTTGAGCGACTGCCGGCATTGCTGGCCAGCACCTTGACCTGACCCGCCTTGGCAAAAGCCTGCATCGACGGCAGTGCCGCGACGGAAAACTCCACCTGTCCGCCCACCAGCGCCGGGGTCGACTGGCCCGAGCCACGGAAGGGCACATGCCGCACGTCCAGATTGAGCGCAGCCTTGAGCGCCTCCATGGTCAGATGATGGGTGCTGCCTATGCCCGAGGATCCATAGGTGAACTCACCGGGCTTGCTCTTGACCAGGCTGACGAACTCCTGCACCGTGTTGACGCCGGTTTTAGGGTGGGCCACCAGGAACAGCGGCGAGCGCGCGATCAGCGAGACCGGCAGGAGGTCCACACCAACCTTGTAGGGCACCGCCTTGTTGACCAGAGGCGTGATGGACAACATCGAGCCGTCAGAAACAATGAATGCATGGCCGTCTTGCGGCGAGCTCTGCAGCAGCGCTTGGTAGGCCACCACCCCATTGCCGCCCGGCTTGTTGTCGACCACCACCGACTGACCCAGCCGCTCGGTCAGCCGCTGGGCCACCACCCGGGCGACGGTATCGGGCAAGCCGCCAGCCGCGTAGGGCACGATGAACTTGACCGGCTTGTTCGGATAGCCTTGGGCCAACACCGCCAGAGGCGCGAGCATGAGGGCGGCCATCGCGGATCTGCGTAGCATCATGAGAAATCTCCTTGAGGCGGCCGCCACATCGAACGGCCCTTGTTGTACAAGCCCGGGCGCTTGCATAATGTTTAGGCGCCTAATAAAATCATTTTAGAGGTTTCAGGGCGCAGCGCTGCGAGCATGCCTGCATTTCCCCCACCTGTCCTCAGCATTTGCACCACCATGACGCAAGACATCCTGCAGGTCACCCAAGCCACACCGGTCGCCCAGGGCATCCAAGGCTTTGAGCTTCGGCATCCGCAAGGGCTGGCGCTGCTGCCCTTCAGTGCGGGCTCGCACCTGCGGGTCAAGACACCGGCCGGCATGCTGCGCCAGTATTCGCTGTGCAACGACCCGGCCGAGACGGACCGATACAGGATCGCGGTCAAGCGCGAAGTCAGCGGCCGCGGCGGCTCGGCCAGCATGGTCGATCAGCTGCGCGCGGGCGACCTGCTTGAAGTGGGGGAGCCAGAAAACCAGTTCGCGCTGGAAGAACGGGCCAGCCGCTTCCTGCTGATCGCCGGCGGCATCGGCATCACGCCCATGCTGTCCATGGCCTACCAGCTCAACAGCGAAGGCCGCCCCTATCAACTGATTTACCTCAGCCGCGACGCACAAAACACCGCTTTTTTGGAGGAGCTGCGCGGGCCCGAGTTTGCCGGCAAAGTCAAGATCCACCACGACCAGGGCGACCCGGCCCAGGCCCTGGACCTCTGGCCTCTGCTTGAAAAACCGGGCAGCACCAACGGCCTGCACCTGTACTGCTGCGGGCCGGCCGGCCTGATGGACGCGGTGCGCGACATGAGTGGCCACTGGCCGGCCAGCGCGGTGCATTTCGAGAGCTTTGGCGTCGATACCCGCGCTCAAATCGACGACCAGCCCTTTGAGGTGTGCATCAAGAGCAGCGGCCAGCGCCTGACCGTGCCGGTCGGCAGCACCATCTTGCAGGTGCTGCGCGAGCATGGGATCAATGTGCCCTCCTCCTGCGAAAGCGGCACCTGCGGCTCCTGCAAGACCGGCCTGCTCGAAGGTCAGGCCGAGCACCGCGATCTGGTGCTGATGGACGACGAAAAAGACAGCCAGATCATGGTCTGCGTCTCGCGTGGGCAGGGCAGCCTGCTGCTGGACCTGTAGGCGCCGCCATGAGTACCCCTTTGCGCCTCGGTGTTCTGGGCCTGGGCCGCGCCTTCACCCTGATGCTGCCCACCTGGCAGGGTGACCAGCGGGTGCAATTGGTGGCCGGCTTCGACCCCCGCCCGGGCGCGCGCCAGGCCTTTGCCCAGCAACTGGGCGGGGTGGCCCATGCGAGCGCCGCGGCGGTCTGCGCCGACCCGACGGTGGAGTGGGTCTATGTGGCCACGCCTCACCAGATGCATGCCGAGCATGTCTGTCTGGCAGCCCGCCACGGCAAGCATGTGCTGGTGGAAAAACCCATGGCCTTGAGCCTAGCCGAGGCCGATCAGATGATCGACGCCTGCCAGCGCTCTGGCACCCATCTGCTGATCGGCCACAGCCACAGCTACAACGCGCCGGTGCTGCTGGCCCGCAGCCTGATCGCCAGCGGGCGCTTTGGCGCGGTGCGCATGATCCACGCCCTGCAGTACACCGACTTTTTATACCGGCCCCGGCGGCCCGAGGAGCTCGATACCGCGCAAGGCGGCGGAGTGATCTTCAGCCAGGCGGCGCACCAGGTCGATGTGGTTCGTCTGCTGGCCGGCGGCCTGGTCGAACGGGTCAAGGCCATGACCGGGCGCTGGGACCCCGAGCGACCCACCGAAGGCGCTTACAGCGCCCTGCTGTCTTTTGCTGGCGGCGCGTTTGCCAGCCTCAGCTACAACGGTTACGGCCACTACGACAGCGACCTGCTCATGGATGGCCTGGGCGAGCTCGGCCAGCCCAAGAACCCGCAGGCGCATGCCCTGACCCGGCAGCGCCATGCCATGATGAGTGATGAACTGGCCGAGGCCCAGGCCAAGGCCGAGCGCAACTTCGGCGGCTCGCAATACCAGCCAGCGCCGCTGCAGCCTCCCCAAGCGGCCCAGCATTTCGGCCCGGTGCTGGTCAGCTGCGACCTGGCCGATCTGCGCCTGACCCCGTTGGGGGTGGAGGTCCATGGCGCCCAGGGTCGACAGTTCATCGCGGCTGAGCTGCCCGCCGTGCCGCGCGGCGAGGTGGTCGACGAGCTCTGGTCGGTCGGCCGGCTGGGCCAGGCGCCCCGCCATGACGGGCTGTGGTCGCGCGCCACCCTGGAGGTGTGCCTGGCCATGCTGGCCGAGCAAGCGATAACCGAGACCTTGCGGCACCAGGTGCCCACCCGCGACTGAGGCTGCAACCATGGCCAAAAAAGACCCGATGCCCGAGCTGCTGCGCCACTGGCGCGAGGCGGTGCCCGACGACAGACTGGCCCACCTGATCCGCGATGTGGCCCGCGCTCAGATGCGCGCGCTGCAGCTGCGCCTGGCCGAGCATGGCGTTTCCTTCGGGCACTGGACGTTTTTGCGCATCCTCTGGCTCAAGGACGGCCTGACCCAGCGCGAATTGAGCGAGCTGGCCGGAGTGATGGAGCCCACCACCTTTGCCGCTGTCAAGGCCATGGAGGGCATGGGCCTGATCGAGCGGCGCCAGCTGGCCGGCAACCGCAAAAACATGCATGTCTTCCTCACCCGCGCTGGCCGCGCGCTGGAGAAAAAACTGGTGCCGCTGGCCGAGGAGGTCAACCACATCAGCGTGGCCGGCAGCACCGAGGCTCAGCTTCAGGCCATGCGGCAGTTCCTCTTGCTGATGCTGGAAAACCTGGCGGCCGACGCGCAGGCGGCGGGCAAAGCAGCCACAGACGAGGGCTGAGCCCTCCAGACCCGACCTCAGATCGAATAGGTCTCGTAGGTGGCCGGGTGAAAAACATCCTCGACCTGCAGCCGCCGCGCCGACAGCCCCTGCGCATGGTGGTGGCGCAAGAAAGTATCGATGGTTGCCCGGTTCTTGGCCACGCCATAAGACCAGAAATCCTCGCCCAGGGTCTCGCGAGCAGCCTTTAGCTGCTCCTCCACAAAGGGCAGGGTCACCTTGGTGGCCGAGGTGTCTGACAGGGCCAGCAGCGCTGCGTCCTTGGCCTGGCTGAAGGCCTTGAAGACGGCACCCGGCAGCCAGGGATGGCGCTCGCACAAGGTTTTGCGCACGCCCACCACGTGCATGATCGGGAAAATGCCGGTGCGCTTGTAGTAGTCGCGGGCGGTTGCGGTCGGGTCGTCAAACAGCCAGCCGATGTTGGGGTTGCGCAGGGCCTGCTCGCTGGGCGGGCGCGGCGCCATGAAGCCGTCAATCTCGCCGCGGTCGAGCATCTGCGAAATCGTGCTGCCCTC
>JBAXEN010000194.1:0-8078 GCA_037140415.1 Betaproteobacteria bacterium | reverse complement strand
CGGTGCCAGTCAAGGTCCGCGCCGTGGCTGTACCCGCCACACTCACCGGGCCGCCCGTCACAGCGGTGAGCGCACCACTGGCCACGGTCAGCGTGAGGACCAGGCTGTCGTCACCACCGGTGTTGCCATCGTCCAGATCAAGGCCAGTCAAGACCAGATCGCTGGCGCTGCTGGGCACGATGGGCAGCGACTGCGGCAATTGCAGGATGGCCGGCGCCGTGGCGCTGCCGCTGCTGCCCAGCGCCACCGGCGCCACCGCCGCAACCGTGGCCTGCCGCGTGGTGGCCGACTGCACCAAACCGCCGCTGATCACCTGCGCCGTGGCAGTGAGCGTGTAGTTTTGGCCGGCGGAGCCGTTGAACAGCAGATTGCCGGCCGTAGCCAGGTAGGTGCTCAAGGCACTCTGCGTGCCCGAGAGCGTGAGCGCGGCCGTGCCAGAGCCCGAAGCCGTCACGCCTGTGCCACTGAGGCTATTGGCCGAGAGCGTGCCGCCGGAGCTGCCCAGCACCAGGGTACGAGCCTCAGTACCAGCACCCAGGGCGCCAGAGCCAAAAGTAAGCTGGCCGTTGGAGTCGAGTACGGTGAAGGTCCCCGGCAGAGTAAGAGCAGGCACTGCGCTGACCACTGCAGTTCCAGCCACTGCCGCAGGAGATGTGACCGTGACCGTAGAACGTTTGACGCTGGTACCGTCTGCGCCTGAGGCAGTGACCGTGAGCGTGTAACTGCCCGGGATGGCGTTCAGGCTGAGGCGTCCGGTATCGGTCAGGTAGGCGTTGACCGCACTGGCGGTGCCGCTGAGGGAGACGAACGAGCTGCCCGAACCGGTGGAAGTGACCCCGGCGCTGCTGCCGTTGCCGGCGGCGTTGGTCAGGGTGCCGCCACTGGTGGCCACGGTGAGGGTGACCGTGCCGTCGCCGGCCACCGCGCCCAGCCGAATGGGCGTGCCGCTGTAGACCACAGCCGCAGCCGTCGACGGCGAAGGACTGGTGTTACTGGTGACGCGGCTGAACGCTGTGCTGGTGAGGCTGTACGTCAGGTCCTGGGCCGATGCCACCTGGTAGCGGATCACGCCCGGGGTAGAGACATAGTCCTGAAGTGCTTGGAGCGATCCGGTAAGGCTCACGCTGGCGCTGCGGTCTGCGCTGACCACCAGGCCCAGGCCGGCCAGCCGGTCTACATTGCCGGCGCTGCCCACATCGATCAGGCCGCTGGCGTCCACGCTGAGTGTCAGGGTGAAGTCGGTGCCCGCGAAATCAGGGGTAAGGCTCAGCAGCGAACCGTCGCGCGTGACCGTGGTCGGGCTCAGGCCGGCGCCGGAGGGCAGAGGATTGACCACACCAGCCGCGCTAGAGAGCTCTACGCCGGCAATACCGGTGTAGTAATTGCTATTGGCCGTACCGAAGGTCTGGTTGAAGACCAGCTTGAAATAGCGGAACGCCGCATTGGAGGAGGCACTCAGGGACTGACTAGCACTCCAGCTGGTATTCGGCGAGGTGGCCGTCAAGCCTGTGGCACCCTCGCCCACCAAGGACCAATTGGCATCGTCCCAGACCAGGGGCTGGCTGGAGCCGTACATCGTAAAGCGCGCCGGGTTCCAGTTGCCACCCACCCCTTGGAACTTAATGCCGGTCAGCATCGTGTCATTGGAGAGCCGGAACATCAGGCCGCTGTCACGGCTGACCACGCTGTTGGCGGTGTTGCCAAAATTCTCAGCGATCAGGAAGTAGTTCGTGTTTTGCGTACCCGTGGACAGGGCATCGAAAACATAAAGAGGCCCTTCCTGATTGGTGTTGATAGCCAGCGGTGGGTAAGACTCTGTGCTGCCGACGACATTGGCCACATAGGTGCCGGTACCTGTGGGCGTGGTGTAGCCGACGCGGAACCAGTCGCCGCCCGTCCCTTCGGTCAGCGTCGCTTCGAATCGGTAGTACTTGCCGCTCTCCAGCAAGATCTGTCCAGTGTTGAGGACGGCGTTGACGCCAGTCGCATCCCAGGTGGAAGTGCTGGTCGCGCTGGGATCGCGCGCGATACCCACAAGGCTGCCCGATTCATCGCGTATGCGCAGCGTCACCGCATCATCGGCACCCACCCAAAACTGATAGAGGCCCGTCGTTTTGACGCTGATCCAGCCTGAAGCAGTGGCGGTGTAGTTGTCGGCCCGATTGACACTCGAGCCTATTTCGAGATTGGTCGTCCACAGCTCGGGCTGCGCGCCGGCGCGGTTAAAGGTCCAGCCCTTGTCCGTGATGAGCGAGCGCAGGTCTGGCAAACCGGTGAGGATCTGGGCGCTGCTATCGAGCGGCAAGAAATTGAGCGTCCCGCCGGAGTTGATATTGATCTGCGCCGGCAAAGCGATCGTGACGGGCGTCGCCTGGGCTGTCCCCGTCGCCGCTGAGGTGGTGTACTCCACCTTGGACGTTGCGGCATTGAGGTAGGCGCTAGACGCAATGCCCTCGTTGGAGGCACTGCCAAGATCGGCCACCTCCTGGTCTGTGAGCACGCGATTCCAAAGCCCGATGGTCGCCAGCTCGGTGGCGGGGTTCTCCTGGGTCTCATCAGCAAACAGGTAAAGCTTGGCCCCAGCGGCTGTGGACAGCCTGAGGTTGCCAAGCTGAGCAGCGCTCAGGCCCGACCAGGATTTGACCAACTGGCCGTTCACATAGGCTTTGGCGGCTGGATCGGCTGCCGTGTTGGCGCCACCGGCGTTGACCACGAGAACCAAGCGGGTCCAGGTGTTCGTGCTCAATACCGTGCCGGAGTAACCCCCCAGGGCAGCGTTGGAGCCAATCTGGTTGTTGTAGATACCGATTTCGTAATCGGTGGCTGGGTCTGTGTTCAGCAGCGACAGGTAAGCGGTGCCAAGCACGCTCACATCCATCATCACCGAGTACTGCTGTACTTGCGTCGTGCTGCCCCCGTTGGCGGCCATGCCGTGCACCAGCGACAAGTAGTTGCTGCCTGCGCCAGTATTGGAGGTGGACTTGACCGTGGTGATGCCGCCCGATCGGCTTACCACGGGGCTGGTGCCAAACACCTTGCTGACCCACTCGGTCGGTTGGCCACTGCCTTCGGCGACAAAGGGGGTGCTGCCAACTGCGTTGGCGAAATTCTTCTGGCCATTGACCGTGCTTACCGGGCTGGTGAACGTGGTGAAGGCCACCAGCCCCTGTTCGACCGAGGGCTTGAAAAGGACATCATCGAACTCCTGCGGCACGATCCAGGCGGTGGGCAGGTTGGGCGCGCTACCAAAGGTCGTCGAAGGGGTTCCCGATGCGGAGAAGGTGTAGCCGAGTTGAACATGCTCGCGGTTGTTGTAGAGTCCGTCGGCATTTTCGTAATGCCTGACCTCAAAGCGGTAAAACTCCCCGGCCTGGAGGTACAGCGCGGATGTCGCTGCCGTGGCATTGGCATTGAATCCTGCATTTGCACCCGAATCGCCGCTGGCAGAGGCGAGCAGGTCCGTGCCATAGTCCAGTTCGGTTCGGCTGCTGCTGCTGATGTACAAACGCGCCGCGTCGTTGGCCTTGAGCGCGAAGCGGTAGTAGCCGGTTTCCGGCACCGTCAGCCAGCCGCTGTAACGAGCAGCGTAGTAGTCGCCGATGTCCCCGCCGCTGGTCGCGGTGGTATCCATCAAGGGGGTCAGCGCGCCGTTGACCGTGGAGTCTGTGCGGCCCTGCTCGATCGAGGTGGAGGCATACACCGTCGTGGGTGAGGTGGAACTCGAGACAACCGTCGGCGTATTGACCAGCGTACCAGCAAAGAGCGTGTCGAGCGTCGTGAGGCTGCTGGCGTTGGTCAGGCCGCTGCTGAGCTTGTAGAGCTCGCGGCTGTAACCCGAGCGCAGCTGAACCAGGTCGACCACCTGGCTGGCGCTGGGCACAGAGCCGCTTGCCGCAACGCTCATGGTGAGGGTGTATGGCACTACAGGCGCCGTGGCGGTCAGCACCTCGCGCTGCTGATCGGCCACCCAGCTCATGGGCAGCAGCTTGAGGTTGTTGCCAGAGTAGTTGAGGTTGACCCCCCAGGCGGGGGTAAGACTGGCAGCGGCGCTGGTCGAGCCGGTGGTGTAGCCCACCTGGAAGAAGGCCGGGCCGGTGGTGGTCCATCCCGCAGGCGGGCTGGCGTAGGTCTCGTTGTCGGCCTCGGAATGGACAACTTCAAAGGCATAGGACCGGCCAGCCACCAGGTACTGCGCGGTCGTACCGTCGTTTTCGGCACTGTTCCATTCGTTGGGGTAGTTCCACTGGTAACCGCCGTTGGCAGTGACGGTATTGACCGCGCCTGTCGTCATGCCAGCGCTGTCGGTGGCCTGCACTGTGAACTTGACCACGTTGTTGCCATTGGCAAAGAAGCGGTACCAGCCACTGGCGGGCACAGTCAGCCAGCCCGCCACTCGCTCGGTGTAGTTGGTGCCGAGGTCCTGCAGGTTTTGCAGGTAGCGCACTGCCGTGGTCTGCTTGCCACCTGACACATAGGAATTCAGGAGAGTCTGGCTCTGAATCTCCGGGTCGCCCAGGAAGTTCGAAGTGGTCGGACTGCTCAGAGTGCCGGGAATGGAGATGGAGCCCAAAGAGTTGCCGACCTGCCCGGCGTAAAACTCCTGCGCGGTCGACTCTGTCACCCTGACGCTGGCCAGCGAGGCCAGGTAGCTGTTGAGGTTGGCCCCGGTACCCGTCAGACTCAGGGTCTTGCTGGCCGCATCGTAGCTGGCCGTCACTGCAGCCGTGCTGGAAGCGAGCAGATCCAGAGAACTGGTTCCGGTACCACTGAGAGCCAGGGTGACGGTCAGGGTATCGCTGGCATTGGCCGACGCAATGACGCCGCTGCCCAAAAGCAGCGCACCGTTGGTGGCAGAAGCCACCACCGTGGCGGGCAAAGTCAGACTGACGGAGGTGGTCTGGCCCGTGGCCGAGGCCATAGAAGGCGCCACGGCCGTGAGCGCCGCCTGTGCGGTCACCGCACTGCGTACTACGCCCGCGCTCAGGCTTTGCAGCGTGGCAGTCAGGCTGTAGGCGGTGCTGGAGGCTGTGCCATTGAAGAGCACCCGGTCCTGGGTATTGAGGAAGTTGCGTAGCGCTGCGGCAGTGCCGCTGAGCGTGAGCGTGTTCGACCCGCTGCCGCTGACAGTGACGGCCGCATCGCTGCCATTGATGCTCAGGGTGGGCGTCGCGCCGTTCGGGCCTGAACCCAGGGCCAAGATCAGGGTCAGCGCCTCACTGCTTCCAGCCAGGGCATTGGCCCAGCGCAACTCGCCGTTGACCGAGCGCAGGGTGAAGTTCGCGGGCAGAGCCAGGGCAGGTAGGCTGGTGCTGGCAGCGGCACTGCCCGCATCTGTCACCGTGATCGAGGCCGATGCCGCACCACTGACCGCGATCGAGCCACTGCCGCTGACGCGCATCTTGCTGCTGGCCAGGTAGGCGTTGATCAGATTTGGAGCACCGTAGAGGGTCACCGTACTGCCACTGCCGGCACTCAAGGAAGCTGCACCGGTGTTGGCCGAGACCTTGATCGCGCTGTCGGCATCCCAGGCCAGCGTGAGGCCGCTGCCGGCGGTAAAGGTCAGCGTGGCCGGCCCGCCTGCTGCCAAAGCTTGGGCGCCAAAGGCAAGTGCCACGGTGCTGCCGGTGGGCACCGCCTGCGTGGCCGGCGCATTGAACTGCACGCTCGGGGCGCTGGCCGCCGCATTGGCCAGGACCAAGGCGCTGGTGGCACGCAGCGAATTGCTGCCATTGCCCAGTGTGATGGCCAGACCCGTCGCCGGGCCTGTGTATTGCAGGCTGCCCGTCTGCAGGAAGGACTGCAGCGCGCTGGCCTTGCCGCTGAGCAGCAGGTTGGCCGAGTTATTGCCGCTGACGACCGTCACCCCGGTGGTGGCACTGGCCTGCAGGACGCCAGAGGCATCGCTGGCGGCCAGACGCATCGACAGCGTGTCGTCGGCGCTGGCATTGCCATCGTCGAGCACAGCCGTCGTGAAGCGCAGCGCACTGGCGGTATTAGCCGTTATCGGGAGGAAGGCCGACAGGCCGCCGATGTCGGGCCGGGCCAGCGCCACGCCGCCAGCCGTACGGCCATTGTTGACGATGCCGCGCCCGCCGCCGCCGCCGGCAGAGCCGCCAGTCGCGCCCACCACCTTGTGGGCGCCGCCGCCGCCGCCGCCAGCCGCAGTCAGGCTGACCGCGCTTGCGCTGATGCTCGACGCCGAACCGCTGTTGCCGGTGACCCCGGTGCTGCCGGACATCGCCGGCCCCACACCACCGGCGCCCACAGTGATGCTCATGGTCTCGCTGGCGGTGACGAGGAACTGGCCCTCGAGCATTTCGCCGGCACCGCCGCCCCCTCCGCCGACCGCGCTAGCGCCCGATTCGCCCGAGGCCCCGGAACCACCACCGCCAATGGCGAGGAACTCGACCACCGCGCCCAGGGTGTTGACGCTGGTGATCTGGAAGGAACTGCTGCCTACAGTGGTGAAGCTGTAGACCTGGTAGCCCACCCCGTTGACGTTGATGGCAGTGGGCGTCACGCCGGGGGCGCTGACGGTCAGGTCACCGGTGCGAAAGCGCAGTACGACGATGCCCGAGCCGCCGTTGCCGCCTAACCCGCTGGTGCCCACACCCCCACCGCCACTTCCGGTGTTGGCGCGTCCGCTCCCTCCTGGGCCAGAAACGCGACCAGCTCCACCGATGGATTCGCCGTTGGCAATACCACCGAGTCCTGGCGTCTCAGTGGCCCCGGAGTTCGAGTCCCTTGCGCCACCGCCGCCACCGGCGGCATATCCGGTGACCACGCCGGTGATCGAGGACACGCGGCCGTCTCCGCCGTCACCGGCAATGGTGACATCGGTGCCACCCGTACCACCTACACCACCGGCGCCGCCGCCGCCGCCGCCGGCTGAACGGCCACTGCTGTCATCGTCACGCGTATCGCCGCCGGCATTGCCGTAGGAACTCAGTTGCAGGGCCGCCGAGGCCACGGACGTGATGCCCGCGCTGGCGCCGCTGACGGTGATGGTGCCCAGACCGCCGGCCTTGAGCTTGCCTGCGGCCAGGTAGGCGTTGAGCAACTCCGGTGCGCCAGCCAGAGTGATCGACGTGCCGGTGCCGGCCGCAAGGCTGGCCGCATCAGAGGCGCTAGAGGCCTTGATGCCCGCATCAGCATCCCAGGCCAACTGGGCGCCGCCGGCTGCGGTAAAGGTCAGCGCCGCCGGGCCTGGCGAGACCAGCGCCTGTGCGGCAAAGGGCAGCGAGACGGTGCCGCCGGGCGCAGCCACCACCAAGGTGGGCATGCTCAGGGCTGCAGCCGCATTGGCCAGTGAGATCGGTGTAGCCGCCGAGCCGGAATACCCCAGGGCCACCGTCGCAAGCGCACTCAGGCTGGCGGTCATGGCAGTTTCGGCGATCACCTGCCCGGCACTGGATCCGCTGCCCTTGATTTGCGCACGTACCGTCAGTATGTAGGTTCCGGGTGTGCCATTGAAGCTCAGCTTGCCAGCGCTGGCGAGATAGCCGCTCAGGGCCGCCTCCGTACCGGTCAGGGTGAGGCTGGAGCCCGAGGCGTTGGCGCTCAGGCCCACGGCGGCATCGGCCGAGGCACTGAGCGTGCCGCCGGAAACACTCAGAATCACGGTGCGGGTGGCTGTGGCCGTCGCCGTACCGGTGCCCAAAGCGCTGGCGCCGAGGATGATCTGGCCATTGCTATTGGCCAGCGACATGCTGGCCGGCAGGACCAAGGTGGGCAGGCTCACCGCCGAAGCGCTGGCGCTTGTGCCCGAGACAGTGATGCTGCTGCCCGCCGAGCTACCGACCACGATCCCGGTGCTAGCGCCATTGAGGGTGACGGCCACGGTGCCCGCACTGCCGCTGCTCAAGCTGGCCTTGAGCTTGCCGCCGCTCAAATAGGCGTTGAGCTGCGCGGCCGTGCCGTAAAGGCTGAGCGCACCGCCGCTGCCGCCCGCAATGGCCGCAGCGCCGTCGCTGCCAGAAGCCTTCAGGCTGCTGTCGGCCTCCCAACTCAGGCTCACATTGGACGATGCGCTAAAGGCCAGCGTCACCGGCCCCGCCGCCACCAGCGGCACGCTGCCA
>JBAXEN010000193.1:0-8098 GCA_037140415.1 Betaproteobacteria bacterium | reverse complement strand
CGCAAGTTCGGCAACTACCAAGACTTCTACCTCACGCCACTGCCCGGCCTTATAGCTGCGGCCGACAGCCAGACCGCCGATAACCCGGCGCAGGCAGGCATTAAGACCGTCCACAAGGTCAATTTACCAGCCAACCCAACTGAAGCCCTGGCCCGCGCTGACCTGCCGCCCTTGCGCGAGAGCATGCAGCTCTTGGCCAGCCAGCTGCAGGACCTGGCCCTGCTGCCCAATGGCGAGGTCAAGGTGGGCCAGCCCGCCTTGTACCCGGCGGTGCAGGGTGTGAATGCGCAGCAGGTCCATAAGCCTGTGGTGCAAGGCAAGTGGTCTCTCAGCCATGAGCTTTGGACCCTGGGCGACCTGGAGTTCAAGGGCAAGGGCCTGAGTTTTCAGACCCTGACCATTGTGCGCGACGAGAAGACCCAAGAGTGGATGTACTTACTGACAGGAAGCTACCATGCTAAAGCCAAGGACTTTTAAATACCTGTGGGCGGCGCTTATCTTCGGGCTGAGTGGATCAGCCTATGCCCAGCCCGTGCTCGGACAGATCATCGAGCAGACCAAGAAAAACAAGCTCAAGGAGGCGCGTGAGCCCAAGCCCACGCCCGTCTCCGGCCAGAACGCCGCTGGCCTGCCTCCGCTGCCGCCTATGCCGCCCCTACCGAGCAGTGCGCAGCGCAATCCAGCTCCAGCGCCAGTGGCTGTCGTACCGGTTCCCCCGGTGACGGCCTCCGCTGCGCAGCCTGCACCGGCTGCGCCGGCAGCGCCGGCAGCACCCATCATCACCGAAGCCAAGCCGCCCGAGCCGCCCATGCTTTGGTCCATCAGTGGCGTCAACCACCAGCTGATCGCCGAGTTGTGGGACCAAAAGGCGGTGCACCGTGTGACAGCCGTGCCCGGGCAGACCTTGCCCGGCGGCTGGAAGCTGGTGCAGGCCAGCGCCAGCAGCCTGACCATCAAGCTCGACGAGGACACCCGTACCCTGTATCCAGCCGCACTGGGCAGCACCGGCGGGGAATTCGCGCCCATCAAAAGGCTCATGGCCGAGGTCGGCATCACCGCTAACTCTCCAACCGGGCCTCGTGATGTGCGCTCGGCCAGTATGCCTTTTTCCCTGCCTGATCTGGTCAACAACAGCACCATGGCGCCTGCTGGCGCTGCGACACCGACCAACCGGGGCATGCCAGCGAACCCGGCCCCGCTCCCCCCGGTGGGCTCAAGCTCTGCCAGCGCACCGTCAGGTTCGCCCGACGCGGCCGCCCCGCGTGAGGCCGCTGGCAACTTGCCCGCGCCCAGGCCCTGAACCCGGTGCTTTAAGCCCGTTGAACCTAGGAATTGATCATGTCGGCTCTTCCCCAGACCCGTCCCATACCTGGCAATCTGCAGACCATCGGCCACATCCGTGAATTTGCCGATGTGCCCGAGTTTTCCGGCGTGCTCTCGCACGGCAAAAAGCCCATCTTGCAGATGCGGCCCGACAAACAAAAGTCGCTCATGGTGGTGGCTGCTGAAGGCAAGCGCTTTTTCATGATCAGTCTGACCCGGGAGCAAGGCTCGCCGGTCTGGCTGCACCTGATCGAACAAGCCAAGCGCCAGGGCTATCGCTTTGCCGGTGCCTACAGCTGTGAGTCCGACGTGTTGGAGATGCTGGTGCGCGAGCATGCCGACAGCGACGCCAGCCTGGACCGCCTGCAAAAGCAGCAGGACAAGGAGGTGTTCGAGAGCCTGATTGCAGGCTCGGAGCAAATCGAATGGTTTCGCCAGCAGATCAAGCTGTGCATGTCCCTGGGCGCCTCCGACATTCATGTGGAGGTGCGCGGCGAGGTGGCCTCGCTGCGCATACGGCGTGACGGCATCATGCGCCTGCTGCGCCAATACCCGGCGGCCCTGTGTACCAACGCACTGGCTTCCTACTACACCTTGCTGGCCGAGGAGCGCTCCCGCTCGGAGGTGGCCTTCAATGTGCACAGCGTGCAGTCGGCCATGATTCCGCTGACCATCGATGGTCGCAACATCGCCCTGCGCTACCAGAGTCACCCCTCGGTGGGCGGCTACGAGGTGGTCATCCGTATCCTCAAGACCGACCAGAACACCCAGACCAAGCCCCCGGAGCTTGAAAAGCTTGGCTACACCCCAGACCAGGTCGAGACTTTGACCGAGGCCCTGGGCTCATCGGCCGGCGGCGTCTTCATCGCGGGCATCACAGGCTCGGGCAAGACGACCACCCTCAGCGCCATGCTGGCGCGCCTGGGCCGTGAGGGCAACCGCAAGATCATCGCCATTGAGGACCCGGTCGAATACATCGTGCCGGGTGTCTCTCACTTGTCGATACAGCGCAGCGCCCAGGGCTCGCAGGGCTCGGCCACCGAGAACCCGTTTTCCGCCTCCATGATGGCCTTCTTGCGCATGGACCCGGACATCGGCATGTTCGGTGAGATCCGCGACGCGGTTTCAGGCGGCATGGCCTATACCGCCATCCAGACCGGCCACAAGCTGCTGACCACGGTGCATGCGCCTTCGGCCATGGGCATCGTCTCGCGCCTGTCGTCCCCGCAGATCGCGCTGCAGCGCTGCGACATTTGTACGCCTGAATTTTTCTCGGCCCTGGTCTATCAGGCCCTGGTGCCGCTCAACTGCCCGCATTGCAAGGTACCGGCCAAGCAGGTTTTGCCTGCGGCGCAGCTGGTCGCCTACGAGCAGTACTTTGGCCTCAACCCCGAGACGATCTTTTGCGCCAGCGAGCAGGGCTGCCCGCATTGCTGCCCGGCCGACATGGTTCGCAGCAAAGGCGGTCATAACGGCATCAAGGGCATGAAGGTCAGCGCAGAGGTTTTGGTGCCCGACGACGATATGTGGGAGCTGATGCGCCGCAACGAAGACCTCAAGGCCCGCGAGCACTGGCGGCGGCAGCAAAGCCACCGTTATGACGAATCCCAAATGATCGGCAAGCCCAGCTGGGCCCATACCCTTTACGACATCTCCTGCGGCCTGGTCGACCCCTATTACTTCGAGCACATCTACGGCCTGCCCAGCCAGTTGGCCAAACGTTAAGGCGCGACCATGTTCAACCCCTTCACTTATTTTCTCAAGGCCATGGCGCGCAAGGAGATGCGCAAGACCCGAGCCGACCTGTACTTTGACCTGGCCATCTCGCTTGAAGACCGGGTGCCCTTGGTCACCACCTTTCGCAAGTACGAATCGCGTGCGCGCAAGCGCAACCCGGGCGAGGCCATGGTCTATTTGGACATGCTGCGCGCCCTCAGTTCGGGCTCGCTGACCAAGGCGCTCAAGGGCATCGCCACCAACACCGAGATGCTGATGATCGACGCGCTGCAAAGCGCAGGCGACGCCAAGATGGCCGACGGCCTGAAGTTCCTGGCCGTGACGGTAGAAAAGACCGACGCCATGACCGCCGCGGCGCGCAAGGCCATACGCTACCCGGTGACCTTGCTGGTGGTGTTCTCGGCCATGCTGGCCGGCTTTTCGCTCAAGGTGGTGCCCATCCTGACCGGCCTGCTGCCGCCCGAGAAATGGCCTTTCCTAGGCCGCATCCTCTACAGCATGGCGCAGACCATCACCAACCATGGATTGATGCTAGCCGCCACCGTGATTGGGGTGTTCTGGGCCTTTTTCTACAGCCTGCCGCGCTGGAGTGGCCGGGTGCGCACCGTGCTCGACCGGTTTTTGCCCTACAGCTTTTACCGCGATTATTCCGGCGCCATGCTCATCGTTTCCCTGGCGGCGCTGATGCGCAGCGGCGTCTCGCTGCGCTCCTCGCTGGACCGGGCCCTGATCTACAGCTCGCCCTGGATGCGCTACCACGTCAGGCGCATCCTGCGCACCCTGGCGCGCGGCAATACCGTCAACTTTGGCGTGGCTTTCAAGACCGGTCTGCTCAACCAGTATCTGGAAGACCGGGTGCAGGATGCTTCAGAGCGGCGCAGCCCGGTGGAAGCTTTTGTGCGCATAGGCACAGGCTCGATCGACCGGGTGATCGACCAGATTCAAAAGTCTGCCGCGCGGGTGGCATCCATGATTTTGGTGGTCTGCGGCATTTTGCTCTTCATCATGATGGGGGGGTTTTTCAGCACCACCATGGAACTGCAAAACGGCATCAAGGCCAATGCGCAAGGGCGCTGATTCTGGGGCTTCAATACAAGAGAGTTGACCATGCAAGCAAAGACACACCAGCTGCAAAAGGGTTTTACCCTGCTCGAACTGAGCATGACCACGGTGATCACCACCATGATCATCATCGGCACCATTCAGATGCAGACCTACCAGGCCACGCTGGATGCGGCCCGCTCTATTGGCGATATGTACAGGCACGTCGGCAAGGCTGCTGAAAGCTATATGGCCAATTACTATGGCCGGATCAGGGGTCTGCCAGATGCCTGCAGCGATGTGGGGTGGGCCGGCAGCACGGTTCTCAACAGGCCCGCGGGCCCACCGGCAGTGGGCTGCGCCATCAGGATCGCCCCCCCTGCGGGACAACAACGGGAGGTCGTGATTGCCAACGGCCTGCAGCCGACCTTGGAGGAATTGGAGCAGTTGGGCCTGATGGTGCGCGCTGGCGGCGTGGCCTTCAACAACCAGCTGCCAATACCCACCTTTGCCGGCCTGAACAGAAACCCCTTGCAGATCACCGATGCCGCAGGCAATGCCGCACCTGCCCAATATGCAGTGCTCATACGCAGGATGCCCCTAGCCGGAGGTGGTCTGGCCGCTGATCTGAGCAGCTTGGTCTTTAATCTACAGCCCTATAACCTCACCAACACCAGCCGTTCGTCTGACATCCTGCTCGATCAGATCGTGATGGCGGCCGGCGGTGATGCCTTTCTGTCTGACAACCGGCCCGGGACCGGTGGACAGCTCAGAGGCCAGAACGGAGCCGACGCGGCTGGATTACCCAATCCCTTGCAGGTGAACCTCAATGGCGTCGTCCAGGGCGCACCGTTTGTGCTGGCCATGCGCGGTGGCTTTGGCAGCTCAGGCTTTGACCAATTTGTGCGCCGTGATGGCACGCAAACCCTGACCTCTGCTTGGAATGTGGGCGGGCAGGACATCACCGGTGTCGGTACCTTGCAGGCGGCCACGGTGAGCGCAGCCACCGGTACATTTGCGGGAGATCTGTCTGCAGGCGGGAACCTAGCTGTGACTGGTAATGGCATATATTCGGGCAACCTGTCTGCAGGCGGCAACCTCGCTGTGACGGGTAATGGCGCATTTGCGGGCGATCTGTCTGCACGTGATCTGTCTGCTCGCAAAGGCACCTTCGCCGGCGACCTCGATGTAACAGGACTCGGCAATTTTCGCGGCAATGTCGACGTCGCTGGCAATATCACGGGGCAAAACGGTACGTTTAGAGGTGACGTTAAAGCCGACGGTGATGGTACGTTTAAAGGCAACTTGAGTGCCAACGACGGAACGTTTAAGGGCGCTCTTAAGGCTGCCTCGGCCAAGCTTGATGGGTTCCTGGAGGCCGCCTCGGCCAAGATTGCTGGGCTCTTGGAGGCAGGCAGCGCAAAGATTACTGGGCTCTTGGAGGCTGGCAGCGCCTATATTTCTGGGGCCTTTGAAGTGGCAGGCAACGCAATACTGGGCAGCCTGCAGGTCCGAGGAGCAACGAACCTGTTTGGCACCTTGGATGTTGACGGCACTAGCACTTTTAAAGGGAACAGTTTTTTTAAAGGCAGTAGCACTTTTCAGGGTAGTGCCCTTTTCCAGGATAAAACCACCGTCAATCAACTCATGCTGGCCAGCGAAGGGGAATTCGGGAAGTCTTGTGATCCCGCCAATGAAACCATTCGCCGCGCCAGTCTGCCCAATACTCCGAACAGTGTCCGCCTGGTGGTCTGTGACCCCAACACCAGAACTTGGACCTACACGGTGGACTTTACAGGCGCGCTGAATACCTTGGGTACGACTTTGCAGACAAATATCACCACCTTAGGGTCGAATTTGCAGGCAAATATCGATACCTTGCAATCTCAAGTGGCCAAAGGCGATAAAGACCTGCTGGCGCTGGTTGAAAAAAATACATCTGATATCGCTACTAACACCAAAGATATTGCCGCCAACACCAAAGATATCGGGAGTCTGGATAATCGAGTCACAGTAATAGAGAAGACACTGACCGGTTATACTGATCTGCAGACCCTTGTGAACTCTATGAGCCAAAACCTTGGCACCTACAGTATTGCGAACATCAATAACACCTTGAGTCAACTTGGGGTAACGGTAGGGGGTCTGGGCACCGACGTCAGTACACTCAAAGGTCAACAGATCAAATGGGAATTGATTAATTTTCAGTGGGATAAGGGGGACCCTGTATGGAAGAAAACGCCCTGGGGATGCAATGGACTTGGAGGCGCGACTTACCCATTAGAGGCTCCGAATACGACGTATTACCCGAATGCCTCTGTGGTTCAGGCGTCACGAGGTAATTACACCACGCCTATCATGGTGGGATTTGATCAGATCCCTCTGAACGATAAAACGGTTTACGACTTTAATTGCATAGGCGGCTATTGGTACATCGGCATGAGTTCGGTCAAGGCCAATACAGATGGTGGAAATAATTGCAGGCAGGGTCTTGCTAAGCAAAGCATCGGTTGCCAGCGCATACCCGATTCGAGCTACGTCGGCCTGCCCGGTTACAACACGGAAGTGATGGCGGCCCGCTTCATCGCTTTGTCCCGTGGCTCGCTCTAGTGTCCTCATGCAGACAGCCGGCTTTCGCTGCCCAGGGTTTCCATTTGTTTGTTTCATGCCCCTGCTCCTTGTTTTACTCGCCGCCCTGATATTGTCCGTTCAGGCCGCTCGCGCCGCCTGCTTCGAGCAGGCCGCCGAGCGTTATCAGGTGCCCGAGGTGCTGCTGCGTGCGATTGCCCAGCAGGAGTCGGGGGGTAATCCGCATGCGATCAATCGCAACACCAATGGCAGTTTTGACATTGGGCTGATGCAGATCAACAGCTTGTGGTTCCCGACGCTGGCCAAGCACGGCATTGCGCCGCAGCACCTGTACGACCCTTGCGTCAGCACCCTGGTGGGAGCTTGGATTTTGTCCAAGGGCTTTGCCCGCCTGGGCTATAACGCGCAAGGCCTGGGCGCCTACAACGCCAGTTCGCCTGAAAAGCGCGAACACTATGCAAGGCAGGTCTTGCGGCGTGTGGCCCACCTGTCGGCAGCTCAGGCGCAGCCTCGCCGCTGAGCCTACCCTTAGTCTGCATCTAGCCCGCACTGTGCCCGCGTTGAGCCTCGCCGATACTTCCCCCATGTTTGCCGACTTCGCCGCCATGCCCGCCGCCTTTTGGGTGGCTGTGGCTGCGCTTTGGGGCGCGATGCTCGGCAGCTTCATGGGGGTGGTGGTCTACCGGCTGCCGCACATGGTGTTGGAAGACACCGAGCTGAATCTGGCCTGGCCGGGTTCGCACTGCCCGAGCTGCGGCACGTCCCTGCATTGGTGGCACAACCTGCCGCTGATCAGCTATGCATTGCTGCGCGGCCGCTGTGGCTTTTGCCAGGCGCCGATAGGCCGGGTGAATTTATTCATGGAGATCGCATCGGCTCTGATCTGGGCGGGAGCGGTGGCGGGAATGGGTGCCACGCCTCAGGCCCTGGTTTGGGCAGGCTTTTTCTCGGCCTTGCTGGTGCTGCTGGTGATCGACTGGCAAACCATGTTGCTGCCCGACGCCCTTACCCTGCCGCTGATGTGGGCTGGTCTGCTGCTGGCCAGCGTGGGCGCTACGGCGGTCACACTCAATCACGCGGTCTGGGGCGCGGCGGCCGGCTATTTGGCGCTGTATGGGCTGGCCTGGGGCTTTAAGCGCCTGCGCGGCATGGAGGGCATGGGCGGCGGCGACCTCAAGCTGACGGCCGCCCTGGGCGCTTGGTTCGGCCCCTGGGCATTGCTCCCTTTGCTGCTGATCTCCAGCGTCTTGCACGTCTTGCTGGCTCTGGCCCAAGGCCAGCGCAGCCAGCCCGTGCCCTTTGGCCCTGCGCTGGTGGCGGCTGCGGTGCTGTACTGGGCCTGCAGCGATCAGGCGTGGATGCGCTGGCTTTCTGGGGCTTGAATTCAGGAGCTTGAATGAAGGGGCTT
>JBAXEN010000192.1:0-8099 GCA_037140415.1 Betaproteobacteria bacterium | reverse complement strand
CCGAACATGCCCCAGTCGCCGCCCAAATAGGTCGGCACCTGGCAGCCCTTGTCGAAATCGACCACCCGTTCCTGCCAATATTCATTGAACAGCGGATTGAGCAAGATTTCGAGCAGCACCGGATTGCCGCCCACCTCGGGCTGACGCAGCGCATTGGCCAGCACTGCGCTGGCGGTGATCTCCGGGTCCTTCAGAGCTGCGTTGATGGCCGCCTGGTATTTCTCGTCGCCCCATTTTTTGCGCAGCGTGTTTTCAATGTTGAAGAAGGGGGCCTGCCGGCGCAGCCAGTACTCCATGAATTCAGCCGCCAGGATGCCGCCGCGGTAGAGCACGTCGCGGTAACCATCGGTAAAACCGTAGGGCGAGAACAGCGCGGCCAGGCTGGGCGGGTTGAGCATGGCCACTCGCTTGGCGATGATGGAAAAGTAGGACACCCCGTTCATGCCCACCTTGCCGGTGCTCCAGCTTTGGTGGCCCAGCCATTCAATGGCCTGCGCCAGATCGGCCACGGTTTGCGGGTCGGGCTCAATGTTGCCGAAGGCGCCGCCCGAGCCGCGGGCGCCGCGCAGGGTGGCGATGACCATCACATAGCCGCGCCGTACATAAAAATTCGGGTCACCCGACTCCATCCAGCCCCTTGCATAGCTAAAGCCCACCGGCATCATCGGCATGGCCTGAATTTCTTTGGAGTAGGGGCTGGCGGCCAGAATCACCGGGAACTGGCCCGGCGCGTCCGGGCGATAAATGTCGGCCTTCATGAAGATGCCGTTGCCAACCGGGATGTCGACATTGCGCTCGACCTGGATGTTGTAGCTGCGCGGTGACGTGCTCCAGCTTTGGGTGAACATGGGTTTCCTCTCGTCGTGGTTTTTGTTGTGTGCAGGGCCCGCCTTTGAGCCCGGTGGGTGCCTGGCGGAATGCGCAGGCAAGGTAGGCTCGAATGCAGAGGGTGTCAATCGGGCTGACCCTGCCCTTCATAGGCCCTCCAATTTTGTAAGCTGCATCTGTGCGTGCTGCATGTCCCCTGCAGACCCTGCGCCACCAAGGGCCGGCCCTTGCCAAGGCGGCGGCTCGCAGGCCGGCCACCTAGAATCGGGTTAACCCCCGGATCCCCATGAGCGCCTACGCCGACGTTTCCCTCTTTCCGCGCGATGCCAAACCGCTGACCAGTTACCGCAAATACTGGGCTCAGCGCTTGGGCACGGCCCCGTTTTTGCCGATGAGCCGGCAGGAAATGGAGCGGCTGGGTTGGGACAGTTGCGACATCATCATCGTCACTGGCGACGCCTATGTGGACCATCCCAGCTTCGGCATGGCGGTGATCGGGCGCATGCTCGAGGCCCAGGGTTTTCGGGTCGGCATCATCGCCCAGCCCGACTGGCAGTCGGCCGAGCCCTTCAAGGCGCTGGGCAAGCCGAATCTGTTTTTCGGCGTGACCGCCGGCAACATGGACTCCATGATCAACCGCTACACCGCCGACCGCAAGATCCGCAGTGACGACGCCTACACCGCCGGCGGCGGCGCCGGCAAGCGGCCCGACCGGGCGGCCTTGGTCTATTCGCAGCGCTGCCGCGAGGCCTATAAGGATGTGCCCATCATCATGGGCGGCATTGAAGGCTCGCTCAGGCGGGTGGCCCATTACGACTACTGGTCCGACAAGGTGCGGCGCTCCATCGTGATCGACGCCAAATGCGACCTGCTGCTTTATGGCAATGCCGAGCGCGCCATCGTCGAGATTGCGCACCGGCTGGCGGCGCGTGAGCCCATCGAGCAGATCACCGATGTGCGCGGCACCGCCTTTGTGCGCAAGAGCGACGATCCGAGCGCCCAGGGCTGGTTTGAGATCGACTCCACCCAGGTCGACCAGCCCGGCCGGGTCGACGCCCATATCAACCCTTATCTGATGATCTCGGAGCAGGCGCGCGAGCAGGGCGCCAGCTGCGCCCGCGAGGACGAGGCGCAGGCGGTGGCCGATGCCGAAAATGGCAAGGGCATGCCGATCAAGTTTGTGCGCAATGCGGCAGTCAGTGGCGCGGTCTCGCCCAGGCTAGCCACCGCCTCCATGGCCAAACCCCCGCCGCGCGAACGCAGCGTCATCCGTCTGCCCAGCTACGAGCAGGTTAAATCTGATCCGGTGCTTTACGCCCATGCCAACCGCGTGCTGCACTTGGAGACCAACCCGGGCAATGCCCGCGCCTTGGTGCAGGCCCACGGCGAAGGCGTGACCGCGCGTGACGTCTGGATGACTCCACCGCCGATTCCTTTGACCACCGCCGAGATGGACCATGTGTTCGACCTGCCCTATGCGCGCAGCCCACACCCGGTCTATGCCGACGAGCAGGGCGGCCATGACGGCGTGACCAAGATCCCCGCCTGGGAGATGATTCGCTTTTCGGTCAACATCATGCGCGGCTGCTTTGGCGGCTGTACCTTCTGCTCGATCACCGAGCATGAAGGGCGCATCATTCAGAGCCGTTCTGAAGACTCGGTGATTCGCGAGATCGAGGCCATCCGCGACCAGGTCACAGGCTTTACCGGCACCATCTCCGACCTGGGCGGTCCGACCGCCAATATGTACCGCATCGGCTGCAAGTCGCCCGAGATCGAGGCCGCCTGCCGTAAGCCCAGCTGCGTCTACCCCGGCATCTGCTCCAACCTGAATACCGACCATTCGGCGCTGATCAAGATGTACCGGCGGGCGCGGGCGATCAAGGGCGTCAAAAAGATCCTCATTGGTTCGGGACTGCGCTACGACCTGGCGGTGCAAAGCCCGGAGTACGTCAAGGAGTTGGTCACCCACCATGTGGGCGGCTACCTGAAGATCGCGCCCGAGCACACCGAAGGCGGGCCGCTGTCCAAGATGATGAAGCCGGGCATCGGCAGCTATGACAAGTTCAAGCAGATGTTTGACAGGTACTCGCTAGAGGCGGGCAAGAAGCAGTACCTGATTCCCTACTTCATTGCGGCGCACCCGGGCACCAGCGACGAGGACATGATGAACCTGGCCGTCTGGCTCAAGAAAAACGGCTTTCGCGCCGACCAGGTTCAGACCTTCTACCCCAGTCCTATGGCGACGGCCACCGCCATGTACCACAGCAGCAAGAACCCGCTGCGCAAAGTGGGCCGGGCGAGCGAGACGGTAGACATCGTGCGCGGCGACAAACGCCGTCGCCTGCACAAAGCCTTCTTGCGCTACCACGATCCCAACAACTGGCCCTTGTTGCGCGAGGCCCTCAAGACCCTGGGCCGGGCCGACCTGATCGGCAACGGCAAGCACCACTTGATCCCTACGTTTCAGCCGCTGACTGACGGTAGCTACCAAAGCGCACGCCGCAAAAACTCCACTGTGCTTGCCGGCGCCAAGCCCAACTCGCCGGTGCGCGGCCGCGTACTGACGCAGCACACCGGCCTGCCGCCACGGCCCGGCATTAAATCGTCCGCGAGGCCGCCCGTTCCGGCCGGCGGCAAGCCGGGCAAGTCCGGCCGCTGAGCCACGCGCAGCGCCCCAGTTCAGGGGATATTGCGCAGAGCCTATTTTTTGGCGCAAAATGCGCCAAAAAGGATCTGCCATGGCTGCGTCGTCTCCCTCGTTCTCTTCCGTCAAACTGCCAGCGGGGCTGGTCAGCCAAGCCCGCGAGGCCGCTGCACCCATGCGTCGGTCGGTGGCCGGGCAAATCGAGTACTGGGCCACTTTGGGCCGCATTGCTGAAGCTTCGGGCCTGACCGTCGCCGAGGCGCGCGAAGCCATTGCGCGGTACGACCTGGGCCAAATTCCGGCGTCGCAGGTGGATCCGCTGGACCGCATCGATGCCGAGTTTCTGGCAGCTGAAAGCACTGGCAAGTTGGCGCAGGCTGTCCGCCAAACGGTGCAGGCCAACCGCCGCAAGGCCTCCTAGGCGGCCTGAGCTTGTCGGCCGCCCTGGCCTTGAAGCCGGTCTTCTTTCTGCTGGCCGGCCCCAATGGCGCAGGCAAGTCCACGCTCTACCGTGCTGCCGTGGACGCAGGTCTGCTGCCTGCCGACGCGCCGTTCGTCAATGCCGATATCCATGAGGCGCAAGCCTTGCAGCATGTGACCGATTTGCGCGAGCGTTCTCTGCAGGCGCACCTGGGCCGATGCCAGGCGCGCCGCTTGTCTCGAGCAAGGCCTTTCCTTTGTCAGCGAGACGGTGTTTTCCCATCCGTCCAAGCTGGACCTGATGCAGCATGCGCGCGGCGCCGGCTTTTCCGTGGTGCTGTTGGTGGTGTGTGTCGATGACCCGACCCAGTTGATCGCCCGGGTGGCGCAGCGGGTGGCTGAAGGCGGTCACGCTGTTCCTGCAGAACGGATCCTGGCGCGCTATCCCCGCACCTTGCAGCATTTGCGCCAGGCCATTCCCATGGCCGATCTGGCCTTGCTCTACGACACCTCGGGTGTGGGGCGCGCGGGTGTGGCGGGGCCTCGTTTGGTGGCGCGCTGGCGCCATGGGCAGTGGCACTGGCAGGTGGCCCGACCGCCCGCCTGGGCCAAGTCCTTGCAACCGCAGTCGCCCAACGGTGAAACGTGATCGGAGCGCTCGATTTTGCCCTGGGCGGCGGCCCCCGCCCGCCCGCCAAGCGTCAGGCCAGACTGTGCAGCGGAATGTCGCGCGCCTGGGCCAGCGCGTCGAGCTGCTCTCGCGTTTGGCCGGCGCACCAGGCCGCGATGGCGGCATGCACCTGGGGCTTGAACAAATCCTTCACCGGGTGCGCGATGGCCACGCCTGCGGCTTCGCACAGGCGCTGGGCAAAGTGCGGCTCCAGCGCAGCCACCGCCACGCGGCCGTCCCGGCAGGGGTAGAGCTGGTAGCCCGCATGCGCCCCGCCCACCGGTCCGTCGGGTGTGGTCATCTTCCACATTCGCGGCAGGGCCAGCCACTGGGCGGCCTCGGACAGCGCCACCTCGCGGCAACTGCCCCGGCCGCTGGTTTTTTGCTGCAGCACCGCCTGCAGCGCAGCCTCGCTGGCCATGAGGGCGCCGCCCATGTCGGCATACAGGCTGGCGGGCAGTTCGAGGCCTGGCACCAGGCCGACCTCGGCCTGGTAGGTCAGGTCGTGCCCCGGCACCTCGGCCAGCGGGCCGGGCGCGCCGACGATCTGTATCAGGCTGAGCTGTGGGTGGCGCTTGCGCAGACTGGCCCAATCGAGCCCCAGCTTGCGCAGCGCCGAGGGCCGAAACGAGGCCAGCAGGACGTCGGTGTTGGCCAGGCGCTTGTGCAGCGCGGCCTGGCCAGCGGCGGCTTTGAGGTCCAGCGTTAGCTCTCGCACGCCCGCGTGCAGCATCTCGTAGCCTGCGCTCGTATAGGCTTTCATCGCGTCGCCGGCCGGCGGGTTGATCTTGGTGCAGCGCGCGCCCATGTCGGCCAGCCGGCGCAGGGCGGCGGGGCCGGGCAGGTTCAGCGCCAGACTGACAATGCGCACGCCCTTGAGTGGCTTGGTGTTTCGGTTCATACCACCAAATTTAACCGACCTCTGGGCGGCGTCCGAACTCGGGCCTCAGGTCTCGGCCTTCACATGCCAAAGTCCAGCGGCAGGCCCACGTAGTTTTCGGCCAGCGAGCGCGACAGGGACTCGGAGCGGACCAGGTAATCGAGCTCGGCCTCCTGGATTTTCTGGCCGAAGCCGGCGGTGTCCGGAAAGCGGTGCATCAGTGAGGTCAGCCACCAGGAAAAGCGCTCGGCCCGCCAGACCCTGGCCAGGGCGTGCTGAGAATAGTGGTCAATGCCGGCCTCACTTTTCTCGTGATAGTGCTCGATGAGCGCACTCGAGAGGTACTTCACGTCGCTGGCGGCCAGGTTCAGGCCCTTGGCGCCGGTGGGCGGCACGATGTGGGCCGCATCGCCGGCCAGGAACAGGCGGCCAAAGCGCATGGGCTCAGCGACGAAACTGCGCAGGGGGGCGATGCTTTTTTCAATGCTCGGTCCGACCGCGATGCGCTCGGCCAAGTCCGGATCCAGCCGGCGGCGCAGTTCGTCCCAAAAGCGCTCGTCGCTCCAGTCGGACACCTTGTCGTCCATCGGGCACTGAACGTAGTAGCGGCTGCGGGTGAGGCTGCGCATGGAGCACAGCGCAAACCCCCGCTCGCTGTTGGCGTAGACGATGGCATGCGGCGAGACCGGCGGTACATCGGCCAAGATGCCCAGCCATCCGAAGGGGTAAACCTTCTCGTACTCGCGTATGGCGCCGGCTGGCACGCTGGCGCGGCAGACACCATGAAAGCCGTCGCAACCGGCGATGAAGTCGCACTCGATCTCATGCGTCCTGCCGTCCTTTTCATAGGTGACGCGTGGACGATCGCCCTCAAAATCATGCACCTGCACCTTGGCGGCCTCGTAGACGCAGGGCAAGCCGGCAGCCGCACGCGCGTCCATCAGGTCGCGGGTGACCTCGGTCTGGCCATAGGCCGTCACCACCTTGCCCTGGGTAAGACCGGTCACATCGATGGGGTGGCGCGTGTTGGCAAAAACCAGCTCGATGCTGTGGTGCACGGTGCCTTCGCGCTGCACGCGCTCTCCCACGCCCGCCTCGTGCAGCAGGTCGACGGTGATCTGTTCAAGGATGCCGGCGCGAATGCGGGCGAGCACATAGTCGGCGCTTTGCCGCTCAATGATCACCGCCTCGATGCCGGCCTTGTAGAGCAACTGGCCGAGCAGCAGCCCGGCCGGGCCTGCGCCGATGATGGCCACCTGGGTGCGTCGTGTGGGGGGGAGGGTGGTCATGGCATCTCCTGCGGGCTGATAAAGAGGGCTGCGGGTGGCAGCGCGGTGAGCGTCACAGCCAACGAGCATAGAAGCCGCTGTGCATGTCGACGCGAGCGCGGCCGCAAATTTGCGCGATGATCAGCTGCTTTGTGCGATCATCGCGCAATGCCGCTCCAAACCACCCGCCCGAGCACCGCCCCCATCGCCAAGGCCGACCTGATCGAAGGCATGGCCAAAGGCATGGCGGTGCTCGAGAGCTTTGACATGCAGCGCCAGCGGCTCAATGCCACCCTGGCGGCCGAGCGGGCCGGCATCACCCGGGCTGCGGCGCGCAGGCACCTCCTCACCCTGGCCCACCTGGGCTACTTGGAGACCGACGGCCGCTACTTCTGGCTGTCGGCCAAGGTGCTCAGGTTTTCAGGCAGCTTCCTGGCATCTTCGCGCCTGCCCCGGGCGGTGCAGCCCACGCTCAACCGCCTGGCCGCACAGACCGGTGATTCCTTTTCAGTGGCGGTGCTCGACGGTCACGAGGTGGTGATCGTCGGCCGCAGCGGCCACGGCCTGCGCCGCAGTGCGGCTGCAGGCAGCGCCGGTATGGGCAGCGCGGCAGTTGGCCCTGTGGCCCAGGCCTATGGCCTGCATCTGGGCGCCCGACTGCCGGCCCATGCCACCTCCACCGGCCGCGTGCTGCTGGCCAACCTGCCGGCGGCCCAGTTCAAGGCATGGCTGCAGGGCCGCCTGGTTGACGGCCGCCTGCCACGCCTGACCCCCCATACCCTGAGCGATGTGCGCCTGTTTAAGCAGGCTGTGGCCCAAGCGGCGCGCGGCGACCACGCCCTGGCCAACCAGGAGCACGAGCTGGGCGTACACGCCCTGGCCGTGCCCCTGCGTGACCCGCAAGGGCGCACCGTCGCCGCCCTCAACGTGGTCAGCACCGCCGAGCGCCTGGCCCCCGAGGCCTTGCAACGCGACTGGCTGCCTCTGTTGTTTGATGCCGCCGCTGGGCTGCGCGAAACACTCTGAACCCCCAAGCCCCCAAAAAAAAGCCACCGGGACCTTGCGGCACCGGCGGCTGCTAACTCTTCATCAGGAATCGAGGGGGAAGGCCAGCGGGACGGCTGACAAGCGCAGCCCGGAGATCGCCCCCATGCATGGATTCGTAACAAACCATCCACCGATGCATATTAGGTGGCGACGGTCTGCCCGTATCTAGTGGTTTTACCCGATCATTTGTAGGTGTTTTGCCCGCCTGCGAGGCCCGAGACCGGTTTGTGCGCGGCCGAGCAAGAGCGCCCGGCTATAATGATTCTGTTCGGAGTGTGGCGCAGTCTGGTAGCGCACCTGCTTTGGGAGCAGGGGGTCCAAGGTTCGAATCCTTGTACT